>JBBIOE010000025.1:0-49118 GCA_037443525.1 Archangiaceae bacterium | reverse complement strand
GGTTGGTTAGTTCGAAGGCTTGACCTGTAGGATCGGCCCCCACAACATGCAAGGGCTTTGAGCCCCCGGGACCCCTGAACCTCATGTTTCGCTTCCTCACGCGCCATCGGGAGCCGCTCATCGTGGGGATTCTGCTCCTCGTGCCGTTGGGCAGCTTCCTGGCGAGCGGGCACAAGGGCCGCGAGCCGAACCTCGTCGACCGCTTCGTGCTCGCGCTCTCCTCGCCGCTGCAGGGCGCGCTGACCTGGGTCGCCGACGTCCTCGGCTCGACGGCGTCGGGCTACGTCGCGCTCCGGGGCGCTCACGAAGAGGTGGGGGAGTGCCGGGTCGCCTTGGCCGAGGCCCGGGCCGACGTGAACGCGCTCAAGGAGGCTCGGGCGGAGAACGAGCGCCTGCGCCGCGCGCTGGACTACCTCGGCGGCACCGTCGATCAGGAGATCCTCGCGCGGGTGGTGGGCCTGAACCCCTCGCCGCAGTTCCACTCGCTGCGCATCGATCGCGGCGAGAAGGACGGCGTGCACGCCGGCATGGCGGTGCTCACGCCGGTGACGTCGAAGGACGGCCTGCCGATGGGCGCGGTGGTGGGGCAGGTGGTGCGGGCGGTGGGCGGGTCGGCCGACGTGATGCTGCTCACCGATCCCGCGAGCCGCATCGGCGTGGTCACCCAGCGCTCGCGCGTGCGCGGCACCGCCTCCGGCACCGGCGACGGGAAGGGGCTCTCCCTGGAGTTCGTTCTCAAGGACGATGACGCGCAGGACCAGGACGCCATCGTCACCGCCGGCACCGACGGCGTCTTCCCGCGGGGGCTCCTGGTCGGGGCGCTCCACGGCGTCAAGCGGCCGTCGGTGGGCATGTTCCTCTCCGGGGAGATCGTCCCCGCGGTCGAGCTCCACCGCCTCGAGGAGGTGCTGGTGGTGCCGACCGGGGCCCTCCTGCCCGCGGCCAGCGTGGAGAAGGGCGGGGGGCGATGAAGTTCCTGTCCTTCAGCGCGCTGGCGTTGGCCCTGCTCGCCATCGAGAGCGTGGTGGTGAAGAGCCTCGGGCTCGAGGTGGTGCACGTCGACGTGAGCATGGCGCTCGTCGTCTACCTGGCCTTGAGGGCCACGACGCTGGAGGGCGCGTTCTCGGCCTTCGCGGTCGGCTACCTGCTCGACGTCTTCACCGGCCGGCCCACCGGGCTCTTCCCCTTCCTCGCGGTGCTGGCCTTCCTCTTCGTGCGCGGCGCGGGACAGCTGCTCGACGGGCGCTCGCGCGGCTCCTATGCCCTCTTCGTGGCCATCGCGACGGTGGCCCACGCGGTGCTGGCGCTGGGCTTCACCTGGCTCACCTCGCGGTCCGGCGAAGGCCACGTGCGCTCCCTGTCGGGGCTCCCGCTGCAGGTGCTCCTGTCCACGCTGGTGGGGGTGGTGCTGTGGCCGCTGCTTCGGCGCATCGAGCCCGGGGACCGCCCGGAGCCCGGGGTGCTGCGCTGATGAAGCTCGAGCGCGCCGCCGACACCAAAGACTTGAAGCCCAGGGTCTACGCCCTGATGGCGATGGTGACGCTGGGGCTGGTGGTGCTCGCCGGCAACCTCTACCGGCTGATGGTGATTCGGTACGAGGAGTTCCTCGCGCTCTCGGTCGACAACCAGTTCAAGGACGTGCGCGTGCGCGCCCCACGCGGGCTGGTGAAGGATCGTCGCGGCGAAGTGTTGGTCGACTCGCGGCCGAGCTTCGACGTCTTCATCACCCCGGCCTTCTGCCTCAAGTGCGCGGTGGAGGTGATTCCCCGGCTGGCGGCGGCCCTGGCCTGGGACGAGGAGCGCGTGCGGGCCCTCGAGGCCCAGGTGAAGGCGGCGCACGGCCCGCAGCGCTACCAGCCGATGGTGGCGCAGGTCGATCTGACCCGCGAGGAGTTCGACGTGCTCACCGCCCAACGCTACCTGCTGCCCGGCGTGGACGTGGAGCCGGTGCCGCACCGCCACTACCGCTCGGGCACCGCGCTGGCGCACGTGCTCGGGTACATGGCCGAGGTGACGCAGAAGGAGCTGGTGAGCCTCAACGGCTCCGCCGAGGCCGAGCGCCCGCCGTACGCCATGGGTGAGTACACCGGCCGCCGCGGCCTGGAGCGCAGCTTCGAGAGCGATCTGCGCGGACAGGACGGCTGGGTGAAGCAGGTCGTCGACGCGCGCGGGCAGATGATGCGCGACGTGAGCGGGCAGATCCTGGAGCGCGACGTGGTGCCGCCCCGGCCGGGCAACAACATGATCCTCTCCATCGACGCGCGGCTGCAGGCCGAGGCGGAGCGCGTCTTCCCCGGGCGGGCCGGCGCCATCGTCGCGCTCGACGCCAAGACCGGCTTCGTGCTCGCGATGGTGAGCCGCCCTTCGTTCGATCCGAACGAGATGACCGGGCGCGTCTCGCCGCAGCGCCTCGCGCAGATCTCGGAGGACCCGCTGCAGCCGATGATCTTCCGCGCCGGCGCCGAGCACTACCACCCAGGCTCGACCTTCAAGCCGGTGACGCTCCTGGCCGCGCTCAGCTCCGGCGTCTACACGCCCAGCTCCACCGTGGTCTGCCCCGGCAGCTACTCGCTCGGCTCCCGGGTCTGGCGCTGCCACCTGGAGTCGGGCCACGGCGCGGTGCAGGCGCGCAAGGCCATTCAGCAGAGCTGCGACACGTACTTCTACCACGCGGCCGATCTGCTCGGCATCGACCCCATCGCCAAGGTGGGCAAGGCCTTCGGGCTCGGCGCGGTGACGGGCCTGAGCGGAGTGGCCGAGGTGCCCGGCATCATGCCCGACAGCGCGTACCACGATCGCACCACCCCCGGCGGCTACCAGAAGGGCATGGCGCTCAACACCGCCATCGGCCAGGGCGACGTGAACGTGACGCCGCTGCAGCTCGCGGTGATGTACGCCGCCATCGGCAACGGCGGCCTGGTGTGGCAGCCGCAGATCGTCCGGAAGCTGGAGACGCCGGCGGGCGAGGTGGTGAAGGAGTTCCAGCCCGTGCTCACCCGCAAGATGGACATGACGCCCGAGCAGCACGCGCTGCTGGTCGACGCGCTGGTGGCGGTGGTGAACGAGCCGGGCGGCACGGCACTGCGGGCGCGGCTGCCCGACGTGACCGTCGCGGGCAAGACGGGCACCGCGCAGGTCTTGAGGCTCGCCCAGGGGGCGCGGCTCAAGGAGTCGCAGATGGACTTCTTCGAGCGCGACCACGCCTGGTTCGCCGCCTTCGCCCCCGCGGAGGACCCGGAGATCGCGGTGGTGGTGCTCAACGAGCACGGCGGCCACGGCGGCACCGACGCGTCGCCGGCGGCCTCGGCGCTGCTCGCCAAGTACTTCGAGCTGCGAAAGACCGACGGCCAGGCCTTCGGACCGGGCTACAAGCCGCCGAAGCCGCCGCCGCCGATCAAGTGGGGGCCGCCGCCGCCGAAGGACCCGGGCACCACCGGCCTCGCCGCCGGCGCGGCCGACGCGGGGCCGTCGCAGGTCGCCGGCACGCCGCAGCCCGTGGAGGTGCACTGAGATGGAGTTGCGCGGGGAGCGGCGGCTGTTCGCCAACGTGCCGTGGACGTTGCTGATCGCGACGATCCTGTTGGGGCTGGTGGGGCTCTACAACCTGGCCTCGGCCTCGCGCCCGAGCGGCAACTCGGTGTGGATGAGCCAGGCGCTCTACCTCGGCGTCGGAGTCGCGGTGGTGCTGGTCATCGCGTGGCTCGACCACCGGGTGATTCAGCAGCTCGTCATCCCCGTCTACGCGCTCAACATCGTGGCCCTCATCGCGCTGCGCTTCTTCGGCCACCGTGCCAAGGGCGCCGAGAGCTGGTTCGTGCTCGGCCCCTTCCGCGTTCAGCCCGCCGAGTTCATGAAGATCGGCATGGTGCTGATGCTGGCGAAGTACTTCCACGACGATCACCGGCCGAGCGAGCCGAGCTACGGGCTCTTGCGCCTGGTGCCGCCGACGGTCTTGGCGATGGTGCCCACGGTGCTGGTGCTGGTGCAGCCGGACCTCGGCACCGCGTTGATGATGACGTTCACCGCGGGCACGGTGCTCTTGTTCGCCCGGCCCAAGTGGTACGTGCTGGCGACGCTCGGGGTGGTGGCGCTCGCCGGCGTCGGCGTCTTGTGGAACGACTACGTGCGCCCCCAGCCCGAGCCGCGGTGGACCATCGTCCGGCACGTCCTGAAGAAGCACCAGGACAACCGCATCTCGAGCTGGCTCGACCCCACCAGCGATCTGAAGGGCTCGAACTACCACTCGATGCAGTCGAAGATCGCCGTGGGCTCGGGCGGCATGGACGGGAAGGGGTGGATGCAAGGCACCCAGACCGGCCTGCGCTACCTCCCGGAGCAGCACACCGACTTCATCTTCAGCGTCTGGGCCGAGGAGCAGGGCTACCTGAAGTGCGTCTTCTTGCTCTTGCTGTACGGCGTCTTGCTCAGCACCTCGCTGCTGGTGGCGGTCGGGGCGAAGGAGCGCTTCGGCACCTACCTCGCGGTCGGCGTGGCGGCGATGATCTTCTGGCAGGTCTTCGAGAACATCGGGATGGTGACGGGCTTGTTGCCCATCACGGGGATCACCTTGCCGCTGATGAGCTATGGGGGCAGCTCGATGGTGTCGGTGATGATCGGCATCGGGCTGTTGGCCAACGTGGCCATGCGCAAGCACGGGTTCTGACCGCCATAGGAACCTGCGCGAGACACGCGCTCACTGCCTGAGCCGACGGCGGCCGGCAGCGTTTGCCGGCAGGTGAGCTCAGCCCGCCAGCAGCACCCGCCCGCCGTCGAACACGAACTGCACCGCGATCGCCGCGAGGATCAGGCCGAAGACGCGCTCCAGCACCATGATCCCCGAGTGCCCGAGCGCCTTCTTGATGTGCTTGGCGCTCGAGATCACGAACCACGTCGCCAGCCCCGTGAGCAGAATCGACGCGAGGATCACCACCGCGCCGCCGAACGTCTTGCCGTGCTCGGCCATCAGCACCATCACCGTGGCGATGGCGCCCGGCCCGGCGAGCAGGGGCATCGCCAGCGGCACCAGTGCGATGTCCTCCCGCTCCGTGCCCTCCTTCGTCTCCTCGGGACTGGTGCGCGTCGCCGCCGGGCGCGCGCGGAGCATGTCCAGCGAGGTGAGCAACAGCAAGAGCCCGCCCGCCACCCGGAACGCCGGCAGCGTCACCCCGAACACCCGGAAGATCACGTGCCCGAAGAGGGCGAAGAACACGAGCAGGAAGGTCGCCGCCAGCGTCGCCCGCCGAGCCATGCGCTTGCACTTCTCCGGGCTGTCACCCGCGGTCATCGCCACGAACAGCGGCACCACGCCGATCGGATCGACGATGAAGAGCACCGCGGGCAGCGCGATGGCGAAGGTGGAGATCACACGTTGAACCGGAGCTTCCACACCATCGTCACGGCCTCGGCGAAGATCTTCCGGCTCATCTTCGACTGCCCGACGCGGCGATCCTCGAAGACGATGGGAATCTCCTTCACCGTGAAGCCCGCCTTGATGGCGCGGTAGGTGAGCTCGATCTGAAACGCGTAGCCCGACGATCGCACCCCGTCGAGGTCGATGGACTCGAGCACGCGCCGGTTGAAGCACTTGAAGCCGCCGGTGAGATCTCGCACCTTCACGCCCAAGATGGTGCGCGCGTAGAGCGAGCCGCCCTGGCTGATGAGCTGGCGGCCCACGCCCCAGTTCACCGTGCCGCCACCGGTCACGTAGCGCGAGCCCAGCACCAGATCGGCCCCGCCCTGCGCCGCGTCGAGGAGCCCCGGCAGGTAGCGCGGGTCGTGGCTGAAGTCCGCGTCCATCTCGACGACGTACTGGTAGCCGTGCTCGAGCGCCCACTTGAACGCGTGCAGGTACGCGCGGCCGAGGCCCTCCTTCTTCTCGCGGTGGAGCACCTTGATGCGCTGCTCCTTCGCGGCGAGCTCGTCGGCGAGCTTCCCCGTCCCGTCAGGGCTGTTGTCGTCGACCACCAAGATGTCGCAGCGCTTCTCGGTGGTCAGCACTGCCCGAGCGATGGGCTCGAGGTTCTCGCGCTCGTTGTAGGTCGGGATGATGACGAGGGCCGGGTTCATGCCGGCCGCATACCGTGCAATCCTCCCAGTTGAAAGAGGTTGGCGCGGACCTCGAGGGGGTCGTGCTAACACTCGGGCTCCATGGCGGAGAAGCTGGGTCCCTACATCCTCGAGCGACGCATCGGCGCTGGCGGCATGGCCGACGTCTTTCTCGCCAAGGGTCCACGCGGCACCTGCGTGGTGAAGAAGCCGCACCCGCACCTGTGCGCGAACCCCGACTTCGTCCGCATGTTCTTGTCCGAGGCGGCGATCCTCGCGCAGCTCCATCACCCGGGCATCGCGGAGATCTACGACCTCGGCCAGGTCAACGGCGTCTATTACCTGGCGATGGAGTACGTGCCGGGCTTCGACCTGATGACCATCAGCCTCGAGCACGAGCGCCAGGGCGAGCTGATGTCGCCCGAGCTCTGCGCGCGCATCGTCGCCGATGCCGCGGGGGCGCTGCACTACGCGCACGAAGCCAAGAGCCGCGAGGGCCAGCCGCTCAACATCATTCACCGCGACGTCACCCCGCACAACATCCTCCTGTCGACCGCGGGGGTGGTGAAGATCATCGACTTCGGCGTCGCCAAGGCCTCCAACGCCATGCACCGCACGCAGGCGGGCCTGGTGAAGGGCAAGTACCCCTACATGTCGCCCGAGCAGGTGACGGGGCAGGAGATCGATCGCCGCGTCGACGTCTACGCGCTCGGCCTCGTGCTCTACGAGCTGCTCACCAACGTCCGCGCCATTCAGGGCAACCTCGAGGTCGAGCAGATCGACAACGCGCGGGCCTCGCGCATTCGCCCCATCGAGCAGCTGCGGCCCAACATCCCCGAGCCTCTCCGCCTCATCCTGGGCGGCTGCCTGCACCCGGACCCCGCCGGTCGCTACCCCACGGCGCAGCACGTGAAGGAGGACCTCGAGAAGTATCTCCTCTACGAGCGGCGGCAACTCGGACAGAACGATCTGCTCAGGCTCTTCAAGATCGTCGCCTCCGAGGTCGCGGTCTCCGAGGAGAACGTCGTCCCCGAAGATCCGGCGCAGGCCTCCACGCCCTCGGACGGGAGCGCAGCCACCGACAACACCTGGACGCCCAGCAAGAAGACGGAGGTCGAGCAGCCGGCCAGCGCCGTCATGTACGCGCCGGGCGTCGCTCCGACCGACGATCTCAAGGCCCTCGGACACTCGCGCACCGAGCCTTCCTTCAAGAAGCCCAAGGTGCCCGACGCGCCCGTGGCGCCCGCCGAGCAGCCCGGCTCGCTCCGGCAGACCACGGAGGCGCCGGTGCAGCCGACCGCCGCGCCGCCGCGCTCCGCCACCGCCGCGCTGGCCGCGAACCCTGAGCTCGCGCCGCTCAGCCTGCACGCGCCGGTTGGCGACGAGCCGCTGGTGGTGCCGCGGAGCAACGCCGGGCTCTTGGTGGGCCTGGGCCTTTTCGTCGTCGTGCTCGCCGGCTCAGGCTGGTGGTTCTTCGGGCGCGAGGTGGCGCCGGAGCATCTGCCCGTGGGCGTCGACCTTCCGCTCGTCGCCGACGCGTCGGTGCCCGAGGTTCAGGCGGCGGGCATCGAGGTCGTGGACGCGGGTCCCACGGTCGCCGCGGTCGAGCCTGAGGCGCCGGGGGGGGTCGACGCCGGTGTCGCCGAGGTGAAGCCGCCCGAGCCGGTGACGCCACCCTCGACGGCGATGCGGCCGAACCCGGCCCCGAAAGCCGATCTGCCGAAGCCGCCGCCGGCGAAGGACCTCCGCGCGGCCGTGGTCCCCGTGGACACCGACCCGCTCATGGACGTCGCGGTCGACGGCAAGAAGTACGGCCGCTCGCCCATCGAGCTCGAGCTCGCGGCCGGGCGCCACTCGATCATCCTCGTGAACAAGGAGGCCAACCTGAAGCGCTTCGTCACGCTCGAGCTCAAGCCGGGCGAGAAGAAGCCCATCATCCTGCGCCTGAAGAAGGGGACGCTCGATCTCAACGCGACCCCCTTCGCGGTCATGTTCGTCAACGGCGTGCAGGTCTGCGCCGGGCTCTCGCACCAGCGCGTGGAGCTCTACGAAGGCAGCTACTCGGTGGAGTTCGTGGTCAACGATCCGTCCTTGCCCAAGGAGCTGCGCAAGAAGGAGCAGGCCGAGGTGAAGCCGGGCGAGACGACCACGCTCAACGTGAACATGCTGCAATGAGCGACGCCACCTCGGCCGCCGCCCGCGCCGCCGCGCCGGGAGGCCCGAGCGTCCGGCGCACCTCGTCGAGGCCCTCGAGACAGGCCGCTTCTCCAGGGCCCGACCACAGCCGCTCCACCTCGCTCACCACGCGCGCCGCCGTCGCCTCGCCCTGCAACAGCTCGGGCACCACCGCGCGGTTCGCGAGCAGGTTCGGCAGGCTGAAGAAGGGAACCTTCACCATCGCCCGGCCAACCCAGTAGGTGAGGGGGGCCACCCGGTAGACCACGACGAAGGGCCGGCGCATCAACGCGGCCTCGAGCGTGGCGGTGCCCGACGCGACGATGGAGACGTCCGCCGCGCCCACCACCTCCGGCGCCCGGCCGTCGACCAGCACCGGCACGAGCCCCGTGCCCTCGAACGCGGCCGCGATACCCTCGCGCGGAAGCCCCGGCGCGACCGGCACCACCACCTGGAGTCCCTGGTGCGTCGCCGCGACCGCCTTGGCGCTCTCCACCATCAGGCTCAAGAGCCGCGAGAGCTCCGAGCGCCGGCTCCCCGGGAGCAGCCCGAGCACCGGCCTCGCGACGTCCAGGCCGAGGGCCCGGCGGAAGTGCGCGCGCTCCGCGGGCGGCGGCACCTGATCGAGCACCGGGTTTCCGACGTAGGTCGCGTTCACCCCGCGCGCCTTGAGGAACGCCTCCTCGAACGGGAGGATGCACAGCATGCGATCGACGCGCCGGGCGATGGTCTTGGTGCGACCCTCGCGCCAGGCCCACACCGTCGGGCTCACGAAGTACGCGACGGGCACGCCGAGCGCCTTGAGCCGCTTGGCGAGCCTCAAGTTGAAGTCGGGCACGTCGACCAGCACCGCGCACGCCGGCCGCCGCGCCTCGGCCGCCCGCGCCAGATCGTCCATCACCTTCAAGATGCGCGGCACCTTCGGCAGCACCTCCACGATGCCCATCACCGAGATCTCGTGCGCGCCGTGGACGAGCTCCACCCCGAGCGCGGCGAGCTTCGGGCCGCCCATGCCGAAGAAGCGCAGGTCTGGCCGCGAGGCCTTCAACGCCGCGACCAGATCGGCCGCGTGGGCATCTCCCGAGGCTTCGCCGGCGACGACCAGCACGTCCATGCGCCGAGCCCGTAGCCTCGGGCTCGTTCTGTGTAAAGTGCCCGCCCCGTGAGGCAGTCCCCACTCATCGACGCCATGCGCCGCCTGCTCGTGCTCGGGCGGCCCCACTGGCGCCTGCTCGGCCTCTCCTTCGCCTGCATGGCGGTGGTCGCGCTCACCACCGGGGCCTACGCCTGGCTCATGGGGCCGGCGTTGCGCTTCCTGCTCTCCGGCGGCCGCGAGGGCCTCGGGCTCGTGGAGAGAATCGCCCCCCAGGTCGCCACCTGGCCTCGCGAGAAGCTGCTCTGGGCCTTCCCCCTGGTGGTGATCGTCATCGGCGCGGTGAAGGGCGCCGGCTACCTCGGCCAGTTCTACTTCGTCGGGCTGTTCGGCCAGCAGGTGGTGGTGGACTTGAGGCGACAGGTCTTCACCCGCCTGCTCGACCTCTCGCCCACCCAGCTCTCGCGGCGGCTCTCGGGCGATCTGTTGAGCCGCTTCACCTCCGACGTGGCGGCGGTGGAGCAGGCCGCCACCTACACGGTCGCCTCGTGGCTGCGCGACACCCTGCAGATCGCGGTGCTGGTGGTGGTGGCCTTCGCCCTGAGCTGGAAGCTGGCGCTCCTCGCCTCGCTGGCGGTGCCCATCGCGGTCTGGCCGGCGTCGCGGCTCACCCGCTCGCTCCTCGCCCGCACCCGGGAAGGGCAGGCCGGCCTCGGCACGCTCGCCGGGCAGGTGCAGGAGGGCTTGGGGGCCTTGCGCACCGTGCAGGCCTTCAACGCAGAGGCGGCGGAGCTCTCCCGCTTCTCGCGCCACACCGCGGTGGTCGAGCGCGCGCTCTCTCGAGCCGGCTGGGCCCGCGCCGGCGTCCCCGGCATCATGGAGGTGCTGGCCTCGGCGGCCATCGCCGGCTCGCTCGCGTGGGCCGTGGCGTCGAAGGCGGTGGAGCCCGACGCGCTGGTCTCGTTCCTCGGCGCGGTGATCCTGCTCTACCAGCCGGCGAAGGACCTCGGCCGGGTGAGCCAGTTCGCGCTGACCGCCGCCGCCGGGCTCGAGCGGCTCGAGGAACTCCTCTCACTGCGCCCGCCGGTGGCCGAGCTGCCCGGCGCCGAGCCGCTGCCGCCGCTGGCGCGGGCGCTGGTCGTGGAGGACCTCGGCTTCGCCTGGGGCGAGCGCCCGGTGCTCAACGGCGTCTCGCTGACCCTCGAGAAGGGCAAGGTCACGGCGCTGGTCGGCGAATCGGGCAGCGGCAAGTCGACGCTGGTGACGCTGCTCCTCGGCTTCGAGAGGCCCGCGGCGGGGCGCATCGCCCTCGACGGCCGGGACGTCGCCACCGCCACCCGCGCCAGCCTCCGCGCCCAGTTCGCCCTCGTCACCCAAGAGCCGATGCTCTTCTCCGCCACGGTGCGCGAGAACCTCCTGGTCGCCCGGCCAGGGGCGTCGGACGAGGAGCTCGCCGCGGCCCTCGCGGTCGCCCAGGCGGAGGCCTTCGTGCGAGCGCTGCCCAAGGGCCTGGACACCCCGATCGGCGAGCGGGGCGTGACGCTCTCCGGGGGCCAGCGCCAGCGGCTCTGCCTCGCGCGGGCGGTGCTGTCGGGCGCGCCGGTGCTCCTGCTCGACGAGGCCACCAGCAACCTCGATCCGGAGAGCGAGCGCGACGTGCTCCGCGCCCTGGACACCGTGCTCGAGGGCCGCACCGCGTTGGTCATCGCTCACCGCCTCTCCTCGATCCGCCGCGCCGCGCAGGTGGTCGTGCTGGAGCAGGGCAGGGTGGTCGAGCAGGGCTCCCACGACGCGCTCCTGGCCACCGGCGGGCGCTATGCCTCGCTGTGGCGGAGGCAGCACGCCGCCTGACGCGCCCGGAATCGCAGTTGCTCCCCGCCGCGCCTTCTGGCCAAGTGCCCCTCGACGATGCGCCTGCTGTACGTGATCGCCAGCTACTTCGCCTTCGCGGTGGCGCTGCCGATGCTCTCGCTCTTCCGAAAGACGCGCGACGGCATGTGGCAGCGCTTGGGCTTCTACGCGCCCGGCGACGTGCCCCAAGGGCCCGGCCCGCGCGTGTGGATGCACGGCGCCTCGGCGGGAGACCTGCTCGCGCTCTCGCCGATGATCGATCGCCTGCGGGCCCGCTTCCCGACCGCGAAGATCATGATGACCACCATGACGAACACCGGCTTCCTCATGGCGCGCGAGCGGCTCGCCGGGAAGATCGACGGGGTGGTCTACGCGCCGTGGGACCTGTGGGGTGCCACCCGCCGCGCCGTGTCCGCCCTCGCGCCCGACCTCTTGGTGCTCGAGTACACGGAGATCTGGCCACACCTCATTCGCGCCGCGCACCTCTCGGGCGCTCGCATCGCGCTCACCAACGGGCGCTTCTCGGCGGCGCACCTCGGCAAGTACAAGCTCTTCTTCCGCGCCATCGGGAACCCGCTCAAGGACATCGACCTCTTCCTCATGCGCGAGGACGAGGAGGCCGAGCGGGCGCTGAGCCTCGGCGCTCCGCGCGACCGCGTGATGGTCACCGGAAACACGAAGTTCGACGCGCTCGCCGCCTCGCCCGACGTCGGGGAAGATCTCTCCCTGCGCGCCGCGCTGGGCCTGGCGCCAAACGCGCGGGTGTGGATCGCCGGCTCGACGCACGAAGGTGAAGAGGAGACCCTGCTCGGCGTCTACGAGCGGCTGGCGACGGAAGCGCCCGACCTGCACCTGGTCATCGCGCCCCGCTACATCGACCGCGCCAGCCGCATCGTGGCGCTGGCCGAGGCGCGCGGACTCCATGCTGGCCTCCGCTCGAAGGGAAACCCCGGCGGGGCCCGCGTGGTGGTCCTCGACAGCATCGGAGAGCTCGCCCGCACCTACCGCCTCGCCACGCTGGTCTTCGTCGGCGGCAGCTTCACCTCGCGCGGCGGGCAGAACATCCTCGAGCCGGCGGCGCAGGGAAAGCCGGTGCTCTTCGGCCCGCACATGGAGAACTTCAAGGACTCCGTGCACGTGCTCGTCGGGCGCGGTGGCATTCAGGTGAACGACGGCGAGCACCTGTTTCGCGTCATGGCCGAGCTCCTCGCGCAGCCCGAGAAGCTCTCGTCCCTGGGCGAGCTCGCCCGGGGGGCCGTGCGGCAGGTTTCGGGCGCGAGCGATCGCAACGGCGAGGCGCTGGCCAGTCTCCTCGAGCGCCGGAGCATGGCGTGAGCGGTAGACCCCGATCGGCAAGCGCGGCGCGGCCCGGCGGATCACGACGCGAAGGGGCACACGGACTCGAGTGCTCGGTCCGGGCGTCGCCCACGCCGGGTGAATTCCTCCCCGCGAAGGCCGAGGCTTCCGATCGATTGGCCTGCGCCGAGCCGAGGACCTGCCCGAGCGGGCGCGAAGAAGCGTCCGCGCTCGGCCGTTCAACCCCAGCGGCGTCGAGGCCCGGTCATCTTCGCGCAGGGGAAGACGACGCCGTGGTCCCCCGGAGCGCCGCGTGAGGATCCTCCACCTCCTCGCCTCGCCGTTCTTCAGCGGCCCCGCCGAATCGCTGCTGCTGCTGGCCGAGGCTCAGCGGGCCCTGGGGCACGAGGTCTCGGTCGCCTTCGATCGCAAGCGTCGAGCCGCGGCCGCGGAGGAGCTCCTCACGCCGCACGTCGACGCGCGCCGGCTGGCCTCGAGCGTGCCGCTGGAGCTCTCGGTGAAGTCGACCTTCGCCGCCGTCCTGAAGGACCTCGCCGCGCTGAGGAAGCTCGAGGTCGACGTGGTGCACTGCCACTTCTCGCACGACCACGTCCTCGCGCGCCTGGCGCTTCCTCGCGGCGTTCGCCTGGTGCGCTCGATCCACGCGCCGCGCTCCGCGCGCTGGAGCCTCCCGCGCGCCGACGCGTACACGGTCCCCACCGAGGAGCTGGCCAGCGCGCTGCTCGGCCGCCGCGTGATGGTGCTGCCTCCGCTCGTCGGGCCGGAGTACGTGCCCCCGGGCGACCGCGTCGAGCTCCGAAAGCGCCTCGGCCTCCCCGACGGCCCCCTCGTCGGCATGGTCTCGACCTTCCAGCCGTCGCGGCGCCACGAGCTCGGGGTGCGCGCCTTTGCCCGTCTCCTCGAGCGGCACCCCGACGCGACCCTGGTCCTCACCGGGGACGGCGCCCGCCGCGGAGCAGTCCAAAGCCTCGTGGAGAGCCTCGGGCTGGGCGCGCGCGTTCGGTTCACCGGCTACCAGCGCGGGGCCGAGTTCGTGGCCCAGCTCCAGGCGCTCGACGAGGTGTGGGTGCTGGGGCTCGGGAACGACTGGGCCGCGCGCGTCGGCGCTCAGGCCCGTGCGTGTGGCGTGCGCGTGGTGACGGTCGACGAGGGCGGGCTCTCGCGCTCGGCCGACGCGCTGGTTCAACCCGAGCCCGCGGAGATCGCCCTCGCTGCGCTCGCGCCCCGCCGCTCCTCGGCCCGGCTCGAGTCCAACGAAGCCATCGCGCGCCGCGTGCTCGAGCTGTACGAGGGCCCTCGATGATGTCCCTCGACGCCCTCTGGTACGGCGAACGCGCGGGCGTCTCGGTGTCGCTCGCGCGGCTGGCTCTGTGGCCGGCGTCGGTGGCGTGGCGCGCGGGCGCCGGGTTCGTCGATCTGTCGTTCCGGGTCGGGCTGCGCCGTCCCGCACGCGTCGAGGGCCCCCGCGTCGTCTCCGTGGGCAACCTCGCGGTCGGCGGCTCGGGCAAGACGCCGGTGACGATCTTCCTCGCGCGGTGGGCCCAGAGGGCGGGGCGACAGGTGGCCGTGCTCTCCCGCGGCTACGGGCGCTCGAGCCGCGGCGTGGTCGACTTCTCGAGCGAGGCGCTGCCGCCGGTCGAGCTCACGGGGGACGAGCCTCGGCTCATCGCCCGGCGGGTGCCCGGCGTCCGGGTCATCGTCGGCGCCGATCGCGTGGCGACCGCTCGACAGGCCGCGAAGTCCGGCGTGACCTTCGTGATCCTCGACGACGGCTTCCAGCATAGGCGCCTCGCGCGCGACGTCGACGTGGTCGTGGTGGGCGGAGAGGGCAACGGCCGGCTGCTTCCCTCGGGGCCGCTGCGGGAGCCGAGGTCGGCGCTCGCGCGGGCGCACGTCGTCTGGAGCCCCCAGCCGACCACCTCCCTGGACACGAAGATGGTCACGGCTCGGCACACGGTGATGGGCGTCGTCGCGCGAGACGGGTCGCTCACCCCGGTCGACGCGCTCCGCCACGCGCCGGTGGTCGCCGTGGCGGGAATCGCCCGCCCCGAGCGCTTCGCCGCCAGCCTGGAGTCGCTCGGTGCGAAGGTCGTCGAGCGCTTCTTCTTCCCCGATCACCACCCGTTCTCCCCGGTGGAGCTCGAGCAGGTGCGCCAGGCGGCGTCGCGCCACGCCGCCCAGGTCGTGACGACCGAGAAGGACCTGGAGCGGGTCCCCGTCGCCTTCGAAGCGCGCGCACTGCGGCTCGGCGTCGAGGTGAGCGTGGGGCTCGAGCTGTTGGCGTCGCTGCTCGGGCTCCCGGCGGAGCTCGCACCTCGGCTCACGGATTGAGCCCGGCGCGACCTCGCCTCCGGCTGGCCTTCGGATCAGGCCGAGTCACTTCTCCACCTTCGGCTTCCCCGCCTCTTCCGAAAGCAATCTGTTGAGCCTCGTCAGCCGCCCGGCGGCGAGCGCCTCCGAGTCCGTCGTCGAGGGCGGTCGGTACCTCTGCCGGTCGTCCCACGGCCGCGCGGAGGTCTGGTTGCAGGTGGGCCCGAAGGGGCCAGATTCGAATCACCCCCACTTCGCCGGCCCGGGGCGGTCCTCGTCGGCCTTCGACGGCGCGTTCCACCGTGTTCGACGCGCCGGACTTCGCCCGGCGGTCCGGCCGGCTTCCGGTGGTGGCGACGGCGCAGGTGGCCGCCGTCGCTCACGAGCTGACCGTGTACGAGTCGGAAGCGGCCTCCCTCGCGGCGAGCGTCGGAGAGCCGAGGCTCGCGTGCCGGTCCTTCGGGGCTTCTCACCCCCGCGGCGAGGACGCGCCCCCACCCCAGGCCCTCGCCCTGTTCACCGGGCACGTCCTCCGCGCCGAGCGAATCGTCGACGAGGCGAGCGGCGCGCCGCTCTCTGGGCGCTCGTCGAGTTTCTCGGAGGCGTCTTCGATGTCGTCGTCGATCCCTCCCAGGGGGCCGCGATCGCCTGGCCCTCCCTTCACGTTCTCTTGTGCGGCGCGCGCCTGGGTGAAAGAAGGCGCCCCGTGTCCGCGTCAGTCCTCTCGAAGTTCTCCCGCGTGCGCGTGCTGGTGGTCGGCGATCTGGTCGCCGATCACTACCTCTACGGCCAGACGGAGCGGGTCAGCCGTGAAGCCCCGGTCCTCGTGGTCCGCCATGAGCGCGACGAGGTGAAGCTCGGCGGCGCGGCGAACTGCGCGGCCAACGTCCGCTCCCTCGGAGGCCGCGTCACCGCCCTGGGCGTGCTCGGCGACGACGCCATGGGCCGGGCCCTGCGCAAGAGCTTCGGCGCCGCGGGCATCGAGGTCGCCGCCGTAGGAGGGCGGGGCGTCCACACCGAGACCAAGACCCGCGTGCTCGCGGGCGGGGTCAACACCAGCCGCCAGCAGATGCTCCGCATCGATCGCGGCGTCACCGGCTCGCTCCCGCCGGCGGTGCGCCGCGCGCTGGCCGGCCGCCTCGCGAGGGAGCTCGCGAAGACCGACGTCGCGGTGGTCTCCGACTACGGCGCCGGCGTCCTCTGCCCCGAGACGCTCGCAGCCCTCCGCCGCCATGCCATCTCGGGAGGAACGGTCTGCGTCGACTCCCGCTTCGGCCTCGCCAACTTCGAGGGCTTCACCGTCTGCAAGCCGAACGCGCCCGAGCTCGCCGCCTACACCGGGCTGCCTGTCTCCACCGACGCCGAGCTCTTGGTCGCCGGTCGCGTCGCGCTCGACCGCCTGGCGTGCAAGGTGCTCCTCGTGACCCTCGGCCGGCGCGGCCTCGCCGTCTTCGAGCCCCGTCGCGCGCCGACGCTCGTCCCCGCCTGGGGGCCCGACGAGGTCGTCGACGTCACCGGCGCCGGCGACACGGTCAACGCCGCCTTCGCGCTGGCGCTCGGCGCGGGCGCCCGCCCGGACGACGCGGCACGCCTCGCCAACGTCGCCGGTGGTCTGGTCGTGCAGAAGCAGGGCACCGCCACGGTCTCGTCGGCGGAGCTCCGGAGGGCGCTCGGCTCGTGAACAAGCTCGTCTCCCTGGAATCCGCGCGGGCAGCGGTGGCGGAGTGGAGGCGCCAGGGCCTCTCGGTCGCGCTCGCCAACGGCGTCTTCGATCTCCTCCACGTCGGTCACGTGCGCTACCTCACCGGCGCCAGGGCCCTCGCCGATCGCCTGGTGGTGGCCATCAACACCGACGCCTCGACCCGCGCCTACAAGGGGCCCGACCGACCGGTGGTGCCCGAGCTCGAGCGTGCCGAGCTGCTCGCGGCGCTCTCCTGTACCGACCTCCTGGTGCTCTTCGACGAGCCCGACGTGCGCGCTGTGCTCCGCGCCTTGAAGCCCGACGTGCACGTGAAGGGCACCGACTACACCCCGGAGAGCATCCCCGAGCGCGACGAGGTGCTCGCCTACGGTGGGCGGGTGGCCGTCGCCGGCGACCCCAAGGCTCACAGCACCACCGCGCTGGTCTCGAAGCTCGGCCCCGTCCGCAGGTGAGGTTGCGGAGTTGATCTGAGGGTCGAAAGCCCGTACGCACGCCCCATGCTCAGGAGCATGACGGGCTTCGGCGCCGGCCGGGCCACGGTGGAGAGCGAAGAGATTGCCGTCGAGATTCGCTCCGTCAATCACAAGTTCTGCGAGATCAAGGTGCGCTCGTCGCGCGAGCTCGCCACGCTCGAGCCGCTGGTGCTCAAGCTGGTGAAGGAGCGCGTCGCCCGCGGCGCCATCGACGTCTCGCTCAAGCGCGCCTCCCGCACCGCCGGCGGCCTCGTGCCCACCGTCGACGTGCACCTCGCCCGCGAGTACCGCCGCGCCTTCTCCGAGCTGGCCGCGGCCATCGGCGTGCCCGACGAGATCGCCCTGCGCGACGTGGCGCTGCAGCCCAACGTGATCCGCCTCGACGAGCCGGAGGTGAGCCTCGACTCGGCCGCCCGCGCGGTGGAGCAGGCCCTCGGCACGGCCATCGACGCCCTCACCGCGATGCGGGTGAAGGAGGGCGTGGCCCTGGGCGCCGACCTCTCGCACCGGCTGGCGCTGGTCGCCACCCTGGTGGGCGAGGTGCGGGCCATCGCCCCCAAGACCGTCGACGAGTACAAGAAGCGCCTGGAAGAGCGCATCGCCGAGCTCGCCCGTACCGGCACCGTCGACCCGCAGCGCATCGCCCAGGAGGTCGCCTTCTTCGCCGATCGCACCGACGTCGCCGAGGAGATGACCCGCCTCGCCTCGCACCTCGATCAGTTCCGGGCGCTGATCGCCTCGGGCGAGCCCGCCGGGCGCAAGATGGACTTCCTCGTCCAGGAGATGCACCGCGAGGTGAACACCACCGGCTCCAAGAGCCAGCACCCCGAGCTCTCCCACCGCGTCGTTCAGCTCAAGGCCGAGCTCGAGCGCATTCGCGAGCAAGTGCAGAACATCGAATGAACACCAACCCTCAGATCCCCATCACCCCCGCTCCGGGCCTGTTGCTCGTGCTCTCCGCGCCCTCCGGCGCCGGCAAGACGACGCTCGCGCACCGCCTGCTGGCCGAGTTCCCTGCGGCGCGCTTCTCGGTCAGCTACACCACCCGGGCCCCCCGCGGCGCGGAGAAGGACGGCGTCGACTACCACTTCATCGATACGCTCTCCTTCCAGACCATGATCACCCGGGGCGACTTCGTGGAGTGGGCGCCCGTGCACGGCAACTTCTACGGCTCCGGCCGAGGTGTCGCCGAGGAGGCGATGGCCTCCCGGGGCATCGCCGTCTTCGACATCGACGTGCAGGGCGGCAACACCATCAAGAGCAAGTACCCCGACGCGGTGCTGATCTTCGTCCTCCCCCCCTCGCTCCACGAGCTGGAGCGGCGCCTCCGGGCTCGGGGCACCGATAGCGAGGACGTGATCCGCAACCGCATGCTCGCCGCCCGCGCGGAGATGGAGCGGGGGGTCGCCAGCTACGACTACCTGATCATCAATGATCAGCTCGACCAGGCCTTCACCGAGCTGAAGTCCATCGTGATCGCGGAGAAGGCCCGCCGAGGTCGCGTGCATCTGGGGGGTATGGGGCTTCAACCCTAGGGAATCAGGCCCGAATCCGGCCGCTCCGGAGAAAACACGGAGGGGCTTGACAGTCGGAGAAATGATCATGTATATGCGCCGCCCCTCGCCGGGCCCACCCGGACGGCGAGAGGAACTGGCGGGCGAGTGGGTTGGGCGGTGGCGAGTCGTGGCAGCACGAAGTCAGGTGTGAGGCAGCAAGGCAGGAGGGGGTAGGCAGTAAGAAGTAGTAGCGATCAGCAAGGCAGTCAGGTAGAGCAGGAAAACAGCCGAATACGAGGAAACGGTGCCCCGAGCACCTGATCCGCTGAAGAAGACGTTGATCAGCGGATGCTTGACGGAAGCGCGAAAGCGTGAGAAGTCGGGCCCCCCGAAAAGACCGGTTCGCCGGCGAGTAGGGGAAGCAGGGTGAGTTGGACCCCCGCCCTCCTGAGACACAGTCTCAAGAGCGCAGAGCCAACAAAGACCTTGACGAGATTCGGGAGGCTGAAGTAGAAGCGCCCCCCACCAAGCGATACCGCATCGCCGAACGGACAGTTCGACGGCGTGGCAGCAAGTAGGACGCGAATCGCTTGATGCAGAAGTGAAGAAGTGAATCCGACGCAGAAGGCATTGGCCCGAAAGCAACGGACGTAGTTCGCTCTTTGAAAACCGGATAGCAAGTCCAAGAAGTACTGTGAGGTCTGCAGTCAATTCTTGTGAATCGTCGGTGAAAACCGGCGATTCCAGCGCAGTGACTCCTTCGAAAGTCGGAGCACTCGCACAAGCCAATCAAAATCTCTTCGGAGAGTTTGATCCTGGCTCAGAACGAACGCTGGCGGCGTGCCTAACACATGCAAGTCGAGCGCGAAAAGGGCAACCTGAGTAGAGCGGCGCACGGGTGCGTAACACGTGAGTAATCTGCCTTTGAGTTTGGGATAACCTTCCGAAAGGTCGGCTAATACCGAATAAGCTCACGGGGGCTTCGGCCCCTGGGGGAAAAGTAGGCCACTGTTTACAAGCTTACGCTTCGAGATGAGCCCGCGGCCCATCAGCTAGTTGGCGGGGTAACGGCCCACCAAGGCAACGACGGGTAGCTGGTCTGAGAGGACGATCAGCCACACTGGAACTGAGACACGGTCCAGACTCCTACGGGAGGCAGCAGTGGGGAATTTTCCACAATGGGCGAAAGCCTGATGGAGCAACGCCGCGTGTGTGATGAAGGTCTTCGGATTGTAAAGCACTTTCGACCGGGACGAAAAAGCCTTGGCTAACATCCAAGGCCCTGACGGTACCGGGAGAAGAAGCACCGGCTAACTCTGTGCCAGCAGCCGCGGTAATACAGAGGGTGCAAGCGTTGTTCGGAATTATTGGGCGTAAAGCGCGTGTAGGCGGCCTATCAAGTCAGATGTGAAAGCCCTCGGCTCAACCGAGGAAGTGCGTCTGAAACTGATGGGCTTGAGTGCCGGAGAGGATGGCGGAATTCCGCAAGTAGAGGTGAAATTCGTAGATATGCGGAGGAACACCGGTGGCGAAGGCGGCCATCTGGACGGCAACTGACGCTGAGACGCGAAAGCGTGGGGAGCAAACAGGATTAGATACCCTGGTAGTCCACGCCGTAAACGATGAGAACTAGGTGTCGTGGGTGTTGACCCCCGCGGTGCCGCAGCTAACGCATTAAGTTCTCCGCCTGGGAAGTACGGCCGCAAGGTTAAAACTCAAAGGAATTGACGGGGGCCCGCACAAGCGGTGGAGCATGTGGTTCAATTCGACGCAACGCGCAGAACCTTACCCAGATTTGACATCCTGGAAAGCCGGCCCAAAAGTCGGCGTGCCCGCAAGGGAATCCAGAGACAGGTGCTGCATGGCTGTCGTCAGCTCGTGTCGTGAGATGTTGGGTTAAGTCCCGCAACGAGCGCAACCCTCGCCGTTAGTTGCCACGCAAGTGGATCTCTAACGGGACCGCCAGTGATAAGCTGGAGGAAGGTGGGGATGACGTCAAGTCCTCATGGCCTTTATATCTGGGGCTACACACGTGCTACAATGGCCGGTACAAAGCGTTGCCAACTCGCGAGAGGGAGCTAATCGCATAAAACCGGTCTCAGTTCGGATTGGAGTCTGCAACTCGACTCCATGAAGTCGGAATCGCTAGTAATCGCAGATCAGAACGCTGCGGTGAATACGTTCCCGGGCCTTGTACACACCGCCCGTCACACCATGGGAGTCAGTTGCTCCAGAAGTCGGCGTGCCAACCGCAAGGAGGCAGCCGCCCAAGGAGTGACTGGTGACTGGGGTGAAGTCGTAACAAGGTAGCCGTAGGGGAACCTGCGGCTGGATCACCTCCTTTCTACGGAGACCACGGCGCTCGGCCGATTCGTCGGCGCGGAGCACCAGGACCCTTCGGGGTTCGGTCACCAGGTCAACGACCCACAATTGCCAATTGGACTTGCTGTCTGGTTTTGAAGGAGCGAGCATCTGCTCTTTGAACTTTTTGGAGTCTCGGTTCGACGGTGAGCCGCTGACCGCGCTGTACGGGCCTGTAGCTCAGGTGGTTAGAGCGTACGCCTGATAAGCGTAAGGTCGGTGGTTCGAGTCCACCCAGGCCCACTCTGCAGCTGACACCGGCCCTCGTCGCGACAGCTCGAGGGGCTATAGCTCAGCTGGGAGAGCACCAGCTTTGCAAGCTGGGGGTCATCGGTTCGATCCCGATTAGCTCCACAATGTTGTTTCGTCGCCGCGAGGCGCGAACCGATCTTTTACAAGTGCATACGAAGCAAACAGAATTCAATTTCAACGAGTTGAATTCTCTCGTTTCCAAACAGCCCGCTGCGAAGAGCAGGGGCTTGGGCCTCGATCTCGAGTTCGAGAGCGATGTGAGGGCAACCTCAAATCGCCGTCAACGAGATCAAGGTAAGTAAGCTACTAAGGGCGTGCGGTGGATGCCTAGGCGCTAAGAGGCGATGAAGGACGTGGGTGGCTGCGATAAGCTCCGGGGAGTTGCCAACCGAACATTGATCCGGAAGATTTCCGAATGGGGAAACCCGGCGGACGTAACAGTCCGTCACTCTGTCCTGAATACATAGGGGCAGAAGAGCAAACCAGGGGAAGTGAAACATCTCAGTACCCTGAGGAAAAGAAAACAACGAGTGATTCCCGTAGTAGTGGCGAGCGAACCGGGAAAAATCAGCCTAAACCAGTGCCACGAAAGTGACATTGGGGTTGCGGGTCCACGGTAGGACCTCGGGACGTTAACAGAACTGCCTGGAAAGGCAGACCAAAGAGCGTGATAGTCGCGTACGTGAAAACGACCTGAGGCCGAGTGGGGTACCCAAGTAAGACGGGACACGTGTAATCCTGTCTGAATCTGCCAGGACCATCTGGTAAGGCTAAATACTCCTTGGCGACCGATAGTGAACAAGTACCGCGAGGGAAAGGTGAAAAGAACCCCTGTGAGGGGAATTAAAAGAACCTGAAACCGCATGTCTACAAGCAGTTCGAGAGCCACGCCGCAAGGCATGCTCGAGAGCGTACCTTTTGCATCATGATTCGGCGACTTAATATACGTCGCGAGGCTAAGCCGATAGGTGGAGCCGGAGCGAAAGCGAGTCCGAAATGGGCGCGAGTGGCGTGTATTATAACCCGAAGCGGGATGATCTACGCATGGCCAGGTTGAAGTGCGGGTAACACCGCATGGAGGACCGAACTCATGAGAGTTGAAAATCTCTGGGATGAGCTGTGCGTAGGGGTGAAAGGCCAATCAAATTCCGTGATAGCTGGTTCTCCCCGAAAGATATTTAGGTATCGGCTCGGGTAATTCATTACCGGAGGTAGAGCACTGGAACGGCTAGGGGTCTCACCAGATTACCAAACCGTACCAAACTCCGAATTCCGGTAAATGTTATCCCGGGACGCAGTCGGTGGGTGATAACGTCCATCGGCAAGAGGGGAATAACCCAGACCGTCAGCTAAAGTCCCTAAATTCAGGCTAAGTGAACACTAGAAAGGATGTGGCAGCTCATTGACAACCAGGAAGTTGGCTTAGAAGCAGCCATCTTTTAAAGAAAGCGTAATAGCTCACTGGTCGAGAGAGGCCGCGCCGAAAATGTAACGGGGCTAAGCCTGGTACTGAAGCTACGGGTCATGCAGCTTATGAGTTGCATGGCGGTAGGGGAGCGTTGGAACTGCAGCGAAGCACGATGGTAATGGCGTGTGGAGCGGTTCCGAGTGCTGATGCCGAAATGAGTAGCGATAAGGAATGTGAGAAACATTCCCCCCGTAAACCTAAGGTTTCCTGGGTCAAGTTAATCTTCCCAGGGTTAGCCGGAGCCTAAGTCGAGGCCGAAAGGCGTAGATGATGGGAAGCAGGTTAATATTCCTGCGCCGGCTTGTAAGCGTTGAACTGAGGAGCGACGGAGAAAGTTATCTGAGCCGGGTTGTGGTTGTACCGGTCCAAAGACGTAGGGGTGTTCCGTACGATTAAAGGCGGGACAGTTATCCCCGAGATCCGACGGCGAGCGCGTCAGCGCGAAGTCAGGGATACTACGCTTCCAAGAAAAACTCCGCAGGGAGCTTGCAGGTCGTCCGTACCGTAAACCGACACAGGTGGGTGAGGCGAATAGCCTCAGGGGCCCGAGAGAACTCTCCTCCAAGGAACTAGGCAAATTAACACCGTAACTTCGGAAGAAGGTGTGCCCATTGTACGTGTAGTCGTACAGACGAAGCGGAGATGGGTTGCAGAGAATAGGGGGTAGCGACTGTTTACCAAAAACACAGGACTCTGCGAAGGCGAGAAGCCGACGTATAGGGTCTGACTCCTGCCCGGTGCTGGAAGGTTAAGGGGATTCGTCAGCGCAAGCGAAGCGATGATCCGAAGCCCCAGTAAACGGCGGCCGTAACTATAACGGTCCTAAGGTAGCGAAATTCCTTGTCGGGTAAGTTCCGACCTGCACGAATGGAGTAACGACTTCCCCACTGTCTCGGAGAGGGACTCGGCGAAATTGAAATAGCTGTGCCGATGCAGTTTACCCGCGGAAAGACGGAAAGACCCCGTGAACCTTTACTACAACTTGACAGTGACACTAGGGGTTGGCTGTGTAGGATAGGTGGGAGCCTTTGAAGCCGGGCCGCTAGGTTCGGTGGAGGCAACGGTGAAATACCACCCTGCTGACTTCTGGTGTCTAACCGCATCCCGTAATCCGGGATCGGGACACTGTCTGGTGGGTAGTTTGACTGGGGCGGTCGCCTCCCAAAATGTAACGGAGGCGCGCGAAGGTACCCTCAGCCTGATTGGAAACCAGGCGTCGAGTGCAATGGCATAAGGGTGCTTGACTGCAAGATCGACGGATCGAGCAGGTGCGAAAGCAGGTCATAGTGATCCGGTGGTTCTGAATGGAAGGGCCATCGCTCAACGGATAAAAGGTACTCCGGGGATAACAGGCTTATCTCCTCCAAGAGTTCACATCGACGAGGAGGTTTGGCACCTCGATGTCGGCTCATCGCATCCTGGGGCTGGAGCAGGTCCCAAGGGTTAGGCTGTTCGCCTATTAAAGCGGTACGCGAGCTGGGTTCAAAACGTCGTGAGACAGTTTGGTCCCTATCTTCCGTGGGCGTAGGAGACTTGAGAGGCTCTGACCTTAGTACGAGAGGACCGGGTTGGACACATCTCTGGTGTACCAGTTGTCACGCCAGTGGCATCGCTGGGTAGCCATATGTGGATTGGATAACCGCTGAAAGCATCTAAGCGGGAAACCGACCTCAAGAATTGGTCTCCCGGGGGGCAACCCCCATGAAGACCCGATGAAGACTACGTCGTTGATAGGCCGGGTGTGTAAGCGTGGCAACACGTTCAGCTAACCGGTACTAATCGGTCGTTCGGCTTGCTTTACCTTCTTCTCGATGGCGCCTGGGCAACCGGGGCCGAATTCGAGGTCGAGGTCGAGGCCCCTGCACCGCTCAATCATAGAATTGACGCAGAGTGCAGTTGGAACAGCGAGAATTTGACGAGTTGAAATTGAATTCTGTTTGCTTCGTATGCACACCAAGTTTTCCGGTGGCTATGTCGGAGGGGTCACACCCGTTCCCATCCCGAACACGGAAGTTAAGCCCTCCAGAGCCGATGGTACTCCGCGGGAAACCGCGCGGGAGAGTAGGTCGCTGCCGGATCTTTTCGCCCCGATGACCGAAAGGTCGTCGGGGCGTTTTTTTTTCTCCGCCGTGCGAGCGTTCGCCGGCGCCGGAAGGCCGCCGCGGGCCGGGTGCACCTGGCCCCCCGAAGGGCCCGGGCGGAACGGCCCTCGACGACGCGGTGTTTGACCGGGAAGAGCCCGTCCTCTACACTCCAAGGGTTCTCGCAAGCGCTCAGAAGGTCTGGGCTTTTGGACTCATGAAGAAACCGACCGTCTTCGGAAAGTACCTCCTCCTCGAGCGCGTCAACGTCGGCGGCATGGCCGAGGTGTTCGTCGCCAAGGCCTTCGGCGTGGAGGGGTTCGAGCGCATCCTCGCCATCAAGAAGATCCTTCCGACGATGGCGGAAGACGAAGAGTTCATCACGATGTTCATCGACGAGGCGCGGATCAGCGTTCAGCTGAACCACGCGAACGTGGTGCACATCCACGAGCTCGGCAAGCACGAGGACGCGTACTTCATCGCGATGGAGTACGTCCCGGGCAAGGACCTGCGCGCGCTCCAGGATCGCTTCCGCCGCCGCAAGGAGATCATGCCGACGGCGATGGCCGTCTTCATCGCGTCGAAGATCTGCGAGGGCCTCGACTACGCGCACCGGAGGAAGGACGCGCGCGGTCAGGACATGCACATCATCCACCGCGACGTTTCGCCACAGAACATCCTCCTGTCGTACGAGGGCGAGGTGAAGATCATCGACTTCGGCATCGCCAAGGCGGCGAACCGGAGCCAGAAGACGCAAGCGGGAATCCTGAAGGGCAAGTTCGGCTACATGAGCCCGGAGCAGGTGCGCGGGCTGCCCATCGATCGCCGCAGCGACATCTTCGCGGTGGGCGTGATCCTCTACGAGATGCTCACCGGCGAGAAGCTGTTTGTCGGCGAGTCGGACTTCTCGACGCTGGAGAAGGTGCGCAACGCCGAGGTGCCGGCGATGCGCCAATTCAACCCGAACATTCCCGCCGGCCTCGAGAAGGTGGTCCTCAAGTCTCTCGCGCGAGAGGTGGAGAACCGCTACCAGTGGGGCTCGGACATGGCCGAGGACCTGATGCGCTTCCTCCTCGCGGGAGAGGCCATCTACTCGGCGAAGCACCTGTCGAACTTCCTGAAGGAGGCGTTTGCCGAGGAGCTGCTCCGCGAGGCGGAGAAGATGGAGCGCTTCGCCGAGGTGAGCCGGCCCGATCAGATGGAGACCTCGAGCTCGGGCACGAGCCCCGGCGCGCCTCCGCCCCAGCCGGCGGCCCCAGCGAAGAAGAAGCCTACGGTGCAGACGCCGGCCGCGCCTCCGCACCCGGCGCCGGCCGCCGCGCCGCCCAGGCGCCCGACGTCGCAGCCGGTGGCCGTGAGCAGCGGCGCTGGCGCGATGGCGGTGGGGCTGCAGAGCAACGCCGCGGTGATCGACATTCCGCCGCCCACCGAGGAGGAGCTCGCGGAGATGGAGCAGGGCGGCGAGCGCACGGTGATGACCGACGGCGCCATTGACGCGCCCGCACCCACGAGCACCAGCGCGCCGGCCGTCAAGCCCGGGTCCACCGGCATGCGGAGCCAGCTCCGACCGTCGCTGAAGACGTCGGCGACCTCATCGACGCAAGACAACCTCGAGCCCGCGGGCGGCGCTCCAGCGGAGCCGACCATGCCGCCCGAAGAGACCCGCGTCGACAGCGACGACCCGGGGCTCGAGCCGATCGCGGCCACGGGCTTCCGCTCGGCGATTGACGCGCTGGCCAACAAGGCGCCGGACGAGACCCTGCCGCCGAAGCGCAGCCAGAACCGCCCGAAGATCGTCATCGGTGACGCGCCCCCCGGTGGGGCGACCACGGTGGGCCAATCTCCCTTCGCGAAGCCCGACCCCGACGGCGAGAGCGGCGAGGCCGTCGATCAGGAGGCCGCCAACCACACCCGCATTCAGGCCGGCATCTCGAGCAGCGAGGAGCCGGAGGCCGAGGCGGCGAGCGAGCACGAGGACTTCGAGGACAACGAGGCGGCTCCGGACGACGAGGAGGCCCCCTCCGACGACGAAGGCCAGGCGCTCGATGAGGAGGCCGAGGTGGCCACCGGTCAGCACCAGCCGATCCGCTCCCCCTCCAAGGGGAAGCCGGCGAAGGCCGGGCTCCTCGACGACAAGAAGAAGTTGATGATGGCGATGATCGGCGCCGGGGCGGTCGCGCTCTTGATCCTCGCCCTGGTGGCCGTGAAGCTGGTCGGTGGCGGTGGCAAGGCGCGCGTGGTGGTCGGCGTCAGCCCGAAGATGGCCTTCACCGTGACGGTCACACCGCCGGGCAAGGTCTTCGACGGCGCAAAAGCCATCGAGCTCGATCCGGGCGACTACGAGCTCGACGTGCGGCCCGCGAGCGAAGGCTACAAGGGCCTCAAGAAGAAGGTGTCGCTGAAGGGCGGCGAGACGAAGCCGGTGGCCGTCGCCTTCCAGCGCGAGGAGGGCGGTGACGAGGAGAAGCCGCCGGGCGAGGCGGCGCCGCCGAAGGGGGAGCCAGACAAGGCCGAGGTGGCGAAGGCCGAGCCCCCGACCAAGGCGCCGGAGCCGGCAAAGGTCGAGCCGACGCCGGAGCCGAAGGGCGAGCCGCCGAGCGGCGTGCTGAAGAGCTTCGACGCGGTGGTGACGTCGCCGGAGCCGGGCGTCGAGATCTTCATCGACGGGCGCCTGGCGGGGAAGACTCCCGACGTGACGCTCAAGGATCTCGACCCGGCAAAGACCTACAAGGGCATGGCGAAGAAGGCCGGTTTCGAGCCGCTGGGCTTCGAGGTGGCCAATCCCAAGAAGCTCGCCAAGGTCACGGTGCCCATCGAGCTGGTGAAGGAGGCGAAGCCTGAGCCGGTGAGGCCGGTCGCGGTGGTCGTGCCGCCCAAGCCGGAGCCAAAGGTCGAGCCAAAGGTGGAGCCGCCGAAGCCCAAGCCGGTGGTCGTCGCGCCTGTCGAGCCCCCGAAGCCCAAGCCAGCCCCCGCGTCGGCTGCGATGGGGAAGATCGCCTGCGGCTCGAACCCCATGGGCGCCGAGGTGTGGGTCGACGGCAAGAACAGCGGCCGCAAGACGCCGGTGCCCAAGTCGCAGCCGCTCGAGCTGCCCGTGGGCAAGCACAAGGTCATCTTCAAGCTCGACGGCAAGGCGACCGCGCCCCAGGAGGTCGTGGTCAGCGAGACCGATCTCAAGGTGGTCAAGGGCGAGTTCTAGGCCCCGAGGCCCCCGAGCCCTTCAAGAACCCGCCACGCCGTGGCATAGGTCTCCCATGCAGAACCGCGCCGAACAGACTCCCCCCGCGAGCGCCTCCGCGCGCCCCGCCGCCCAGCCCTTCCGTTACCCGCTCGAGCGCCAGTTCGTCGAGCCCGACTGGACGCGCATTCCCGGCTTCAAGTCGGTGACGCGGCAGGAGTGGGAGAGCGCGGTCTGGCAGCGCAAGCACACCATCAAGAACCTGAAGGAGCTGAAGGCCGCGCTTGGGCCGCTGCTCCCGGAGAGCCTGGCGGCGAGCATCGAGCGCGATCAGCGGGAGAAGGCGACGATGTCGATCCTCGTCCCGCCGCACATGCTCAACACCATGACGGTGGAGGACCTGTGGGTCGACCCGGTGCGGCACTACATGCTCCCGGCCTTCGACGACCGTCACCCGGTGCACGCCAACCACCCCAAGGCGTCGCGCGACTCGCTGCACGAGGCGGAGATGTGGAAGGTGGAGGGGCTCACCCACCGCTACCCGACCAAGGTGCTGGCGGAGATGGTGGCCACCTGCCCGCAGTACTGCGGTCATTGCACGCGCATGGATCTGGTCGGTAACGACACTCCGAGCGTGGACAAGATTCGCTTCCACGTGGCCCAGCCGGAGCGCTGGCAGCAGATTCTCGACTACCTGAAGAAGACGCCCTCGGTGCGGGACGTGGTGGTCTCGGGCGGCGACATCGCCAACGTGCCGATCGCGCAGCTGGAGGCCTTCGTCAGCCAGGTGCTCGACGTGCCGAACATTCGCGACGTGCGGCTGGCGTCGAAGGGGCTGGCGGCGATTCCCCAGCACTTCCTGCAGGACAACGTCCTCGCGGCGCTGGAGCGGCTGGCGAAGAAGGCGTTCGAGCGCGGCATCGACATCGCGGTGCACACCCACGTGAACAACGCGGAGCAGGTGACGCCGCTGTTGGGGAGGGCGGCGAAGAAGCTGCTCGAGGTGGGCTTCCGCGACGTGCGGAACCAGGGGGTGCTCTTGCGCGGGGTGAACGCCAGCACGAAGGACCTGCTCGAGCTCAGCTTCATGCTGCTCGATCACGCCAAGATCCTCCCGTACTACTTCTACATGTGCGACATGATCCCCAACTCCGAGCACTGGCGGACCTCGGTCGCGGAGGCGCAGAGCTTCCAGCACGATCTGATGGGCTACCTGCCGGGCTTCGCCACGCCGCGAATCGTGTGCGACGTGCCCTACGTCGGGAAGCGCTGGGTGCACCAGGTGGCGGCGTACGATCGGGAGAAGGGCATCTCGTATTGGACGAAGAACTACCGCACTGGCATCGAGCTCGATGATCCCGAGGCGCTGAACCGGCGCTACGAGTACTACGACCCGGTGTACACGCTCCCGGAGGCCGGCCAGCAGTGGTGGAAGGAGCAGGCCCAAGCCGAGGCCCAGCGCTCCCACCACGTGCACGCCTGACGCGGCATGGGGCTCGACGACGAGCGCGTGACGCCGGCGGAGACGGGCGAGCCCGAAGCGCTCGGGCGCCGGCTCACCGGCCGCGAGCGGCTCTTTCCTTCGGCGAGCGACGCCGAGTGGAGCGACTGGCGCTGGCAGCTTCGCCACGCGGTGCGCGACCCGCTGGCCCTGGCGAAGGCGTTGCCGTTGACGGCCGACGAGCGGGCGGGCCTGTTGGGAACGGCGACGCGCTTCAGGCTCGGCATCACCCCCTACTACCTGTCGCTCGCCGACCCCGAGCACGCCTTCTGCCCGGTGCGCATGCAGGCGGTGCCGGTGGCGGCGGAGGCGCGGGCGCGCCCGGGCGAGCTCGTCGACCCGCTGGGTGAAGACCCCCTTCGGCCGGTCGAGGCGCTGGTGCACAAGTACCCCGATCGGGTGCTGCTCCTGGCGGTGGACAGCTGCTCGGTCTACTGCCGGCACTGCACGCGGCGACGCATCACCAAGGGCGGGGAAGTGGAGCTCAGCCGGGGCGAGCTGAAGAAGGCGCTCGACTACATCCGCGCGCACCCCGAAGTGCGCGACGTGCTGGTCTCGGGCGGCGACCCATTGATGCTCTCCGATGAGCGCCTCGCCGAGCTGCTCGAGGGCGTTCGCGCGATTCCGCACGTGGAGATCATCCGCGTGGGGACGCGCGTGCCGGTGTGCCTGCCGATGCGGGTGACCGAGACCCTGGCGAAGACGCTCCGCCGCTTCGCGCCGCTCTACGTCATCACCCACTTCAACCACGCCAAGGAGATCACCCCCGAGGCGCGGGCGGCCTGTGAGCTCTTGGTCGACTGCGGCGTGCCGGTGGAGAACCAGGCGGTGCTGATGCGGCGGCTCAACTCGAGCGCGCGCATCATCAAGGAGCTCTCCCATCGCTGCCTTTCGATGCGGGTCAGGCCCTACTACCTGCACCAGATGGACGTCGCCGAGGGCCTCGAGCACCTGAGGACGCCGCTGGAGACGGGCGTGCGCATCCTCAAGGAGCTGCGCGGCTTCACCTCCGGTCTGGCGGTGCCGCACCTGGCGGTCGACCTGCCGGGCGGAGGAGGGAAGGTGACCCTGCAGCCGGACTACGTGGTCGAGCGGCGCGAGACGGAGACGATCTTCACCAACTTCAAGGGCGAGCGGTACGCGTACCCGGAGCCCGAGGAGAAGGACGTCTCGTGCCCGTACGACGAGGTGTGGACGCGGCGGTAGCGACTAGCGCCGGCGCCCGCCGCCCTTCCTCGCCGGCTTCGACTCCTCGCGCTCCTTCTGCAGGGCCTCGAGGCCGCCGGCGGGGCCGCTCTCGCCGGGCATGCCCTCGCCAGGCGCGATGCCCTTCTCCACCGGGATGGGGGCGTTGGGGTCGCGCTTCTCTTCCATGGTGACGGGGGCGCCGTCGCCGAAGCCGCGCTGAATGACGACCTCGCCGGGCTCGCCCTTCTTGGCCGCGCCGGCGGCCTCGGCGGCTTCCTGCTTGGCGAGGGCTTCCTTGGCGGCCTTGCGCTCCGCCAGGCCTTCGCGGCCACCCTTCTGGCTGGCCTTGGCCCAGTCCTTCGCCGACACCCCGTTCTTGTCGAGCGCCTTCTGGTCGGACTCCTTCACCGCCTGCATGTAGGCGGCGCGCTCGTCGTTGCTCATCTTCTCCGGGGCGCGATTGCCGAACTTCTTGTTCACCTCGGCCTGGCCCTTGGCCTGGGCCGACTCGATGGCGGCGGCCTTGGCGGGGGGAACGTCGGCGGCGAGGGCGGCGGCGAGGGCGAGGGTCAGGATCATATTGGCTCCGGGAGAGGGCCCGGGGAGCCTACCCGCTCCAGCGCGCGTTGGGGGGAGCCCGTCAGTGGCTGCCGCAGCTCGCGCAGCCGTCGGACCAGCGAGCGCACTCCTCGTTGGCGGCGACGCACTTCTTCTGGAACTCCGCGCGATCGGGCAGGCGGCCGGCGATGTCGCAGGTCTGTTTCGAGAGGTCGCAGGCCCTGGGCTTCAAGGTGCACCAGTCGGGGCACTTCACGTCGGCCCGGGTGTGGAGCTCCTCGAGCTGGGCGGAGAGCATGTCCATCTTCTCCTCGTCGGTTCCGGCGACGGTCGAGGAGGGCGTGTTCTTCGGACAGCCGAGCAGCGTGACGACGAGGGCGACACCGAGCGCGAGGCGGAGCATGGCCGCGCATTATCGTCGGTGGCGGGGCGCGAACAAGATCGGGGCCCACGCACTTAGTGGCGAAGGTACGACCAGGCGGTGATGGCCAGGATGGCGACGATGGCGAGGCGACGGAGCCACGCCTCGACGGTGCGCGCGGGGGCCTCGTCCTCGCGGCGGTGGGCGGCGGCGAGGGCCTCCTGCACGGCGGCGAGCTCGCGCCGCAGCTCGAAAAACCGCTGGGCCGAGGGGTTCGACGGGGTCGTCGCGGCGAGGGCCTCCTGAACGGCGGCGGCCTGGGCCTGGGCCTTGGGCCACGCGGGTGGCCGCCACCTCGCCCCGCGGAGCTGGGCGTCGAGGCGCCCCAGGGCCTCCCAGAGGAGGACGGCCGCCCGCGCCGGGTCGACGCCGTGGGCGGTGCTGATGGCCTCGAGGGGCCGCTCGGCCCGCGCGGCGCGGAGGACGAGCTGCGCCTCCCGGGGCGGGAGGGCGAGGAGCGCGTCGGAGAGCCGCTGGGCCACGGGGACCATCACGGCGGCCACCCTGCCAGTTTCTTGAGGGGCCTTCCATTCTCGCTACGGTGGGGCGGTGCGGAGCCTCCCTCTCGTCCTGGTGCTCGCCTCACTGCCGGCTGGCGCCGCGGAGACCATGCGCATCGCCATGGGGCTGGAGACGGCGCAGGTGATCGTGGAGGGCGAGGCGCTGCGCTGGGCGGAGGACGGCGACGACGCGGCCTTCCGGGCGCTGGAGCGGCCGAGGGCGACGGTGGCGGTGCGCCAGGGCCACATCACCATCGACGGCGCGCCGATGCCCATCGAGGCGGTGCGGTTCCGCGCCGGGCAGGAGGTGGACGCGCCCATCGTGGTCGGCGGCGTGCACGTGCGCGGCGACGTGGTGGTGCTGCCGGGCCGGGGCGGCGTGGTGGCGGTGAACGTGCTCGGCCTCGAGGACTACCTGGTGGGCGTGCTCGGCAGCGAGATGCCGAAGACGTTCCCGCTCGAGGCGCTGAAGGCCCAGGCGGTGGCGGCGCGCACCTACGCGCTCAACAAGAAGCTGGAGCAGTACGGGCAGCCCTTTCACCTGGGCTCGAGCGTCATCAGCCAGGTCTACAAGGGCCTGGCCGCGGAGGACGAGCGCACCCGGGCCGCGGTGGAGGCGACGCGCGGGCTGGTGCTCACCTGGCAGCTCCAGCCCATCGAGGCGTACTTCCACGCGTCGTGCGGTGGGCAGACCGAGTCGGGCGCGGAGGCGCTTGGGCGCGAGCTGCCGTACCTGCGCTCGGTGGAGTGCGCCTGTGGCTCGCTGCCGACGAGCAAGTGGAGCCTGAAGCTCGACGCCAAGGAGCTGGCCCGGCTGGGCGGCGGCACGGTGAGCATCGACGGTCGAACGCCGACGGGGCGCGCGCGCCGCGTGCGCGTGGGGACGAGGAGCTACGACGCAGTGAGCTTCCGGGAGAAGGTCGGCTACATGCGGCTCAAGAGCCTCACGTTCACGCTGGAGAAGACCAAGGACTGGGTGGTGCTCGAGGGCAAGGGCTTCGGCCACGGCGCGGGGCTGTGCCAGTGGGGCGCGCGGACCTACGCCGAGCAGGGGTGGGACTACCGGAAGATCCTCGCGCACTACTACCCCGGCACGGAGCTGCAGACGCTGTACTGAGCCGGGGGCCTCGGTGCTTCGGCCAGGCTGGGCCCTCGACTCCGCTCGGGCTGAACGGTAGAGGCGTCGCTCACACCCGCGATGCACACCGACGACTTCGACTACCGCCTTCCGCCCGAGCTCATCGCGCAGGCGCCGGCGGCCGAGCGCGACCGCAGCCGGCTCTTCCACGTCCACAGGCCGTCGGGGCGCTTCACCCATCGCGGCTTCGGCGAGCTGCCGTCGCTCGTGAGGCGCGGCGACCTTCTGGTCTTCAACGATGCCCGGGTGATGCCGGCTCGGCTGCTCGGCCACAAGGTCGCGACCGGCGGCAGGGCGGAGCTCTTGCTCGTGCGGCCGGAGGGCGACGTGGCCACTGCGGCGGCGCTCCAGGCCGGCGCGGGCGGCACCGTGTGGCGCTGCCTCGGCCAGTCGAGCAAGGGCTTCAAGCCGGGCATGCGGCTCGCCTTCGACGCTGGGCTCGAAGCGGAGATCGTCACCGTGCACGGCGGAGGCGAGGCCTCCGTGCGCTTCACCTCGCCGCTCTCCACGCTCGAGGAGGCGCTGGCCCGGGCCGGGCGCCTGCCGCTGCCGCCCTACATCGAGCGCCCGCCGACCGAGGCCGACGCGGAGCGCTACCAGACCGTCTTCGCCCGGGCGCACGGGAGCGTGGCGGCGCCGACGGCCGGCTTGCACTTCAGCGAGGCCACGCTGGCCGCGCTCGACGCCGCCGGGGTGGAGCGCGCCTCGCTCACCCTCGACGTCGGGCCCGGGACCTTCCTCCCGGTGCGCGAAGGGCCGGTGGCCGCGCACCGCATGCACTCCGAGCGCGTCCGCGTGCCCGAGGCGACCGCCGACGCCGTCGCGCGGGCGAAGCGGGAGGGGCGGCGGGTGATCGCCATCGGCACCACGGTGGTGCGCACCCTGGAGGCGCGCGCGAAGGACGGCGGAGTCGCGGCGGGCGAGGGCTCGACGGACATCTTCATCGTGCCCGGGCACCGCTTCCAAGTCGTCGACGCGCTGCTCACCAACTTCCACCTGCCCAAGTCGACCCTGCTGATGCTGGTGAGCGCGTTCTTGGGGCGAGAGGCGACGCTGGCCGCCTACCGCGAGGCCGTGGAGCGGAAGTACCGCTTCTTCAGCTACGGCGACGCCATGTTCATCGAGGCCGACGCGTGAAGCCGCCCGCCCAAGAGCCCCTGCCGCCCAAGGAGCGCCGGGGCGATCAGCGGGTGCCGCCGTCGCTGGTGCGCTTCGAGCTGCTCCACGTCGACGCCACCACCGGCGCCCGCCGAGGCCGCCTGCACACGCCGCACGGCCCCATCGAGACGCCCATCTTCATGCCCGTCGGCACCCAGGGCAGCGTGAAGGCCATCGCGCCGGACGACCTGCACGCGCTGAACGCGCAGATCATCCTCGGCAACACCTACCACCTGATGCTCAGGCCGGGCGAAGCGCTGGTGGGCGCGATGGGCGGACTGCACCGCTTCATCGCCTGGGACAAGCCGATGCTGACCGACTCGGGCGGCTACCAGGTCTACAGCCTCTCCCAGGTGAGGAAGATCACCGAGGAGGGCGCGACCTTCCAGTCGCACCTCGACGGCTCGAAGCACGTGCTCACCCCCGAGCGGGCCATCGAGATTCAGGAGACGCTGGGCGCGGACATCATCATGGCCTTCGACGAGTGCCCGCCGGCGCGCTCGGAGCGCGCGTACCTGGAGGCCTCGCTGGCCCGCACCACGCGCTGGCTGCACCGCTGCGCGACGGCCTGGAACCGCGAGGGCCGCAGCTCGCTCTTCGGCATCGTGCAGGGCGGGCTCGACCGGGAGCTCCGGCGCCGCCACGCGGAGGAGGTCTGCGCCGTCGAGCTCCCCGGCTACGCGCTGGGCGGCTACGCGGTGGGCGAGAAGCCCGAGCAGATGCACGAGGGGGTGGCCTTCAGCGCGCCGCTGTTGCCCAAGGACAAGCCCCGGTACCTGATGGGCGTGGGCACGCCGCTCGATCTCGTCACCTGCGCCGGCGCGGGCGTCGACATGTTCGACTGCGTGATGCCCACCCGCAACGCGCGCAACGGCATGCTCTTCACCAGCGGGGGCAAGCTGTCGATCAAGAACGCGCGCTACGCCCGCGACGAGCGGCCCCTCGACCCGAAGTGTCGCTGCTACACCTGCCGGACCTTCACCCGGGCCTACCTGCGGCACCTGTTCGTGGCCGAGGAGCTGGTGGCCATGCGGCTCAACACGCTCCACAACCTCGAGTTCTACCTCTCGCTCATGGCCCAGGCGCGCGCGGCCATCGAGCAGGATGGCTACGCCGAGTTCCTGAAGGAGTTCCGGGCCCGGCCGGAGCGGGTCGGCGACTGACGCTCAGCGGGCCCCGACGGGCCGGCACGCGTACTTGTTGCTGGAGTTCTGCACCGGCGCGCACTCGTAGCCCTCGCGGCAGTCCGAGTCGACCTTGCAGGGCAGGGAGCAGACCAGGCTGGAGCCGCCGAAGTAGGTGCAGAGGGTGCCGGCGGGGCAGTCGAGCTCGATGCCCTCCACCGAGCAGCCGTGGCTGCAGAAGCCGTTGGGGGCGGGGAAGCAGGTCATCGAGGCGCCACAGTCGGTCCGCGTCTGGCAGGGGACGCCGAGCACGGGGCCGCAGGCGGACAGCGCCAGGAGGCCGAGGAGCGAGAGAGTGCGAGTCATGAGCCGGCGCTCGTAGCACAGGCGGTGGAGAACGGCAGTCACGACGAGGGGTTCCGCGCTTGCTGCCCCGAAGCCACCCTGCTATTGGCCCCGCTCTCAACCGTCATGACGCTCGCCTCTCTCCCTCTCGTCCTCGGGCAATCCATGGGTATCGGCACCTCCCAGATCCTCGTCTTCGGGGCGATCTTCGCGATCATGTACTTCCTCATGATCCGGCCCCAGCAGAAGCAGATGAAGGAGCAGCAGGCGATGATCGCCTCGCTGAAGAAGGGCGACGACGTGGTCACCACCGGGGGCCTGCTCGGCAAGGTGTTCGCGGTGGCGGACAAGACGCTCACGTTGGAGATCGCCAACGGCGTCAAGGTGCGCGTGCTCAAGACGGCGATTCAGGCGAAGGCCACGGTGTCGGAAGAGCCCGCGAAGGCCGACGACGCCGCCAAGAAAGAGGAGAAGTGAGATGGACCGCTCCTGGTACACGCGGCTCAGCATCATCGTCGGGGTGACGCTGCTGTCGTTTTGGTTCCTGACTCCGACCTACTACTCGTTCGTCAAGCTGAGCCGGGCCGACCGGAACGACGTGCGCAAGCTCGAGGCGGTGCTGCCTGCCTGGGCCCCGTCGGCGAAGTACCGCCTGTCGCTGGGCCTCGACCTCCAGGGCGGCATTCACATGGTGATGCGGGTGGACACGCACACCGCGCTGGTGAAGCGCGCCGAGCGGCGGGCCTCGCAGATGCTCAACTGGCTCAGCCAGAAGAAGCTGGGCGAGGCGACCCAGACCAGCGATCCCGATCACCTCACGGTCACGCTGACGGCGCAGAAGCCGGAGGACATGGACGCCATCGAGAAGGAGATTCTGGGCTCCTTCAACGACTTCACCAAGGAGTCGCGCAACGGCGCAGCGCTGACGCTCAAGCTCAACGACGCGCAGGTCGAGTCGTCGATGAACGAGGCGGTCGATCAGGCGATGCTCGTCATCCGCAAGCGCATCGACAAGTGGGGCGTGGCGGAGGTCGACGTGCGGCGGTTGGGCAACGACTCGATTCAGATCTCCTTGCCCGGCCAGTCGGACCCGGAGCAGGCGAAGGAGCTCGTCGGCACCACCGCGCAGCTCGAGTTCCGCATGGTGCAGGAGGACGCGAGCGTCTTCCGCGAGGTCTACGAGAAGACGCCGCCCGACGTGGCCAGCGGCATTCGCCTGGTGACGACGGCGGAGGACAAGCAGGGCAACGCGCCGCCCCCGCCGTACTTCGAGGGCCCGGACCGCGACACGGTCCTCGCCTACCTGAAGGGCAAGGCGCCGGAGGGCAAGCAGGTGCTCCTGCACTGCGTGGAGGCGGAGACGGGCAAGAAGTGCCTCAAGTACTACTCGTATCTGGTGACGAAGGAGGTCGGCCTGGCGGGCGACACCCTCATTGGCGCCGAGGCGCGCCAGAGCATGACGGACAACGCGGTGGAGGTGAACTTCCAGTTCGACGCGCAGGGCGCGAAGGAGCTGGAGGACCTCACCGGCAAGAACGTCGGGCACCGCATGGCCATCGTGCTCGACGACAACGTGGTGATGGCGCCGAACATTCAGGAGAAGATCGGCGGCGGCAATGGCCGCATCACCTTGGGCCGGCGCGGCGACGTGCAGGCTCAGCTGCGCGAGGCGCAGATGCTGGCCCTGGCGCTGAAGGCGGGCGCCTTGCCGGCGCCGGTGACCATCGGCGAGGTGCGGCAGGTGGGCGCGTCGCTCGGTGACGAGCTCATCGCCAAGGGCACCTGGGCGGTGATCGTGGGCCTCGCGCTGGTGGCCCTCTTCATGGCCATCTACTACCGCATGTCGGGCGCGGTGGCCGACGTGGCGCTGGTGCTGAACGGCGTCTTGATCCTCGCCGGCCTGGCGATGTTCAAGGCGACCCTGACCTTGCCGGGCATCGCGGGCTTCGTGCTCACGCTGGGCATCGCGGTCGACGCGAACGTGCTCATCAACGAGCGCATCCGCGAGGAGCTCCGCTCGGGCAAGTCGGCGCAGGTCGCGGTGGACCAGGGCTACGACCGCGCGTTCTGGACCATCTTTGACGCCCACGTGACGACGCTGATCGCGGGCTTCATTCTCATGTTCACGGGCACGGGCCCGATTCAGGGCTTCGCGATGTCGCTGGTGACGGGCATCGTGGCTTCGCTGTTCACGTCGATCGTCGTGACCCGGGTGATCGTGACGTGGCTGGTGCACGGCCGTAAGGCCGAGACGGTTTCGGTCTGAGGAGACGCCATGGAGATCATCAAGAACCGGACGAACTTCGACTTCATCGGCAAGCGGAAGATCGCGGTCTACATCTCGACCGTCATCAACCTCGCCATCATCATCGGCATCGTCACGGTCGGCTTCAACATGGGCGTCGACTTCATCGGCGGCACGCTGATCGAGGTGAAGTTCGCCGAGAGGATCGACGCGGCCTCGGTGCGGCAGGGCGCGGAGAAGGGCGGCCTGCACGAGCTGCTGGTGCAGGGCATCGGCGCGGCGGAGGAGAACTCCTTCGTCCTGCGCATGGGCGGCACCACCCAGCTCAACGAGGCGAACGCCAAGGCGGCCGAGGCGGCGGTCAAGGGCCTGGGTGAGATCTCGTATCTCCACACGGACCTGGACAACGGCCTCATCAACTTCCGCTCCAAGACCAAGCTCGACCCGGCGGCGATCGAGAAGGCCGTGGAGGACTCGGGTCTGCCGGTGAACCGGGTGGTCGACAACAACCGCGGCGAGGTGTCGGCCCAGGGCTACGACTACCAGGTGGCCTCGGCGGGCATGGCGGAGAAGGTCACCGCTGCGCTCAAGAAGGGCCTGGAGGGCAAGGCCTTCGAGGTGCGCAAGACCGACTACGTCGGCCCGCAGGTCGGCAAGCAGCTGCGCAACAAGGGCATCCTGGCGGTGGTGTACGCGCTGATCGCGATCCTCATCTACGTCGCCTTCCGGTTCGACCTGAAGTTCGGCCCCGGCGCGCTGTTGTCGATGGTGCACGACATCATCATGGTGGCCGGCTACTTCCTGGTGTCGCGGCGCGAGTTCAACCTGACCTCGATCGCCGTCTTGCTCACCATCGTCGGCTACTCCATCAACGACACCATCGTGATCTACGACCGCATCCGCGAGGAGATGGCGCGCTACAAGGGCAAGCCGCTCGCCGAGATCATCAACATCGCGGTGAACGACACCCTGTCGCGCACCATTCTCACCTCGGGCGTGACGGCGCTGTCGCTGGTCGGCCTGCTCATCTTCGGCGTGGGCGAGATCTTCGACTTCGCCGCCGCCATGTTGGTCGGCATCTTCGTGGGCACCTACTCGTCGGTGTACATCGCGAGCCCGCTCACCATCTGGCTCGACGAGCGTGAAGAGGCCAAGAAGAAGATGGCCCACATGACGCCGAAGACGGCCTGAGCGCCAGCTCGGCTCGAAGGACCGACGCCGTGGTCTCGCCGCGAGGTGGGCCACGGCGTTCGTGTGTCTGCCGGGGGCGCTGCTGCTGAGGTGGGGTGACTCCTCCTGGTCGATGCCGCTCGGCCAGGAAGGTGCCGGCGGCGCTCAGCTCCCTCTTGGTGGTGGTCGCCGCGGCGTTCGCCCTCCTGCGCCGCCTCGACGGCGTGCGCATGCACCGCTGGGCCTTCCGGCGCCCGAGGGCATTGGCCCGCAAAGAGAAAGGCGGCCGGAGCCATTCGCTCCGACCGCCTCGCTCACTGCACGACCGAGCGGCGCTTACTTCTTCGCCGGGGCGGGAGCCGCCTTGGCCGGGGCCGCGGGAGCCGCCGCGGGCTTCTTGGCGATCTCCGCGTCGATGGTGAGCTTCACGTCCTTCGAGACCACCACGCCGTTGTTGGCGAGGGGCTTGTTCCAGCCGAGGCCCCAGTCCTCACGGTTGATGGTGCCGGTGGCGCTGACGGCGCGGACCATCATGCCCTTCATGAACGGGCTCTCCATCTCGGCGGAGATCTCCGCGTCGAGGGTGACCGGCTTGGTCATGCCGTGCATGGTCAGGTCGCCGGTGACCTTGTACTTGTCGCCGGCCTTCTCGATCTTGGTCGACTTGAAGGTGGCGGTCGGGTTCTTCGCGACGTCGAAGAAGTCCGGGCTCTTGAGGTGCTCGTCGCGCTTCGCCATGCCGGTGTTGATGCCGCCCACGTCGATGGAGACGTCGACCTTGGACTTGGTCATGTCCTTCTCGTCCATCTCGACGGTGCCCTTCACGTCGCCGAGGCGGCCGGAGACGTTGCTGATCATCATGTGCTTCACGGTGAAGCCGGCCGAGGCGTGGGCCGAGTCGACCTCCCACGTTCCGGCGAAGGCGAGGGAGGAGACGGCAGCGACGGCGGCGACGATGAGCTTCTTCATGCGGATTTGCACTCCAGGGTGATGGCGGATCGAGGCGATCCGCGCGGGGGTGAGACTGCGAGGGCCTCCATATGCGGCCCCCAGATGCAGTTCGCTGACAAAAAGTTTCAGCGGTTCTTCTTTTTCTTCTGCAGAGGCGCTGGCCGGGCGGTGTTCAGGCCTCCCCGGGCGGCGAGGCCGAGCTCGAAGGGGGGCTCGGGCTCGGCGACCCCGTCCTTGCCCCAGCGGGTGAAGGCCACCCAGATGGCGACCACGGCGAGGATGGTGGCGAAGGAGATGGTGACGTACTGCTCGTCCAGCCACTTGGACATGCCCGGCAGCGGCGCGAACTCGATGATGATGGTGGTGGCCGCCAGGGCGGAGAGGAACAACCCCACCTCGCGGCGCTTCACGTGCGCCACCGCCAGGGCCATCAAGAGGCAGTAGTAGTAGTTGGTCAGCTCCACCCCGAACGGGATGAAGCCGATGCCCAGCGCGAGGCCGAGCCAGGGCTCCTGCCCGGAGTGGCGGAGGGCGAAGTAGACCAGCGCCATCGCGCCCAGAAAGAGCAGGGCCCAGAGGGGTTTGAGGGCCTGCCAGCTCTCGAGCCGGGTGGACTTCCAGGTGGCCCAGGCGTCGATGAGGGTCTCGTCCTTGAGCACGCGCCCCACGGTGTCCGGTCGCCAGGAGAGGATGGTGCGCAGCCCCATGTGGTTGGTGAGCGGGGTGGCGGCGTGCTTGGCGGTGTTGTTGGCGAAGCGCACCCAGGTCGACGGCCCGCCGACGAAGGCGAAGGACAGCCCCACCAGGATCGCGGTGCCCACCAGGCCGCCGGCGACGAAGCGGAGGAACTGCTTGTCCCAGGCCCTGTGCACGCGGAAGTACTCGATGGCGCCGAGCAGGGGGCCGATGGCCGCGAGGCCGGGGAAGAGGCGCAGGAGCGTGGTGTAGGCGAGCGCGAGGCCCGCGGCGAAGGGCCGGTCCTTCTTCAGCAGGCACACCGAGAGCACCAGATAGAAGAGCCAGTCGTGGCGCAGGAAGGCGCCGCCGGTCCAGTAGAAGCGGTTGGGGAAGTTGGTGCCCAAGACCAGCGCGGCGATGGCGAAGGCGCGCGGGCCGAAGGCCCACCAGATCACGACGCAGGTGAGGAAGAGGTAGAGCGGGTCGAGCAGGTTCAGCGCGGCGACGTGCCGGCCGCCGACGTACCGCAGCGGGATTCGCCACGACTGGAGCTTCTGCAGGCCGGCGTAGAACTGGTTCAGCGTCTGGTAGTCGCCGCTGCGCGCCGCCCTCGCCGCCTCGTCGTAGCTGGGGTAGCGGGTGCCGGTGCGCGGGTCGGTGAGCTCGGGGATGTTGGGCGCGAGGAGCGACTCGAAGGAAGGCGCGAGGTTCGACAGGGCCATGCCCGCGAGCGTCCACACCGGGGTGGCGTTGTAGCCGTGATCGAGGTGCACGTCCTTCCACCGGCCCTCGTTCACCCAGCTGCGGAACATGTTCACGTCGTGCTTGAAGGCCTCCCAGCGCGCGGGCGAGAAGTGATCCTTGCAGCGCTCGGGGTGCTCGAGGATGGCCTCGGTGCGGACGACGACGTTGGTGCGCAGGTCGGTGAGCGGCCGCTTGATGACCTCGTCCCGGCGGCCCGACTCGGCGTCGGCCACCGCGGCGCAGTCGTAGAGCAACTCGTAGTTGAGCTCGGGGAAGTACTTCGCCCCCATGTAGTAGTGGTAGGTGTCCCAGACGTGGACGAAGTTGTCGAAGTGCAGGTGACCGAAGTTGAAGTAGGCGGCGAATGACGCGACGCCGACGGCCACCAGCGTTCGATCGCGCAGCCGCTGGTACGCCGTGGGCCGGCCTTCATTCGCGAGCTGGTAGCTCCACCCGATGAGGCCCAGCGCGACGAGCGCGAGCATCAGCTCGACGAGCTCGGAGCTGCGATCGTTGTCGATGCCGGGGATCGTGGGGCTGGTCTCCAGGTGCGGGTGGAAGCGATAGGTCCAGCTCCACTCGGGCTCGGGGTGCTGCCAGGTGAGGCGCCAGCCAGCGAAGGCGTTCTGACCCACGAAGGTCGTCGCCAGGAGGAAGACGACCGCCAAGAGGCCCAGCGGAACGAGCCATTCGAGGTTCGAGTCTTCGCGCGGGTTTGGAGGTAGCTTCCCCTGGCTCTTGGGCGGCGTCACGGGCGCGCAATGTAGTGAAAAGTCGGCGAGTTACACCATCGGAGATCGATGGCGCCGCCGGAACGTTGGAGGGGACATGAACCGAACGCTCTTCTGTTGTGCGGTGCTCGCGTCGTCGGCCGCGCTCGCGCAGGGAATGTTGCTCCCGTCGGACACGTCGCTCGGGCCCCTCGGCATCAAGTACCAGCGGGTGACGGCGGAGATCACCGACGGCGTGGCGGTGACCAAGGTGGAGCAGGTCTTCGTGAACTCGGCGCCCAGGCAGCTCGAGGCGCAGTTCGTCTTCCCGCTCCCCAAGGGGGCCTCGCTGCAGGGCTTCTACCTGTGGATCAACGGGAACAAGACCAAGGGCGAGGTGCTGGAGAAGGCGAAGGCCACGGAGATCTACGAGGGCATCGTGCGCCGGCTGCAGGACCCGGGCTTGCTCGAGTACGTCGACTCCGACGTGTTCCGCGCTCGCGTCTTCCCGGTGCCGGCGAACGGCGAGCAGCGCATCGAGCTGGTGTTCTCCAACGTGCTCGACTTCTCCGCGGGGCTCTACCGCTACCACTACCCGCTGGGCGCCAGCTCGCGCGGCGCGCCGAAGCTGCCGGTGAAGCAGGACTTCACCTTCACCGCCAGCATCAACTCCAAGGTGCCGCTGCGCTCCATCTACTCGCCGACGCACCGCTTCGGCATCTCGCGCAAGGGAGAGAACGGCGCGCTGGCCGGCATGGAGCTCGGGCCCGGCACCGACATCTCCAAGGACGTCGACCTCTTCTACACGGTGTCCGACAAGGCCATCGGGCTCACCTTCATGTCGTACCGGCCCAACACCGAGGACCCGGGCTTCTTCGTGGCGCTCATCTCGCCCAAGGCCGAGGCGAAGGGCGACGAGGTGATCGCCAAGCGCGTCACCTTCGTGATGGACACCTCGGGCTCGATGATGGGCGAGCGCATTCGCATCGCCCGCGACGCCTTGAAGTACTGCGTGCAGCGGCTGAACCCGAAGGACGAGTTCAACGTCATTCGCTTCTCCACCGACGTCGAGCCGCTCTTCGAGAAGGCGCAAGGCGCGAGCGAGGGCAACGTGAAGAAGGCCCTCGACTTCATCGCCTCGATGGAGGCCACCGGCGGCACCGCCATCGACGAGGCGCTGCAGCGCGCGCTCAAGGACGGGGAGGGGCGGGGCGAGCGGCCGCACCTGGTGATGTTCATCACCGACGGCAACCCCACGGTGGGAGAGACCGGAGAGCCGGCCATCGCGTCGCGCGCCAAGGCCGCGAACAAGGGCAGCCGGGTGTTCACCTTCGGCGTGGGCGACGACTTGAACGCGCGCCTGCTCGACCGCGTGGCGGAGGACGGCCATGGCACCAGCGAGTTCATGCGCGACGGCTCGGAGTTCGAGGTGAAGGTCTCGGCCTTCTACGACAAGGTGTCGAGCCCGGTGCTGGCCGACGTGGCGCTCGATCTGACGCCCTTCGGGGCCTACGACGTGTACCCGAAGAAGCTGCCCGACCTGTTCAAGGGTACGCAGCTGGTGGTGATGGGCCGCTACCGCACGCCGAAGGAGGGCACGCTGGTGCTCAACGGCATGGTCAACGGCCAGAAGAAGGTCTTCGAGTACCGGGCGGAGGCGTCGGGCGAGTCGAAGACCTACGACTTCGTCCCCAGGCTGTGGGCCATTCGCAAGGTGGGCTACCTGCTCGACGAGATCCGCTTGAACGGCGAGCGGCCGGAGCTGAAGGACGAGGTGGTCCAGCTCGGCAAGAAGTTCGGCATCGTGACGCCGTACACCTCGTACCTGGTGGTCGAGGACCAGCCGATGAACGTGGCGCAGAACCGGCGCATGGACATGCCGCCACCTCCGCCGCGTCCCGAGCCGCGCCCGTGGCGGGAGCCGGCCAAGGGTGGCGAGGCGTGGGGCCCGGGCTCTGGCCTCGGCGGGCTCGGCACGAGCGGTGGTGGGGGGCGCGGCGCTGGCGGAGTGGCGCCCTCCGCTCCGGCCGCGGCTGCTTCTCCTCCGCCGGCCGACGTCTTCGCCAGCCATGGCGCGGCCGAGAAGGCGCTCAAGGAGTCCGAGGGCAAGAGCGCCATCGCGGTGGCCAAGAAGGTGCGCTCGATGAAGGACGAGGAGGTCGCGGCCGGCGGGTCGGAGCCGGTGCGCGCGGTGGCCGGACGCACCTTCTTGTTCCGCTCCGGCGGGTGGATCGACTCCGAGGCCGTGTCCGGCACGAAGAAGTCGCTCAAGGTGAAGTACCTCTCCGACGCCTACTTCGCGCTGGTGAAGGCCAAGCCCGACCTGAAGGCGGCCTTCGCGCTCGGCGGTCGGCTGGTGGTGGTGATCGCCAAGGACACCAGCGTGATCGTCGACCCCGACGAGGGCGAGACCAACGTCGACAAGGTGAAGGCGTTCATCAAGTGACGGTCAGCGAGCTTCGACTCCGCTCAGCCCGAACGGAAGACCCCCCCGTTCACTCTGAGCGGAGTCGAAGAGTGCCGAGTTCAGGGGCTCCCTACGCCCGCGCGACCAGCACGTCGCTCTTCGCGTGGGTCATCACCCACTCCGCCACGCTGCCCAGCAGCACGCGCTCGGGGCGCCGCCGAGGGTGGGTGCCGACGACGATCAGATCGGGCTCCACGCGGAGTGACTCGTCGCGGATGACCGCGCGGGCGTCGCCGAGCTCGACGATGATGCGCACCGAGTCGAGGCCGCTCTTCTTCGCCACGGTCTCCAGCTCCTCGCGCGCTTCGTCCAGCGACTCGCCGCGCATCTCGGTGAGCGTCTCCGACGGCAGCTCGACGTACTGCTCGAAGGGCAAGGAGGAGGCGTGGAGCAGCGCTACCCGGGCGTCGGCGTCGAGGAGCTTGAGCGCGCCCTTGAGCACCGCCGGCGCCTCCTTCCCGAGCCGGAGCGCCACCAGCGCCTGGGCGTAGCGGCGCTCGGGCGGGCGCTGCACCAAGAGGACCGGCCGCTCGCCGAAGCGGGCCACCTTCTGTGCGGTGGTGCCGATGAAGAAGTCGAGCACCGGGAGCGGCCCGTGCCGGCCCACCACCACCAGCTCGGCGTCGACGGCCTTGGCGTGCCTCGCGATCTCGTCCGCCGCGGCGCCTTCCAGCACCTCACCGGAGATCACCAGCCCGCCGCGCCCCAGGCCGAGCTGCTCCGTCTTGGCCCTCGAGACGAGCTTGGCGAGCTTCCGTTCGGCCTCACCTTGCGCCTGCTTCTTGAGCGTGCCGGGGATGTCGGCGTGGAGCACGTGGACGACGTGGATGAACGCCTTGGGCGCCAGCGGCAGGGTGAGCGCGCGATCGAGGGCCGCCTGAGCGCTCTTCGAGAAGTCGGTGGCGACCACCACGGAGGACAAGACTGCGGGCATGGAAGACCTCGAAGCGGTTCGGCGGCGGCAGCGTACAACAGGCCTGTGCGGGCCATGTGATCGAAGTCGGTCCGTCGCGGCAACGAAGGCCTCTGGAGGAATTGGAACCCTCCCATCCCAGGGGTAGTGTGCCCGCGGGCGTTGCCAGGAACGCCCCTTCGAAGGTGCGCAACATGACGAGTCGTTCCCGGTGGGCAGGCGTAGCGCTGGTGTCCACGCTCGCCTTCTCCACGTGCTGGAAACCCCTCGCCGAGCCGGACTGCCTTCGCGATGGCACCTGCGAGTGCCAGAAGAAGTCGGACTGCGACGCCGGGCTCAACTGCGTCGACGGCCACTGCATCGCCTTCCCCGACGCCGGCTTCCCCGGCGAGTTCGGCTCCGTCTGCCTCGCCGACGGCGGCTGCGCCAGCGGCCCCTGTCTCCCCAAGGGCCCAGGCAACGGCGGCGTCTGCTCGGCGTACTGCACCGAGGACGGCGGCTTCTCGTGCCCGCGCGGCTGGGAGTGCAAGACGGCCTTCGACGGCACAGGCAACGTCTGCACGCCTCCCTCGAGGGCGCTCTGCCTCTCCTGCAAGGCGGACACGGACTGCAACGCGGCGGGCGATCGCTGCCTCGAGCTGCCCGGCGGGGAGCGGGCCTGCGGCCTCGACTGCGCGCGCGACTCCTGCCCGACCGGCTACAGCTGCCGGAGCGTGCTCATCGACGCCGGCACCGCGCGGCAGTGCGTGCCCGACTCCAACACCTGCACCTGCTCCACGCTCTCGGTGGGCCTGGTGCGCAGCTGCAGGCGCGCCAACGCGGTGGGCACCTGCTTCGGCTTCGAGACCTGCCAGCGCGACGCCTCCTTCTCGGGCTGCGACGCGCTCGACGCCGGCAAGGAGATCTGCAACGGCATCGACGACGACTGCAACGGGCTGACCGACTCCGCCGACCCGGGCCTCGACACCTCCGGCGTGCCCGGCTTCCCCGACTGCAAGAAGGGGCTGGCCTGCACCGGCAAGCTCTCCTGCGGTCCGCTCGGCCCCGACGCGGGCTTCGCCTTCCTCTGCTCCGCGCCCGACCCCACGCTGGAGTCGTGCAACGGCGTCGACGACGACTGCAACGGGAAGGTCGACGATGGCCTGGTGGACGCCACCGGCCGCTACGTCTCGGTGCGCGCCTGCGGCTCGTGCAACTCCGACTGCTTCCTCGAGCTGCCGCACCTCATGAGCGACGGCGGCGTGCCGCTCTCCGACTCGGCGGCGTGCGTGCCCGACGGCGGCGCGCTCGTGTGCGTGCCGCGGAAGTGCGAGAAGGGCTACTACCTCTCGCCGTCGCCCGGTCCCGCGACCTGCGAGAGGGCGGTCACCAGCCAGTGCCGGCCGTGCACCGACTCCACCGACTGCGTGGTGCCCGGTGACTCCTGCGTCGCGGTGGGCACCGACCCCGGCCCCTCCTGCGCGCAGTCGTGCGATCCCGCCTCGCCGTACCTGGGCTGCACCGGCACCGTGGGCACGCAGGACTGCTGCCCCGAGGAGAGCACCTGCGAGGTGGTGGCCGGGAAGAAGCTGTGTGTGCCCAACCAGGGCTCGTGCACCTGCTCGCCCGAGCGCCTGGGCCTGGTGCGCAGCTGCCTGCGCACCGCGGGGGCGGCGGTGTGCGTCGGCGCCCAGATGTGCACTGACGCGGGCTTCGGCGTCTGCGACACCTCCAAGACGGCCAAGGAGGTCTGCGACGGCCGCGACAACGACTGCAACGGCTCGATCGACGATCCCTTCGTCAACACCCAGAGCTCCAAGACCTACGACACCGACGAGCACTGCGGCGCCTGCACCACCAACTGCAAGGCGCGCTGGAGCCCGACCATTCAGCACGCCGTGGGCGGCTGCCAGGCCAGCGCCACCCTCGCGCCCAAGTGCGTCATCGCGGTGTGCACGCAGGAGGCGGTCTCCGGCGGCGGCTCGTGCCGCGTCGACGCCAACTGCACCAACGGCCGCGTCTGCGACCCGACCTACCACCAGTGCGTGCGGGCCTGCTCGCCGACCGTGGCCTGCCCTGGCGCGGGCGAGACCTGCGTCAACGGCCGCTGCACCCAGACCTGCAGCTCCGACGGCCAGTGCGTCAACACCTACGGCTCGCCCTCGAAGTGCGGCAGCACCGGGGTGTGCAGCCTCAGCTACCAGTTCGTCGACGCCAACAAGGACGACACCGACGGCTGCGAGTGCCCGTCGCTCGCCGGCTTCGCCGACGAGCCCGACGTGGCGCCGGCCTACCCCACGGCGGGCATGCCCTACGTCGATCGCAACTGCGACGGCATCGACGGCGACGCGGCCACCTCCCTCTTCGTGTGGGCGCAGTCGACCTCGAGCCAGGGCACCCGCACCGCGCCCTTCAAGACCATCCAGGAGGCCCTCGCCAGGTTCAACCCGGCGGTGCACTCGGCGATCCTGGTGGCGCAGGGGACCTACGTCGAGCAGGTGGTGCTGACCAACGGCGCCAAGCTGCACGGTGGCTATGGCCCGACCTTCACCAAGCGCGACGTCATCACCTTCCCGACGCTGATCGAGGCGCCGGAGCCCGATCTCTCGCAGCCGCTGGCGCGGCGCGGGACGGTGAACGCCGACGGGCTCACCGCGCGCACGGTGTTCGCGGGCTTCACCGTGCGCGGCTACGACGTGAACATGCGCACCGCCGCGGGGCAGCCGGCGCGGAGCTCCTACGCCGTCTACGTGAAGAACTCCCCCGGGCTGGTCTTGCAGAATGATCACCTGGTGGGTGGCAAGGGCGGTGACGCGACGCCGGCGCAGGCGGGCGCGGCGGGCGCCAACGGCGGCTCCGGCTCGAACGGCCTCGACTCCAAGGAGTGCAACTCGCCGGAGTGCACCGGTGAGATGCAGCGCGGCGGCACGTCGGGCGTCAACGGCTCGTGCGGCGGCGGCACCGCGGGCAACCCCGGCGCCGGCTCGGACCTGAGGCTCGACCCGCAGCAGTACACCAATGGCAACGGCCTCGACGGACAGGGCGGATCGAACGGCATCTACCAGCACAGCGATCCGTCGCAGAACGCCTACTGCAAGTACGACTGCATCGTGCCCGGCAACGGCTTCGCGGGCGGAGCGGCGTCGAACGGGCCGGACGGCGCGCCCGGAGGCCCCGGGACCGCGTGCTCGGCTCCGCTGGGGTTCATCTCCGGAGACGACTGGGTGACGTCGCCAGGACAGGGCGGCTCCAACGGCACGCCGGGGCGCGGCGGCGGAGGAGGCGGCGCGGGCGGCTGCGTCCACAACCAGAACCCGCCCAGCTGCACCATCGGGCGGCTGGTGGGCGATCTCGGCGCCACCGGCGGCGGAGGTGGTGCGGGCGGCTGCGGCGGCTCGCGCGGCCTGGGCTCGGGCGGTGGTGGAGGCTCCTTCGCCGTCTTCGTCATCGGGACGCCGCCCACCATCGCCGGCAACCTCATCGACCTGGGCTTCGGCGGCGTCGGCGGGGCGGGCGGGAGCGGCGG
>JBBIOE010000024.1:0-49270 GCA_037443525.1 Archangiaceae bacterium | reverse complement strand
CGGTCTCCGCGGTCGTCCTGATCGGCGAGGGCGGGCCGGTGAAGAAAACCTTCACGATGGATCCGGGACCAGGTCCCCCACCTACCAATCCGGTGTCGCTCTGTGCGGCGCCGGGCGGATTCGCCGCGCGCACCACGCTGCACCCGGTCCAGCGGTTGCCGCCGCCGCCGCGCTCGTGGAAGCACATCCCGGCGCCGCCGGCCACGGTGGTCTCGACGACGCGCCGCCCGAACCCGCCGGCGCCCGCGAAGGCCGCGCCGCCGCCCCGGCCCGTCGAGGAGGACTCGCGCACCGAGAGCGTGCCGATGCACGCCCCCTCGCTGCAATCGGAGCCGTCGTACCCCACCGCGCCCCTCCCTCTCCCCGAGGAGAACGAGCGCACCACGCCCGCGCGCCGGGGCGCGATGCCGCTGCCCTCCATTCCGCCGGCCAACGAAGGCAAGGGCACGCCGCACCTCTTCCTCGAGCTCTACTGGGGCGAGCACCGCCGCTTCGCCGGCTCGTGGGTGAACCTCGACAAGAAGAAGGGCCTGGTCGGCAGCGCGAGCGACTTCGCCGAGGTGCCGCTCTGGGGCTTCCGCCTCGAGGACCAGAGCTTCAAGGTCGCGGAGGGGCGTGCCGGCAGCTACCGCGTCTTCATTCCGCAAGGCGCCGCGGTGGAGCGCCGCGCCAACGACGGCAACTTCTACCCGGCCGACCCAGGCTCGATGGAGAAGGTGGCCACCGGCACCGCGGTGACCCTGGGCAACGGCCACGCGGTGCGCTTCTCCGGCGACGACGGCATGACGATGGTGGCGTACGTCCAGGCCGCCATTCCCAAGCCGTTCTCGAACCCGCTCAAGGGCCTGCCGTGGATGCTGCTCGGCATCCTTCTGCTGCTCGGCGCGCTCTTCGGCACCTGGGTCAGCGTCTACGTCGCCTACCCCGAGGCCAAGGCCGACTTCCAGGCGAAGAACCTGAACCCGGTCGCGGTGCGCCTCATCGCCCCGCCGAAGAAGGAAGAGAAGAAGAAGATCGAGGAGAAGCTCCAGCACCTCAAGAAGGTCGAGAAGAAGCCCGAGCCTGTGGCCAAGATCGAGAAGGCCCTGCCCAAGAACGTGGCGCCGGAGACGAGGAAGGCGCTCAAGTCCCTCGAGAAGCTGACCGCGGCCGGCCCCGCCTTGAAGGACCTGCTCGCCGCCGTCGACAAGCTGGGCAGCGGCCCCGGCAAGAAGGACCTGAAGAGCGACTTCAAGCTCTCCGGCATCATCGGCAAGCAGCCCATCGCCAGCGCGGGCCTGGGCAGCTTCGGCCTCGGCGGCGGCGGCGCCGGCGGCAACGGCATCAAGGGCCTGGAGATGCTGCGCGGCAAGGGCGGCGGCGGCATCGGCGCCCTCGGCACCGGCCGCATCGGCAAGGGCGGCGTGGCGGGCACGGTGGCCCACGCCTCGGCGCGCGCGGTCGGCGCCCAGGGCTCCATCGACAAGGACGCGGTGGCCAAGGCCATCAACAGCCACCTCGCCGAGGTGTCGAGCTGCTACGAGCGGGCGCTGCTCAAGGAGCCGGGCCTGGCGGGCAAGATCATCCTGGAGTGGAACATCTCCACCTCGGGCACGGTCACCACCGCGCGCACCAAGAGCTCGACCATGAAGAGCACCGCCGTGGAGGCGTGCATCCTCGCGTCGCTCAAGGGCTGGAAGTTCCCCGCGGCCCAGGGCGCGGGCGTGGTCATCACCTACCCGTTCATGTTCAACAGCGTCGGCTATTGAGGCGCGGCGCGCGGGGCCGAAAACCTTGTAATCCCCCCTCGCCTTGAGTTGCATCGCCCGGTCCCCGGGAGGGTACGTGCACCGAGTCCTCGTCCTTGTCGCAGCGCTCTCGCCCCTTCTGGCGCGGGCGCAGACCGAAGAGCTGGAGAACCCTGGCAGCGTCTCGGCGGTGCAGGAGCGCGCGTTTCGCATGCAGCACGAGCTCGATCTGGTGCTCGGCGTGCTGCCCCTGGACGCCTTCTACAAGGGCCTCTACGGCCAGGTCGCCTACACCTTCCACTTCACCGACTCGTTCGCCTGGCAGGTGGGCAGAGCCGGCTGGGTCTACGCCGCGAAGACCGGCCTGCGCGAGCAGCTCGAGCGCGACTTCAACGTGGTGCCGACCACCTTCGAGGAGGTGCAGTACTTCGCCGGCTCAGACCTGATGTGGAAGCCCATCTACTTCAAGCTCGCCTGGCTCAACCGCGCGGTGGTGCACGGCGAGCTCTGGCTCCTGCTCGGCGGCACGGCGTTCAAGTTCACCAACGGCTTCCGGCCGGGCGTGAACGTGGGTGGCGGCCTGCGCCTGTTCGGCACCAAGAACGTGAGCTTCCGCCTCGACCTCACCGACACGGTGGTGATGCCCACCGGCGTCGGCTCCAGCGTCCTGAACGTGATGACCCTCACCGCGGGCCTGGCCATCAACTTCGGCGCCACGGAGTGACGATGACGTCCCGCCTCGCAGTGCTCTTGGTGCTGTGCCCTCTGTGGGCGCTCGCGCAGGCGCCGGCCGACGCCAGGCCCGCCGCCCAGGACGCGGGGGTGAGCGCCGCCGCGCCCCTGCCCGCGCCGAAGAAGGTCGACCAGAAGGTCTTCGAGGAGGCCTTGAACGACTACTTCACCGGCCACCCCAAGGACGCGGCGCCGAAGCTCTTCGACTTCGTCGAGAACGTGCCGCCCACCGACGAGAACCACGCCTGGGCGATGTTCTTCCTCGCCAGGTCGCTGGTCGACCTGAAGCTCACCCACGCCGGCGCGGTCTACCTCTCGCGCATCGCCCGCGAGCGCACCAACCCGCAGGTCGTGCCCCGGGCGCTGGAGGAGCTGCAGAAGCTCACCGACCTGCCCCACGACGAGGTGCTCATCGACGAGCAGGTCTTCGGCACCATCGACCTGGGCTTCTTGCCCGAGGACATCGCCGGCTACGCGCACTACCAGCAAGGCCTCGTCGACCTGCGCGTCGGCAACGAGCGCTGGGCCACCACCCACTTCGCCAAGCTGCCGGAGGGCTCCGCGGAGGCCTCGCGCGCCCGCTACGCGATGCTCGTCACCCGGCTCAAGAACGCGAGGAAGGACCTGCCCAAGGACATGGTGGAGCAGTTCCTCGAGCTGGCGAAGGACGAGAAGCTGACCCGCGACTCGCGCAACGAGGCGATGCTGGCGGTCGCGCGGCTCAAGTACGAGCAGGGCGACTTCAACGGCGCGCTCGACGCCTACGGCCGGGTGCAGCTGCCCCAGCTCGACCCGGGCCGCGCCTCGCTCTACCTCGAGGAGGCGTGGACCCGGTACCAGCTCGGCCAGGCGCACGCGGCGATGGGCATTCTCACCACGCTCGACGCGCCGGCCTTCCGCGAGGAGTTCCTGCCCGACAAGTACCTGTTGCGCGCGATGATCTACCGCGACCTCTGCCACTACCTGCCGGCCAAGCGCGCGGCGAAGGAGCTCACCCGCCGCTACGCCGACTCGCTCGAGGCGGTGCGCGAGCGCGAGGACCTGTCGATGGACCCGAGGCTCTTGCGCGCCGCCGCCGCCCACGGTGGCACCAGGCGGGCGAAGAAGTTCCTCGACCTGCTCGAGCTCGAGGGGGAGCAGCTCGGCCGCTACGCCGGCAGCTTCGGCGAGCACCTCTTCGGGCACCTCACCCGCCTCTACGACCTGTCCCGCGCCGAGGCCGTGCGCGTCTACCAGGAGCGCCTGAAGAGCGCGGTGCGCGTCGAGGCCGACAAGCTGCTCCGCTCCGCCGAGCAGGTGCGCCTGATGGAGTACGAGGTCGGCCTCAAGCTCTACGAGCGGGTGAAGAAGGGCGCGAAGCTGGTGCCGCTCCTCGAGGAGAAAGCCCTCGGCGCGCACGACGTCGCCTTCCGCTTCGACGACGAGTACTGGAACGACGAGCTGCGCGACTACCGGTTCTCGCTCAAGAGCCGCTGCATCGAGGAGACGGCCCGATGAGCGCCCTCCTCGGTCTCGCCGCCGCCGTGGCGCTGGCGCAGGGCCCGGCCGCGAAGCTCGAGAACCCCGTCGTCACCAAGGCGCGCGAGAAGCAGGAGCTCATCGAGAAGCTCCGCCGCGACATCTTCAAGGTCGACCGCTCCATCGGAGAGACGGACAAGCTCATCGCCAAGAGCCGCAACGCCCCGTACCTGCCGGACCTCGAGTTCCGCCTCGCCGAGCTCTACGTCGAGAAGAGCCGCTACACCTACTACTTGCAGGCCGAGACGCGACCCGAGGGCCAGAAGGGCGCGCTGGTCTCTCCGGAGACCAAGCTGCTCAAGCAGAAGGCCCAGCAGCTCTACAACCGCATCCTGCGCGAGTTCCCCGACTTCAAGGACGGCGACAAGGTCGAGTTCTACCTGGCGCACGAGCAGCGCGAGATGGGCGACTTCGACAAGCCGCCCGAGGCGAACATGCTCAAGACGCTGGGGGAGCTGATCAAGAAGTACCCGTCGAGCCCCTTGCGCCTCGACGCCGAGCAGATCCTCGGCGACTACTGGTTCGACAAGACCGACCTGAAGCAGGCCGAGGAGCACTACCGGGCCATCCTCGACCAGCCGCCGTCGCCGGTGCACGACCTCGCCCGCTACAAGATGGGGTGGATTCGCATCAACCAGGCGAACCACGCCGAGGCGGTGACCTTCTTCGAGGCCGCGGCCGCCAGCGCGCCCCTGCCCGGCGTCGACGTGGCCAAGGCGCTCAACGTCAAGCGCGAGGCGCTGCTCGACCTCGTCTACAGCTACACCGAGGCGCGGCCGGCGAAGGGCGCCATTCAGTACTTCGAGAAGCTCTCCGAGTCGCGCGCCACCTTCGCGCTCTGCCTCGACAAGCTGGGCAACCGCTACTTCATCAAGCAGCAGTTCGAGTTCGCGATCCCCGTGTTGCGGAAGCTCCTCGAGGTGCAGCCCGACCCCGAGCTCGAGGTGGAGCGCGTGGAGAAGCTCTACGACTCGCTCAAGGCCTCGAAGGGCAAGGTTGCGCCGCGGGCCGAGGACGTGGGCTTCCTGGTGCGCTCGGCGGTGGTGGTGAAGCGCGACCCCACCAAGGACGAGCCGACGCGGAAGAAGACGCTCGCCGAGCTCGAGGAGATGGCGCGCGACCTCGCCACCACCATTCACGTGGCGGCGCAGAGGCGGGAAGACCGGGGCCTCTACGTCGAGGCCGCGGCGGCCTACGAGCGCTACCTCTCGCTCTTCCGCCCCAAGCAGTACGCCGCGTCGATGATGCAGAACCGCGCCGACGCGCTCTTCTCCGCCCGGCGCTACACCGACGCCGCGCGGCAGTTCGAGGAGCTCGCGCGCGTCCTCGACGCGCAGCGGGGCGCGGCCGAGCCGCAGGACGCCAAGCTCGACGTCGCCAAGGAGCCCGCGCCCGCCGCCGGGAAGAAGGGCGCCGCCCCGAAGGACTCGAAGCTTTCGGCCATCGCGCAGGTCGCCTCCGGCGGCCCCGGCGACAAGCCGGTCACCGAGAAGAAGTCGCACGAGGACGCGCTCTACGGCGCCCTGCTCTCCCACTATTCGTCGCTCAAGCCCGCCGAGGTCGAGCGGCTCAACGCCTTCGAGGTGGCCGACGCGCGGCAGGCGCTGAAGCTGCTCGGCGCGTCGTACATCTCGCGCTACCCCAAGAGCGATCACGTGCTCGAGGTGAAGTTCAACATCGCACGCGCCTACTACGAGGACGGCGAATACAAGAAGTCGGCCGAGCTCTTCCGCGAGTTCGCCCTCGCGCACCCCGAACACAAGGACGCGGTGGTGGCGGGCAACCTCTCCCTCGACAGCTTGCGGCAGCTCTCCGACTTCAAGGGCATCGAGGAGTACGGCAAGGCCTACCTGGCCTCGAACCTCCCCCAGAGCTTCAAGAGCGACGTGCAGCGCATCCTCACCGTGTCGAAGAGCGAGGCGCTCGGTGAGCTGGCCCTCAAGTCGTCGGAGGAGACGGGCGACGTCGTCAGCGGCCTCTTGAAGGTCGCCGACGAGAACAAGGGCCAGGAGATCGGCGAGAAGGCGCTCTACGGCGCGTTCGCGGCGGCCCGCGACAAGCGGGACCTGCGCAAGGAGAAGGAGATCGGCGAGCGCTTCGTGAAGGAGTACGCGAAGTCGCAGTACCTGTCCGACGTGATGCTGACGCTGGGCCGGCACGCCGCCGAGTCGGGCCGCTTCCAGGACGCGGCCGCGTGGTTCGAGCAGATGGGCAAGGCCTTCGCGGGCGACTCGGCGGGCCTGGACAGCCTGGTCTCCGCGGCGCGGCTGAAGATGGCGATGGGCGATCTGGCGGGCGCATCGAAGCTCCTCGACTCGACGCTCGACCAGGCGGGGGCGCGCAAGGTGGAGCTGCTCGTCTTGCAGGCCCAGCTGGCGATGAAGATGAAGCAGCCGGCCAAGGCGCGCAGCGTCGCCGAGCAGGTGATGAAGCTCGACAAGACCAACGCCCCGGCGGCGGCCATCATCTGCGAGGTCGCCTCGGCGAACCCGGCCGAGAAGCCGGAGCCCTTGGTGGCGATGATGACGCCGGTAGCCAACGCGCCGGGCGCGGGCGGCGACGACGTGGCGCGCGCGCTCTGGTACCTGGCCGAGATCCTCTACCGGCAGCTCAAGGCGATTCCTCCCGACAAGCTGGAGGAGAAGGTGGCGTCGCTGCAGCAGCTCCAGGGCCTCTACAACCAGGCGGCGCAGATGGGCTCGGCGGAGTGGGCGGTGGCCTCCTTGTGGCGCATCTCCACCGGGCTCAAGGACATCGCCGAGGCCGTCGACGCCACGCCCATTCCCGGGGGCCTGAAGCCGGCCGAGGTGGAGCAGTTCAAGAAGGCCATCCGCGGTCAGGCCGACCAGCTCAAGGCGCAGACCGACCAGGCCTTCGACACCTGCCTGTCGCGGGCGAACCAGCTCGAGGTCTTCTCGGTGGCGGTGGTCGGCTGCCGGAAGAAGAGCGACGAGGCGAGCTCGCCCTTGAAGCCTCCACCGCCGCCCGGCGTGGTGAACACCGAGGAGCTGATGAAGAAGGCCGAGCAGACGCAAGCCGCCGCCGACTTCGAGGCGCTGGGCCTCGCCAACCTGGGCGCGAACCGGCTCAACGACGCCATCCTCTTCTTCAACCGCGCGCTGGAGATCGAGGACAACCGCGCCTCGGCGCACGCCGCGCTCGGCTACGCCTTCGTGCTCACCGAGGACGCCGCCAGCGCCCGCGCCGAGTACGCCCGCGCCCTCGACGCCGACCCGACGCTGGAGAAAGCCCGCGCCAACCTCGCCGCCCTGCGCTGCCGCTTCGGCGACGTGGAGGGGGCGCAGCGCGAGCTGTCGGTGTTGAAGGACGCGGCGTCGCTCAGCGGCGTGGACCTCGATCCGGAGTGGAAGACGTGCAAGTGACGCCCGCCGCCCTCACCGCCCTGGTGGCGCTCTCGACCGCGGCCTCTTGCGGGAGCGGCTCGGACGCGCCGGCCAAGCACCGCCTCGAGGGCAGCCTCGGGCAGGTGATGGACCTGGGCTACGACGAGGCGCGCGTCGATCTGTCGACGACCCAGTTCTCTTTGCGCTTCGTGCGCGTCCACAAGCTCAAGAGCCTGGGGGGCGACGCGGGCACCGGCGAGACCGGCGTCTCCGAGGACTACCCGCTCATCGTCTCCTACCTCCTCGACAGCAACGAGGACTGGGTGATGGACAAGACGACGGTGGACCTCACCAAGGTCGACGCGCGCGGGAACGCCAAGGGCGTGGCCTCGCGGAACGTGCAGAAGGACCCGCGCACGACCCTGCCGAAGATCGTCACCGGCGCGCTGACCGTCGACCGGGCGCTGGACCTGGGCGTCACGGTGCACGGCGACTTCCACATCACGTTCGAGGACGGCATCGAGGCGGCGAGCGGCCGCACCGTCTTCGCCAAGAGCTTCGACGCCAAGGTGACCGAATGAACGCGCGCGTCCTGTCGCTGGCCCTCCCCCTGGTGCTGGCCGCCTGTGGCGTGCGCCGCGTGCCGGGCGAGGTGCTGGAGCGGCTGCCCTACGAGGCGAAGATCGAGCTGCTCGAGAGCGAGAACGACCTGGCGCTGGCGGTCGATCGCCTCGACGAGGCGAAGAGCGAGGTGAGCCGGGCGCGCGATCAGCTTCGCCGCGCGAAGGACCGGGAGCGCGCCGCCGAGCAGGAGATCTCCCTTGCGACCGACCCCTTGTCGAAGGAGGTCGCGACGCTGGCGGTGGCCGAGGCCGAGGCGCGGGTGGAGTGGCTGCGCGCCAAGCAGCGCTCCAACGTGCGCGAGGAGACCCTTTCGGAGCAGAACCTGGAGTGCGCCCGGGCGCGCTTCGAGCTCACCAAGCTCATCTCGGCGAAGAAGGCGAAGCTCGAGGGCACCGAGAAGCTCGACGGCGCGAAGTTCGACGAGCAGGTGAAGGACTGCGACGAGAAGTACGCCGCGCTCAAAGAGAAGCTGAAGGCCAGCGACGCCGAGGCCGAGCAGCAGCGCGCGACGTGGGACAAGGCCCGCGCCGAGCTCGCCAAGAAGACCTTCGACGCTCGGGCCAGCCCCTTCGTCGAATAGAGAGGCCACCGAATGCACCTCGTCTCGATCGCAGTGGCCGTCGCCCTCGCCGCGCACAAGGCGCCGGCGCCGCCCGCCGATCCAGAGGCGCTCAAGCGCACGGTGCAGGTCGAGTCGGCGAACGTGGAGCAGTCGCCCGAGGACTCCGACGCGCACTACCGGCTCGGGCTCGCGCACCTGGCGCTGGGCGACGCGAAGAAGGCAGTGGCCGCGCTCGAGCCCTTGGTGAAGAAGGAGCCGGACAACCTCGACGCGGTGCTGCTGCTCGCGCGGGCGTACCGGGGCGCGGGCGACGCGGACAAGGCGCGGGCGCTGCTCGACCGGAGCCTGCTGGAGAAGCCCGAGGAGCCGTCGCTACACGCCGAGCGGGCCCAGCTCGCGCGCTCGCTCGACGACAACTCGACCGCCATCGCCCAGTACAAGCGCGCGCTGGAGCTGGCGCCGAAAGACCCGGACCTGGCCTTCAACCTCGCCGAGTCGTTGCACCGGGCGGGCGGGCACCTGGACGAAGCCATCGCGATCTACAAGCAGGCGCTGGCGCTGGAGCCCGAGCACCTGGGCGCGAAGGTGAACCTGGGCAAGGCGCTCGCGGACAAGGGGCTCTTCGGCGAGGCGAAGGAGACGATGCAGGCGGCGTGTCGCATGACGCTCGCGGACGCGGAGGCGCACTTCAACCTGGGCGTCCTGGTGATGCGGGAGAACGATCTCTCGAGCGCCGTCACCGAGTTCGAGCGGGCGCTGGCGATGAATCCCCGGCACGCGCCGTCGCTCAACAACTTGGGCATCGCGTGGGACGCGCGAGGTGAATCGAAGAAGGCGGCGGAGTTCTTCCGGCGAGCCACCCAGGCCGACCCGAGCTACGCCGAGGCGTTCTTCAACTTAGGGCTCGCGCTGATGAAGCTGGACAAGGTGCCGGAGGCGTCGAAGGCCTTCGAGGCGGCGCTGAAGCTCGAGCCGGGCTCGTCGGGGCCGTACGTCGAGCTGGGCACGCTGTATTTGAAGCAGGGCAAGCGCGACCGCGCGGTGGAGGCGTTCAAGAAGGCCATCACGCTGATGGACCAGGCGGAGAAGGAGGCGTCGGGGTTCTCGCTCTTGAGGAAGCGCTTCAACGCCGAGCGCACCACCGACGCGTACCGGGGACTCGCGCTGGCGTACCTCGGCCAGGGGAAGGTCGACGACGCGGTGGGGACGCTCAAGCTGGCGGTGGAGAAGCTGCCCAAGGACGCGTCGGCGCGGGTGGCGTACGGCGAGGCCTTGCAGGCGCAGGGGAAGTTCGACGACGCGCTGGAGCAGTTCAAGGTGCGGCTGTCGCTGCAGCCGACGACCGAGGCGCGGCTGGACCTGGCGCGGGCGTGGGCGAAGAAGCGCGTGGCGAAGGAGGCCGAGCCGCTCTATCGGGCGATCTTGAGGGACGAGCCGGCGAATCGCGCGGCGAAGCTGGGCATCGCGGATTTGTACCTGACGATGGGGCGCTACGCCGAGGAGGAGACGCTCTTGAAGGAGCTCCTCGCGACGGATGCGGGCGACGCGCAGGCGCTGGCGCGGCTGGGCATTCTCAAGTCGCGCATGCAGCGGCCGAACGAGGCGCTGGAGCCGCTGGAGAAGGCGGCGGAGCTCAATCCCCTCCTCTTCGACGCTCGGGCCGAGCTGGGCTTCCTGCTGTTCCGCGCCAACCCGCAGGACAACGCCGATCGCTGCGTGCAGATGATGAGCGACATCCTCACCTCCGAGTCCCGGCACGTGCTGGCGTGGCACTACCTGGGCATGTGCGTGTACGCGAAGGGCGACAAGAAGAAGGCCGAGGAGGCGTTCAAGTCGGCGTCCACCATCGACCCCGCGTACTCCGGCGCGCACTTCTCGCTCGGCGAGCTGTACGAGAACGACGGGAAGAAGGACGAGGCCAAGAAGGAGTACGAGGCCGCCGCCAAGCTCGATTTCGCCGAGGCGAAGGACGCGCTGAAGCGGCTCGGGGGCGGGAAGTAGACCGACAGCAGACGAAGGCGCTGGTCGTCGGGGAGCGAGGTCGCGTGGAGTATCGGGTCGTCTATGACGTCTCGCAGGAGCTGCCCGCGCTTTGGATCGTCGGCGCGGGCCTGTTCTTCGTCGCGGTCTCCTTGGCGGTGTGGAAGACCCGCCACCGATGGGCGTTCCTCTGGCACTGGCCGGCGCGAACGCGACCGTGGCTTCGCACCCTGTCAGCGGGCTTCATGGTGGGTTTCTCACTTCTGTGGTCCTCGATCGCGACGATCTCGATTGCCGGAGGCCACCTGCGCTCGCGGTGGGCGCTCCGCGACGGAACGGCGCACGTCATCGAAGGCACCGTTCAGGACTTCGTCCCGATGCCCTACGGCGGACACCAGCACGAGCGATTCTCCGTCAACCGCGTGCGCTTCGAGTACTCCGACTATTCGGTGAACGGTGGGTTCAATCACACCACCTCGCACGGCGGCCCTATTCACGCGGGATTGCCGGTGCGAATCCACTATCGCGACAGCTCGAACGGTCCCGTCATCGTGAAGCTCGAGGTGGGCGCAATTCCGGCGTGCGGCCTCGGGAGCGACGGGAACGTCCCATGACATTCGCTTCGCATCGGGCGCGTGGCGATGAGCTGAACACGGGGAATCGGGATGTACATGGTCCCGACCGCTGAAGCCGGCAGGCTGGTCGTGCTACACGCCGGGGATTCACGAGCGCGACCCGTGCTGGGGAATGTCCCCCGGGGTCGCCGATGGAGGAGAACGGCATGGCGAGCCCAGCGTGGCCCCTTCGGGTGGCGGCAACGAGTGGCGGTGTCCTCATCGGCGTGATGGCGGGCCTCGTCGCCGGCGTGGCCGTCGGCGCCGCCCTGGCGAAGCTCCTCGGCGTCTTCTGAGCCCTCGCGGTCCAAGGAAGGAGTCGTCATGCGACTCGTCGTGAACGGCGTGGAGCACGAGGTGGCCGCCGAGCCGGATCGCTCGCTGCTGGGCGTCCTGCGCGACGAGCTCGGCCTCACCGGGACCAAGTACTCCTGCGGCGAGGGCCACTGCGGCGCGTGCACCGTGCACGTCGACGGCGAGGCCACGCGGTCCTGCATGACGTACCTCTCCGGGCTCGAAGGTTCGACCGTCCGCACCATCGAGGGGCTCGCGGAGCCGGGCGGCAAGCTCCACCCGGTCCAGGAGGCCTTCCTCGAGGAGCAGGCCTCCCAGTGCGGCTTCTGCATGAGCGGCCACGTCATGCGCGCGGCGGCGCTCCTCGAGTCCTCACCCGGTGCCACCGAGGCGGAGCTCGTCGAGGCGATGAGCCCCGGGCTCTGTCGCTGCGGCAGCTACCAGCGCATCAAGCGCGCGGTGCTCTCCGCACAGAAGAAGCTCTCGGCCCAGGGGGCCCGCGATGAGTGACTCCCGGCCCGACCCGGGCGCCCCGGCCCCGGCCTCCCCTGCCCCCTCGCTGTGGCGCCAGACCCGGCGCGGCTTCCTCTGGGGCTTCGGCCTCACCGGCACCGCGCTTGCCCTGGGCATCCCCCTCGGCCTTCCCGCCCTCCGCAAGAAGATCCACCAGCGCATGTCCGCCGGGGAGATGCCGCCCGGCCCCGCCCTCTCGCCCCGAGCGTGGATCGAGGTGCTGCCCACGGAGCGCGTGCGCGTGCTCCTGCCCAAGGCCGAGATGGGCCAGGGCTCGCACACCGGCCTCGCGCAGCTCGTCGCCGAGGAGCTCGAGGTCCTCCTCGGCGCGCTGGACGTGCACCACGCCTCCACGCACGAGGGCGAGCCGAGCTACCGCGGCACCTTCGGCAGCATGAGCATCTCGACCCTCTACACGCCCATGCGCACGGCGGCGGCGACCCTGCGCGAGATGTTGCGCCTCGAGGCCGCGCGCCGCCTGGGCGTGCCCGCGGGCCAGCTCACCGCCCGCGCCGGCGGCTTCGACCTGACCGGCGAAACTGCGAAGCGCCTCAGCTACGGACAGCTGGTCGGCGCCGCGGCCGACTGGAAGGTGCCCGACCACGTCCCCTTGAAGCGCCGCGAGACCTTCACCGTCATCGGCCGTCCCCTGCCCCGCCTCGAGGGCCGAGCGAAGGTCACCGGCGCGGCGATCTACGGCGCCGACGCCCGCGTGCCGGACATGCTCCACGGCGCGGTGCTGCGCCGACCCACCTTCGAGGCGAAGGCGAGGTCGGTGTCCGCCGGCAAGGCCGCCTCGATGCCGGGCGTGGTGAAGGTGGTCATCGAGGAGGACTTCGCCGGCGTCGTCGCCCGCACCCGCGAGCAGGCGGCCGAGGCGCGCGACGCGCTCGAGGCGAGCTGGGACCTCGGGCACCCGTGGCAGCAGCAAGAGCTCGTCGACCTCGTCGTCGCGCGCGGCCCGCACGGCGCCACCCTCCAGCAGGACGGTGACGCCGCGGGTGAGCTCGCGCGCTCGTCCACGCTCACCGCCGAGTACCGCACCGCGCTCGTCGGCCACGCGACGATGGAGACGCAGTCGGCCCTCGCTGACGTGCAGGGCACGAGCGTGAAGGTTCAGGCGTCCACTCAGCACGAGGCCTTCGTGGCGCGCCAGGTGGCCTCCGCCCTCGGCCTCGAGCCGGCCAACGTCGAGGTGACGCCGCTGCTCGTCGGCGGAGGCTTCGGGCGCAAGGTGGGCGACGACAACGTCTCCAGCGCCGCGGTGGAGGCCGCCCGACTCTCCCGTGCGGTCGGCAAGCCGGTGCACGTGAGCTGGACCCGCGCCGACGAGATCCGCTGCGGCTACGTGCGCCCGATGACACACCACCGCTTCCAGGCACGGGTCGCCGGCGGAAAGCTCGAGGCGCTGCACTGGGAGCAGGCCAGCGGCGACTCCCTGCTCGGTCTCGCGCCGGCGCAGGACGTCATCGGCGCGGTGGTGGGCTTCGATCCCGGCGCGCTCCGCGGCGCGTGGATTCCATACGCCGTGCCGCACCGCGAGGTCACTGGCTGGCGTCGGCGCATGCCGCTCCCGACCGGGCAGTGGCGCGGGCTCGGGCTCGCGCCGAACACCTACGCCCTGGAGACGTTCCTCGACGAGGTGGCGCACGCCGCGGGAGTCGATCCGCTGAAGTTCCGGCTCGACCACCTGCCTCCGGGTGCCGACGGCGCGCGCATGAAGGCAGTCCTCGAGGCCGTGGCCGAGAAGGCGCAGTGGGGCTCGCCGCCACCGCCGGGCCGGGCCCGCGGGCTGGCCTGCGCCTTCGCGCACGGGACGCTGGTAGCCGAGGTCGCCGAGATCTCCCTCGACGCCGCTACCGGCCGCATCTTGGTACCGCGCGTCGTGGTGGCGCTGGACTGCGGCCTCGCGGTGAACCCGAACCTCGTCATCGGCCAGGTCGAGGGCTGCGTCGTCATGGGCACCAGCGGCGCCCTGCTGGAGGAGCTGACGGTGAAGGACGGCGCCATCGCCGCCTCCAACTTCGACAGCGCACCGATCCTGAGAATGGCGGACGCGCCCGAGGTCGAGACCATCATCGTCTCGCCGCCTGGCGGCGTGCCCTCCGGCGTTGGGGAGCCACCGCTCGCGCCGGTCGCGCCCGCCATCGCCAACGCCCTCTTCGCGCTCACCGGCAAGCGGCTCCGCGAGCTGCCGATGTCTCCGGAGCGGGTGAAGCGGGCGCTCGCTGGGTGAGCGGCCTCAGCCTCCCCCTCCCCCAAACGAACAGGCCCGAGGCTCCGGCGTCCTCTCCGAGCTGCGGGTGAGCTCGGTGGCCGAGGCGCAGTCCAGGGACGTTCGGCAGTAGGCTGGACCTGGGATGTCTCCCCTCGAAGGCCTGCTCAGCCACGTGCGCTCCAACTCGACCGGAGAGTTCATCGCCGCTGGAGACGGCCTCGAGGTCCACCTGTACCTGCAGGCCGGGCGCATTGCCTGGGGCACGACCTCGGCGGAGCGCCTGGTCTTCCAGCGGTACCTGACGGAGCGGTTCGGGGTCCCCAAGGAGACGCTGAGCGCGACCGTCGCGGAAGGCGCGAAGACGGGGCGGCCGCTGGGAGAGACCTTGATCGGCGAGGGCCGGCTCTCGCTGACGCAGGTGCGCGAGGCCCTGTGGGCGCAGGTGTCGGCGACGCTGTCGTCGGTGGCGCACGCGCCCGAGGCGCGCTGGCTGTTCCTGCCCCGAGGCGAGAAGTTCTTGAGCTACGACGCCCGGCTGACGTTCACGCTCGAGGAGATGATGGCGGCGCTGCGGAGCGAGAGCCGAACCTGCTGATCGATCGCCCTCACGGCATGGGAACGCTCGAGGACCCGGGGCGCAGAGCCCGGTCGGTTCCCCTGCACTTGACCCCAGACGGATCTCGCGACCGAGAGACCTCAGTCGGGTTCCATTGGGCGCCGACCCGCGCGTGCACCTGCGCGAAGAACTCGGCGCAGCCCGAGCACTCGCTCGGCCTGCTGCGTCTCGGCGAGACGAGACCAGGCACCGCGGAGACGGTGGAGGGATTCGTTGCCGCGGCCGAGCGGTCCTCGGACTAGTGCACTTCCCCGGCGCGGAAGGCCTCGACCGCCTCGGTACCGCGTCCGAGCACGCCCGGAATTCCCGTCCGCCACGCGTGCGAGAGCGCGCTGACCTTCAGGGTGAACGCGCCCTCGACGCTCAGGTCGCCGCCGCCGACGGCCCCGACCACTGACGCCGGCACGCCCTCGTCGTGGCAGACCTTCACCACCTCGGCCTCGCGAGCCGGATCGAACGACACCACCGCGCGCGACGCGTCCTCTCCGAACAAGAACGCGTGTGGCGCGACGTCGCCGAAGTCGAGCGCCAGCGTCGCGCCCAGCATCTTCCCCTCATCCGCGATGCAGCACTCCGCCAGCGTCACCGCCAGCCCGCCCTCGGAGCAGTCGTGCGCGCTCTTGATGATCCCGCCGCGCACCAGCCGGCGCAGCGCGCGCTGCAGCGCCAGCTCCGCCTTCGCGTCGAGCCTCGGTGGCAGCCCCGCCGTCTTCCCGTGCATCGCCAGCCACTCCGAGCCGCCGAGCGCGCCCTTGGTCGCGCCGAGCACCGCCACGCGATCGCCCGCGTCCCGGAACGCCATGCCCGCGGTCTTCGCCACGTCCGGCACGAGGCCCACTACGCCCACCGTCGGCGTGGGGAAGATGCTCTTGCCCTCGGTCTCGTTGTAGAGGCTCACGTTCCCCGACACGACGGGCACGTTCAGCTCGCGGCAGGCGTCCGCCAGCCCCCGCACCGCCTCCGCGAACTGCCACATCACCTCGGGCTTCTCCGGGTTCCCGAAGTTGAGGCAGTCGGTCAGCCCCAGCGGCTCGCCGCCGACGCAGGAGACGTTGCGCGAGCACTCCGCCACCGCCAGCCGCCCACCCTCGTAGGGATCGAGCTGCACGTGCCGCGAGTTGCAGTCCACCGCCAGCGCGATGCCCTTCTTCGCCCGCTCCACGCGCACCACCGCCGCGTCCGCCTTCCCCGGCAGCGCCACGCCGCCCAGCCGCACCTGGTGGTCGTACTGCCGGTACACCCACTCCTTCGACGCCACCGTGGGCTGATCGAGCAGCCGGAGCAGCTCGCCGCCCAGGTCCGCCGGAGCGGGCACGCTCGCCACGTCGAACTTCTGCGCCTCGTCCAGCCACGCCGGGCGCTTGGTCGGCCGGTCGTACACCGGCGCGCCGTTGGTCAGAGGCTCCACCGGCAGGTCCGCCACCACCGCCTCGCCGTCCTTCACCACCACCCGGCCCGTCGCCGTCACCTTCCCGATGACCGCCGCGTCGAGGTCCCACTTGTGGAAGATGTCGAGCACCTCCTGCTCGCGGCCGCGCTTGGCCACCAGCACCATGCGCTCCTGCGACTCGGAGAGCATCACCTCGTACGGCGTCATGCCCGTCTCGCGGCGCGGCACCTTCGCCACGTCGAGCTCGATGCCACTGCCCGCGCGCCCCGCCATCTCGATGGACGAGCTGGTCAGCCCCGCCGCGCCCATGTCCTGAATGCCCACCAGCGCGTCGGTCTGGAAGAGCTCCAGGCACGCCTCGAGGAGCAGCTTCTCGGTGAAGGGATCGCCCACCTGCACCGTCGGCCGCTTCTCCTCGCTCTTCTCGTCGAACTCCGCCGAGGCCATCGTCGCGCCGTGGATGCCGTCGCGGCCGGTCTTCGAGCCCACGTACATCAGCGGGTTCCCCTCGCCCGACGCGGTGCCCTTGAAGATGCGGTCGGCCTTCATCACGCCCGCGGTGAACGCGTTCACCAGGCAGTTGCCGTCGTACGACTCGTCGAAGGCCACCTCGCCGCCCACCGTCGGCACGCCCATGCAGTTGCCGTAGCCCGCGATGCCCGACACCACGCCCTCGAGCAGCCACTTCGTCTTGGGGTGCGTGGGCTTGCCGAAGCGCAAGGAGTTCATCAGCGCGATGGGCCGCGCGCCCATGGTGAAGACGTCGCGCAAGATGCCGCCCACGCCCGTCGCCGCGCCCTGGTACGGCTCGATGTAGCTGGGGTGGTTGTGCGACTCCATCTTGAAGCAGACCGCGTCGCCGTCGCCCAGGCTCACCACGCCCGCGTTCTCGCCCGGCCCCACCAGCACGTTCGGCCCCGTGGTGGGGAACTGCTTCAGGTGCTTGCGCGACGACTTGTACGAGCAGTGCTCGCTCCACAGCACCGAGAAGATGCCCAGCTCGAGCAGGTTCGGATCTCGTCCGATGAGCGAGACGATGCGCTGGTACTCCTCAGGCGTGAGCCCGTGCTTGGCGATGACGTCGGGCGGCTGGGGCGAGGTCATGGGTGGCGTGTAGCATTGAGGGCCACGTATGACAGCAGCGGGGGGGCGACGATTCGAAGGGCCCTCGAAGGGCTCGGGGCTCAGGGCGACCGCTGAGCCCCGGAAACCGACCGTTCGTTCGAGGAGGCCCCTCGCCCCGAGTGGGTATGCGAGGCTGTCCTTCGTGGAGCCGCGGGCGCTCATCCCCAAGACCTCTCTCGTCCGCGCGACCTGGTGGGCGCTCCTCCAGCCGCGGCGGCTCCTGCCGATCCTCGTGGTCAGCGTCCCCCTCTTCCTCGCCCAGGCCCGCTGGAGCAAGGATCCGTACGCGACGCTCCTCGCCCTCGGCATGTGCGTGGCCTTCGTCACCATCGCCCCGGTGAGCTACCGGGTGCTCTTCCCCGACGGCCTCGAGCTCAGCCACGGCGCGGTGCGGCTGATGCTCTACACGCTGGTCGGCGCGGGGGTGGTGCTGTCGCTGGGCGCCGGCGTCCCCAAGCTCTTCGCGATGCGCCCGACCTTCCTCACCGAGCGCACCTCGCTCCTGGTCATCATCGCCCTGTTCCTGGTGGGCGGCTGGGGCCTGGGACGCGACATCGGCTTCGAGCAGCGCGTGGAGCGCCTCAAGGCCGAGGCCGAGCGCGCCCACCTGCTCCTGCTCCGCGCGCACCTCGATCCGCACTTCCTCTTCAACACCCTGAACGCCATCGCGGAGTGGTGCCGCATCGACGGCGTCGTGGCCGAGCGCGCGGTGCTCGAGCTCTCGGCGATGCTCCGCACCATGCTCTCGGGCGTGAAGGAGCCCACCTGGCCCCTCGCGAAGGAGCTCGAGGTGTCGCGCGCGCTGCTCGACCTGCACCTGCTGCGCGACAAGGAGCTCTTCCAGCTCACCGCCGATCTCCCCTCGCCGCTCCCCGCGCTCCACGTGCCACCGCTGTCGGTGCTCACCCTGGTCGAGAACGCGGTGAAGCACGGGCCGGGCGCCGGGCACCGCGGGCCGCTCACCCTCACCGTGCGCGAGGAGCCGTCCTCCGTGCGCGTGGTCATCGAGAACCCCGGGCCCTTCGCCGGCCCGCGCCCGGGAAGTCACGGGCTCCCCACGCTGGAGCGACAGCTCGCCCTCGCCACCAACGGGAAGGCCACGCTGACGGTAGGGGCAGCGGGTGAAGCGCGGACGCGGGCGGAGCTCGTCTTCCCGAAGGAGGCGTCATGAGGTCGTGCGTGAGTGGAGGTTCGGCACCCTTCGACCGGCTCAGGGTGAGCGGGGTATGAGCGCCCTGCGCGTCCTCGTCGCCGACGACGAGCAGCTCGCCCGTTCGCGCCTCACCCGCCTGCTCTTGGCCCTGGAGGGCGTGGAGCTCGTCGGCGAGGCGAAGGATGGCGAGGAGGTCCTCGCCCGCGTGCGACAGGGCGGCGTGGATCTGGTGCTCCTCGACATCCAGATGCCCAAGCTCACCGGCACCGAGGCGCTCCAGGTGTGGCCGAGCGACGGCCCGTGGGTGGTCTTCTGCACCGCGCACGCGGAGCACGCCGTGGAGGCCTTCGACACCGGCGCCGTCGACTACCTGATGAAGCCCATCGAGGCCCAGCGGCTCAAGAAGGCCGTCGACCGCGCCCGCGAGCGCGGTACGCGCACCCGCTTCGAGAAGGCCCTCGCCTCTCGCGCCATCGCCCGCCTCCCCGTCACCACCCGCCAGGGCGTGGTGCTGCTCGATCCGGCGCAGGTCACCCACGCGGTCCTCGAGGACGAGCTCGTCACCGTCTTCACCAAGGACGCGCGGTACCTCACCGACTTCTCGCTGCAGGAGCTGGTGGAGCGCCTCCCGAAGGGGGCCTTCGAGCGCGTCCACCGCCGGGCGCTGCTCAACCTCGAGGCCGTCGCGCGCCTGGAGCCCGTGGAGAGCGGCGGCTACCTCGCGCGAACCCACGCCGGGCAGACCGTCGAGGTGTCACGCCAGGCCGCGCGAGATCTGCGGAAGCGGCTCGGCTTGCGGAAGGCGAGCGACGACGAGGAGTGAGGGAACGAGGCACCCTTCGAGGAGGAGGCGCCCGGCCCTGACGACTCAGGCGCCGGTGCTGATCTCCGCGCCGACCGCGGGCGCCGCCTGCCGCCCGCCGCCGAACGCCTGAAGCACGCTCGACACGCCGACGTAGAGGAAGCCCATCTGGAACAGCACGAGGAACGGGAGCGAGGTCCAGATCTCGTTGTCCCAGGCGTAGTAGACGGCGCCGGTGAAGTAGGCGGCGAAGAGCAGCTCGACGATCGGGACGAAGTTGACCGTGCCGCGATAGGCCCGCTTCACCTTCTGCGCCACCTTGCCCTCGGAGCCCGTCTTCGGCGTGCGGGTGAACTCCGACTGGCGATCGAACAGCGCCTCCAGCACGGCCTTCGACTGGTTGATGGCCATGCCGATGCCCAGGCTCATCAGGAAGGGCAAGAACTTCAGCCGCCCCCACCAGCGCTGGCCGATCTCCCGCTGGGTGGCGACGTAGAAGAAGCTCACCGACGCGGTCGCGGACAGAAACACCGGGAGGTCGAGGAGGAGCGTGCTGTAGAGGTTGTGCCTGAGGCGCACCACCATCGACAAGGGCATCATCACCGACAGCACCACCATCAACAGGTACGCCACGTTGTTGGTGAGGTGGAAGAACGCCTCGCGCTTCACCAGGTACGGCAGGTCGGAGCGGAGGATGGTGGGGAGCAGCTTCTTCGCGGTCTGAATCGAGCCCTTGGCCCAGCGGTGCTGCTGGCTCTTGAAGGCGTTCATGTCCACCGGCACTTCGGCGGGCGAGATGATCTCCGGCAGGAAGACGAACTGCCAGCCCTTGAGCTGCGCGCGGTAGGAGAGGTCCAGGTCCTCGGTCAGCGTGTCGTGCTGCCAACCGCCGGCGTCGGTGATGGTGGCCCGGCGCCAGATGCCCGCCGTGCCGTTGAAGTTGAAGAAGCAGCCGCTGCGGTTTCTCGCGGTGTGCTCGATGATGAAGTGGCCGTCGAGCAAGATGCTCTGCGCCTGGGTGAGAATGGAGAACTCGCGGTTCAGGTGGCCCCAGCGCACCTGCACCATGCCCACGCCGCTGTCCGCGAAGAAGGGCACGGTACGGGTGAGGAAGTCCGGCGAGGGCACGAAGTCGGCGTCGAAGACCGCGACGAACTCACCCTTCGCGAGGTGCAGCCCGTTCTCGAGCGCGCCGGCCTTGAAGCCCTGGCGGTTCTCGCGGTGCACGTACTGGATGTCGATGCCTTTCTGCTTCCACCGCTCGACGCACGCGCGCGCGATGCCGCAGGTCTCGTCGGTGGAGTCGTCGAGCACCTGCACCTCGAAGAGCTCGCGCGGGTAGTCGATCTTGCACACCGCGTCGATGAGCCGCTCGACGACGTACATCTCGTTGAAGACGGGCAGCTGCACCGTCACGCGAGGCATCGAGTCGAGCGCTTTCGACGGCGTCGGCAGCTTGAACTTGTGCCGGTAATACAGGAACGCCATCCGGTACCGGTGGGAACCGTAGAGCGACAAGATGGCGAGCACGCCGAAGTAGAACGCCAGGAATAGAATTTCCGAGGTGCTCATCGCGGGCTTCGGCCTCTCCAACTCCCCGGTAAGACTAAGTTTTTCCCCTCTCCGGGCTGAAGGTCGGGCCTTTCTATGGACGAAACCCCCGAGTGTCAAACCTGAAACGGCGCAGGTGACGAAGCGCGTCAGCCCAGAGCGTATGCGGCCAAGAAGCGCTCGACGGGTTCAGCTCGCGCGGCGTTCCGCCTCGACGACGGGCGCGACGCGCTCCTCGGCCTCGGTGGCATCGAGCGACGCGAGCTCGAGCTGCCGCTCCACCAGGTCTTCGAAGGCAAGGCCGGCCTCGCGCGCGATCTTCGGCAGCAGGCTCGACGGCGTCATGCCCGGCTGAGTGTTCACCTCGAGCACGACGTCGTTCGCGGTGTCCGAGCAGATGAAGTCGACGCGCACCGTGCCCCGGCAGCCGAGGGCCTGCGCGGCGGCGAGCGCCATGGCCTCGACGTTGGCGAGGCGGGTGGGCGAGAGCCTTGGCGGCAGGAACATGCGCGCGCCGCCTTCGTACTTGGTCTTGGTGTCGAAGGTGCCGCCTTGGGAGGCGATCTCCAGGCTCCCCAGCACCTCGTCGCCGAGCACCGCGACGGTGACCTCCTTGCCCTTCACGTAGCGCTCCACCAGCGCCGCGCCGCCGAAGCGGCAGGCCTCGGTGACGGCGGGCACGAGCTCCTCGCGGGCGCGCACCAGCGACAGGCCGTACGACGAGCCGCCGCAGGCGGGCTTCACCACGCAGGGGAAGCCCAGGTCCATGTGCAGCTCCTCGACGTCTTGGAGCTCGTGGCGCTCGACGACGTAGCCGGTGGGCGCGGCCAAGTTGTGCTGGCGGAAGAGCTTCTTCGCAATGGCCTTGTTCATCGCCAGCGCCGAGGCGAGCACGCCGGAGCCGGTGTACGGCAGCCCCATCACCTCGAGCAGCCCCTGCACCTTGCCGTCCTCGCCCATGCGGCCGTGGAGCGCGTTGTACACGACCTCCGGCTCCGCGTTGCGCAAGGACTGGTCGAGGCAGCGCCCCGCGAAGACGCGCGTGACCTCGTGGCCGCGCGCCTCCAGCGCCTGGGACACGGCCTCGCCGGTCTTGATGGAGATCTCCCGCTCTTCGCCCCACCCGCCCAACAGGACCGCGACGCGCCGTGCATTCATCTCGTGTGGCCTCCGTGCCGCGCCCTTTTCGAGCGCTTCCGGGGAACAGAGCAGCCCCGGTGCCAACGCCCGTTCTGGGGCGCTCTGGGCAGGGGACGCTACAGGCCTGTGGCGGGCTGTCGAATTCTCGACCGCGCGGCGGAGGGGCCGCGCGTGCACCACCGCCCGACCGCGCTTCAGGAGTCGTCGCGCAGGTCTTCGTCGAGGCGCTTCTTCCGCTTCTTCTCTTCCTCTTCCTTCTTCTTCTTCTCGTCCTCTTCCTTCTTCTTGCGGGCCTCCTCGGCCTTCTTCTTCTCTTCCTCCGCCCGCTTCTTCTCTTCCTCGGCCCGGGCGGCTTCCTCTTCCTTGAGGCGGCGCTCTTCCTCGGCCCTCTCCTTCTTGGTCATCTTCTTCTTCTTCGGCTTCTCCTCTTCCTCGGCGGCCTTCTTCTTCGCCTCGGCGGCCTTCTCTTCGGCTTCCTTCGCCTTGCGCTCGTCCTCCGCCTTGCGATCGGCCTCTTCCTGCTCCCGGGCCTTCTGGGCGTCGTCGTCGGCCTTCTTCTTCCTGGCCTTCTCCTCGGCGGCGGACTCGTCGTCCTCGACCTTCTTCTTCTTCTTCTTCTTCGAGCCCTCCTCGGAGGACTTCTTGGGCTTGGCCTCGTCTTGCTCTGCGCCCGCGCCGCCCTCGCCGATCTTGGTGAAGGCCAGGACGCCACCGGCCGCCGCGGCCCCCAGGCCGAGCACCCAGGAGACGTCGGCGGTGACGGAGAACGCGCGACCGCTGGAGGCGAGATCGTTCGAGATGCGGGTCTTGACCTGCTCGGTGCCGCGGAAGGTGGTGGCGCTGTTCTGCGCGCTGACGCCGAAGATGATGCCGCTGACGATGAGCACCGCGCCCGCGCCGGCGAGCGAGTAGCCGAGCAGCGTGCGGTTATCGAGGGCGCCGGCGGCCGCCTTGAAGTGGGTGACCGGGCCGCCCTTCCGCGGCTCGTCTTTCGCCATCACGCCGTCGAAGAACGTGGCGAGCGCGCTGGCGTCGCCGAGCGGGGCGGTGAGCTGCCGGTAGCCGGGCTCGTGGCCGTCCTTGACCTCGACGCGCACCGCGGTGAGCTCGTGCTGATCGCCGGCCGGGCTCTTCCTGGCAGTCACCACCAGCACCTGGTCGACCCCCAGGTTCCGACCCAGCGAGCGGGCGGCGGCGACGCGGCCCGGTCCTTCGGGGTCCTTCGCCACGGCGTCGACGGCCCTGGCGAGCTGTGGCGCGAGCTCGCCGGGGGTGAGGCGGAGGACCTCTTCGCCGGGTGTGAGCTCCTCGACCAGCGTGGCGTACCCGCCCAGGGAGGCCACCACGAAGTGCTTTCCGCCCATGAGGCCGGTGGCGGTGACGGGGCTCGGGCCGCGCCAGCTGCCGTCGATCCACACCCGGGCGCCGGGGGGCTCGGTGCGCACGGTGAGCTCACCCTTGGCACTGGCGGAGAGCTTGCGCTGGGTGTCGGCGTACTTGAGCAGCTCGGGCGGGAAGAACTGAGAGGGGAAGTCGGCCTTGGGGTCGACGGCGATGATCTTCTCGATCTCCGCCTTGGCCTGCGGGTTCTCGCCGCCGGTGGCGTGGCTCGCGGCCTTCAGCACCCAGGCGGAGAGCAGCTCGGTCCAGGTCTTGGAGAGATCGGTCTTGCGGAAGGCGGCGAGCGCGGCGACGAAAGCCTCGGTGGCCTTCTGGTTGTCGAGATCGTCCAGGGCCTTCTGGCCGTCCTTGATGCGGCCGCGGGCCTCCTGCAGCGAGGCGTCTTGGCCCTTCTCCACGTTGGGGTCGAAGGCCAGCGAGGCGGGCACGAGGGTGAAGCGGCCGGCGCGGTCGACGGCCTCCTCGGCGGCGGCCTCGAGGGCGCCGAGCTTGCCCTTGGTCTTGGGGTCGAGCCCCACGGTGACGACGACGAGCCTGGGGCCGTCACCGGCGGCGGGGATCACGCTCGGCAGGAGCGAGACGGGCGCGGCGACGGCGGGCCCCCTGGCGAGAGCGGCGACGAGGAAGGCGACCAACGCGGTCGAGGGGAGGCGCGTCATGGCGCCGCGATGCTCCCATTGGAACGACTCGAGCGCCAGCGTTCGCTTCGGCGTGGCTTCAGCGGCCGGGCGCGCGGGCGGTGTTCTTCCCCGGCGGGGGCGAGGAGTTCAGGTACTGGAGCGCGACCTTGAGCTGGTAGTCGGAGAGCTTGTCGCAGACGTCCCAGGCTTTCAGGTTCTCGGGGAGCGCGACCTTGATCGGCGCCTCGGTGACGGCGTCGCCCTCGCCCTTGAAGTGGCGCTTCAGGTCCCTCTCGCGGAGCTGGTCGCCCTTGACCGGCACGGCCTGGCCCTCGGACTCCGGCACGACGAAGTCGGGGAGGATGCCCTTCTCCTGGATGCTCCGGCCGGAGGGCGTGTAGTAGCGGGCGATGGTGAGCTTGAGGCCGCTGCCGTCCTCCATCTCGATGACGGTCTGCACGCTGCCCTTGCCGAAGGTGGGCACGCCCATCAGCACCGCGCGATGGTGGTCCTGCAGCGCGCCGGCGACGATCTCCGAGGCCGAGGCGCTGCCGGCGTTGACCAGCACCACGATGGGGTACGGCTTCTCGGTGTCGCGGTCCTTCGACTTCTCCTCGGTGACCTGCTGGCCGCCGCGCCCGCGAGTGGAGACGATGGTGAGGTTGCCGGCGAGGAAGCGGTCGCTGATGGCCACGGCCTGATCGAGAAGCCCGCCGGGGTTGTTGCGCAGGTCGAGCACCAGGCCGCGCAGCTCCTTGCCGCCGTTCTGGGCGCGCAGCTTCTCCAGCTCCTTGTAGAGCGAGGCGTCGGTGCGGTCTTGGAAGTTCTTCACCTTCACGTGGCCGATGCCGCCGTAGAGCGCGCTCTCGACCGAGGCGATGCGAATGTGGTCGCGGATGATGGCGAACTCGCGCGGCGCGCTGAAGCCCTCGCGCAGGATGGTGAGCATGACCTTCTTGCCGGCCGGCCCGCGCATCTTTTGAATGGCGTGCGCGAGCTCCATGCCGCGGGTGAGCTCGTCGTCGATGCGAACGATCTGATCGCCGTTCCTGATGCCCGCGCGCTGCGCTGGGGTGTCGTCGATGGGGGTCACCACCACGATGGCGTCGCCCTTCTTGGCGATCTCGATGCCCAGGCCGCCGAACTCGCCCGAGGTGTCGATCTTCATCTCCTTGAAGAGGTCGGGCGGCATGAAGACCGTGTGCGGATCGAGGGTCTCGAGCATTCCCTTGATGGCGCCGTAGGTCAGCTGCTGCTCGTCGACCTTCTCGACGTAGTTGTTCTGGACGTAGGACAGCACTCGCGCGAACAGCTCGAGCTGCTTGTAGGTCTGTTCGGAGTGGCCCGGCGCCTCCGCCCAGCTCGAGAGAGCCAGGAGCGCCAGCACCAACACCATGATCCGCCGCATGGGCGTCATCCTAAAGGGCGCCTCCACCCGCGCGCACCTCGACGGGTGTGGGCGCCTGTAGGCGGGGGCGTCTTTTTTGGGGAGGTCCGCGAGCGGAGCTGATGGGCGTGCGCCCGGGGAGAATCGGCGCTGATGCAGCCCCCTACGTTCACGGAGGTTTCGGAGGCCAAACCCGCACCGACCACACCCGGCGCGCGGAGGCGTCGAGGATCTCGAGCGCGGGCCCGTTCTTCACCTGGAGGCGCTCGCCCGGGGCGGGGATGCGGCCGGCGAGGGCGAGGCAGAGCCCGGCCAGCGTCACCCAGTCGCCCTCGGGCAGGCCGAGGCCGAGCTCCCGGTTCAAGTCGCGGATGGGCACGGTGCCCTGGGCGGTGACCGAGCCGTCCTGCGCGCGCTGGAACGGCGCGGGGCTGGAGCGCGCGTGCTCGCTGAAGATCTCGCCCACCAGCTCCTCCAACACGTCCTCGAGGGTGACGATGCCCATCATGGCGCCGTGCTCGTCGACCACCACGCAGAACGGAACGCGGCGGGCGCGCAGCGCGGAGAGGAGATCCAGGGCGCTCATGCCCGGGGGCACGAAGTAGACCGGCCGGATGAGGTCTTCCAAGACGAAGAGCGCCTCGTCCCAGGCGACGGTGAGGAGGTCCTTGGTGCTGACGTAGCCGACCACGCGATCGGAGCTGCCCTCGACGACTGGGAAGCGCGAGTGCGCGTGCTCGAGCAGCGTGGTGCGCAAGGCGTCGTGGGAGGCGCCGCGCTTGAGCGAGACCACCTCGGTGCGGGGGATCATCACGTCGCTGGCGACCAGCCGGGGCAGCGCCAGCGCCCGAGCGGCGATCTCCCCCGCGCGCGGGTGCAGGCTGCCGACCCGCGACGCCTCCCGCACCAGCTCGGCGAGCTCCTCGGGGGAGAGCCTGGCCTCGGTGAAGCTGGTGGTGTCCTTGAAGGGGCGCAGGACGAGGTTCGAGCTCAGGGTGAGCAACCAGATCAGCGGGCGCAGGGCGTTGGACAGCCACACCAACGGGAGCGCCACGGCCAGCGAGTAGGCCTCGGCGCTCTTGAGCGCGAGCGACTTCGGCACCAGCTCCCCGAGCACGAGCGAGACGTAGGAGACGAAGCTCACGACGAGCACGAAGGCGGCGTCGGTCGCCCAGGGCTCGGCGAGGCCGGAGCGAACGAGGAGATGGGCGAGATCGTCGGCGAGGGTCGCGCCGCCATAGGCGCCGGCCGCCGAGCCCACCACCGTGATGCCCACCTGGACCGTGGCGAAGAAGCGCTCCGGCTGCCCGCGCAGCGCGACCACTGCCTTGGCCCCGCGGCTGCCGTGCTCGACGAGCTCCTTCAAGTGGCCGGGTCGCGTGGAGATGATGGCGATCTCCGCGCCTGCGAGGACGCCGTTGGCGAAGACCAGCGACAGGATCACCAGCAGTTCGCTCGGCATCTCGAGGGCGAAGCGTGCGCCGATTCGCGCGTCCTCGCCATGCTCCGGCTCGGTCGCCAGGCCGACGCCCCCTACGCGCCGGCCTACTGCCTCGCCAGCTTGAGCAGCTTCCCGTCGTTCTCGGTGAGGACGAAGAGGTCGCCCTTCTGGTCGAAGGTGAGACCCTCGATGCGCGGGAGCGGATCGCCCTGCTCGTCCTTGAGCGGAAAGGAGCCCACGTAGGTCGCCTCGAGGTGATCGCCCTTCTTGGTGAGGGCGAGCTCGGCCACCACCGACGACTCGTCGCTGGAGATGAAGACGTGGCCCGACTTGGGGTCCACCGCCACGGCGGAGAAGTCGGAGCAGACGTTCTTGAGCCGGTCGTCGAGCTTCACCTCGAGCGGGTGCTTGCCGCCCTTGGCGTCGAACATCACCAGCTCTCTCGGCTTGCCTTCCTTGGTGCCGAGGAGTTGCGGCGAACCGGTCGGAGAGGCGTCGCCGGGGAGGAACGCCAGGCCCTCGAGGCCCTTGTTCTTCGGCCCGCCGAGGTGCTTCACGTCGTAGATCTTCTCGAGCGAAGGCGCCTTGGTGCCGTTGGCGTCCCACGAGTAGCGCACCAGCTCACGGCTCTCCTCGCGCGAGAGCAGGAGCGTGCGCGCGACGGGGTCGTAGGCGACGCCCTCGAACTGACTGGGCTTGTGCTTGGGCAGCCCCTCGAGCGGGAGCTTGGTGACGCGGCCGTCCTTCTCCACGATGCGGAGGGCGCCGGAGGTGTCGCCGGCGACGAGGAAGCGGCCTCCGGGGAGCGCCACCACGTCGGAGGCCTCCTTCGCGCCGGTGTCGATGCGCCCCTTGGGAACAAAGCGCGCGGCGCTGGCCTTCTGGCCCGCCCGCGGCGCCGTGACGCCCGCTGCTCCCCACCCGCTTCCGATGCGTGAGACCATGGTGCCTTTCGTTCTAGCGCCAGAAGACCGGACGGTCCTTCGAGTTGGCGAGATCCTGCGCGCGCTGGTCCTTCGACTTCTTGGCGGCGTCCTCGACCAGCCCCTGCGCCTGGAGCTGCTTCTTCACCACCTCGACGGTCTGGGCCACGTCCTTGCGGAAGGTGGCGCGCATGTCCTCGACGGTCTTCTTGTCGGCTTGGAGCGAAGCCTTGGTGGCGTCGTCGGGGGGCGGCGTGGCGGCGAGGCGCTTGTCGATCTCCTTGGAGGCCTTCTCGAAGGGGTCGGAGGAGTTGGTGTCCCACTCCGCCTCGATGTGCAGCGGGCCCTTGCCGATCATCCCCACCTCGTCGTCGATGTCGGTGGGCACGGCGCCCTTGCGCGCGATGGGGTCGTAGACGTTGTAGCGGTCGGCGGAGACGATGAAGCACTCGCCCGACGGCATCCACTGACCGTACTTCCGGAGCAGCTCGCTGGAGTCGGTGAGGAACTTCACCTGGCCGTCGAGCTTCTGCGCGTAGTCGGCCATGCCCTTCGGCACCTCCTTGCCCGCGGCCTTGAGCGCGTCGATCTCGCCCTGGAGCGCGGTCTTGCGCGACTGCACGTCGGAGACCGAGTCGAGCTGCAGGTGGGTGCGGCGGCGCTTCTGCAGCACGATGTACTTCTCGTCGAGCTGCAGGTTGCCGTCGGGCGGCAAGGCGCCCTTGTCCTGGGCGAGCTGGTAGAGCTTCTGGGCGACCGCGAGCACGGAGCCGTCGGTCTCCTTGCCGCTGACGAGCTGGGCCTTGGCGGCGTTCTCGTCGGTGTAGTTGCCCTCCCAGCGCTTCTCGAACTTGTGCACGGCGGAGTCGGTGCCGGTGACGGCGCGGCCTTCCTTGGCCTGCACCAGCACGCGGTTGACGTTGAAGGGCGGCTGGTTGTCGAAGCGCACGCGGGCGCGCACCGAGGCGCCGGCCTTGCCCAGGGTGCCGGCCTTGTCGTCGAAGTACGAGTCCCGGAACATCTCGTAGCCGTCCTGGAACTTGGTCGAGCCGTCGGGGTTGGTGCCCTTGACCTCGATGTGCAGCGGCAGGGTGAAGGCGTTCACCAGCGCCATCGCCTTCGGGTCGTCCCACTTGGCTTGGTAGAGCTTGGCGTAGGGCGCGGGGCCGGTGTTCTCCTTGAAGGTCTTGCCGGCGCCGTTGCCGGTCTTGAAGTCGCACCAGTTCTCCATCTCGGTGCGATCGCGCTCCCAGTCGGACCCGACGGGCGTGGCGAGGATCTCCTTGCCGATGCTGGGCGTGCCGGCGGCGACGGCGGTGCTGGTGGCGTTGTTGGCGCCGGTGAGGTTGACGGTGGCGTCCTTGGCGAGCTTGGTGGCGTAGTCGCCGTCGAGCTTGTCGAGGGAGAGCGCCTTGGCGAGCTCGCTTTGGGGGCGCAGGTCGAGGCTCAGGCCCTTGTCGTCGCTGGCGGCGGCGTCGTCGATGGTGTTGATGAAGTCGTTGAAGGTGATGCCGAACTTCTTGGCGAAGCCGGCGGCCTGCTTCTCGGTGGCGCAGTACTTCGCGATGAAGCCCTTCCAGTCCTCGGCGGTGGCCAGGGTGACGGACTTGGTCTTCCCCGACTGGAGGGTGATGGTGATGCTCTGGGCGACGAGCTTGTCGGAGGCCTTCTGGAGGTAGGGGCCCGACTTGCCCTGGCCGTCGTACAGCGTGGCGGTGGCGTCACCGGTGGCGAACTGGCGTCCTGCTTGGATCTTGATGGGCATGGCGTCGTTCCTTTGACCGCTACTCCTGGGTGACGGTGAGGCCGGGGGCGAGCCTGAAGCCCCACGCTTGGAGGATGGCGACGGGGTCGACGAACTGGGTGCCCTTCTCGGCGAGCTTGCCCAGGCGGCCGGACTGGCCGACGTAGGTCACGACGCCGGCCTCCATGTGAATGTGCCCGTTGAAGAGCATCTGCTTGCCGCGGCCCAGGGACGCGGTGGTGAGGATGCGCCAGGGCTCGGCCTTGGTGCGGCGCGAGGCCGGCACGGCGTGCACGCTGCCGTCGGCGAGGATGGCGAAGTTGGAGGCGTACTTCTGGCCGCCCTCGCCGCGGGCGAAGGTGTCCTTCCAGGTGGCCTCGTCGTAGAGCTCGGTGATGCGCCCGTTGCCCTTCATGGTGCGCTTCTCGAAGACGGCCTCCTGCGCGTCGCCGCTTCCCTTGGTGCCGACGCAGACGTTGAAGGTCTGCGCGGTGCTCATGTCGTCGGCGATCTTCTGCGGCGTCAGCTCGGTGTGGCTGAACGCCATGGAGTCGGTGGCCTTCTGGTCCTGGCCGTAGGGGTTGTACTTGCCGTCGAGGGTCATCTCCGGCTCGCCGTGCTCGGTGTCGTAGACCGGGTCGGGCTTCATCTCGCGCACGTCGTAGGCGACGGCGCCCTTGGCCATCATGCCGTTGACGACGGTCTTCACCGCCTCGGGGATCGGCGTGCCGCCGAAGCTCTTGGTGGCGGTGCCTGGGGTGAGGAGCTTCTTCGCCTCGGCGGAGAGCTTCACCTGCAGAAGCTCGAGCCTCTTATTGGTGGCGGCGGCTTCCTTGCGGAGGCTGGCCACGTCGCCGAGCGCTTCCTTCAGCTTCTTCTTGGCGGCGGGGTCCATGGTGCCGGCGAACTCGTCGGCCTGCTGTTTGATGGCCTTCTCTTCTTCGATGCTGATGGAGCCGGCGGACTGGAGGATGGTGTCGACGTCCTTCACGTCGATCTTGCGATCGGTGGACACCCGCTGAAACGCATTCTTGATGTCGCTGACGGCCATGGACGTGAACCCCGCTTTGGGCCCCACCGAGAGCAGCGGGACAATGTGCCCCGTTTAGCAGAGGCCCGATTGTCGCGAAAAGCCCCGGGGCCCCTCCCGTGAGGGTCGAGAGACGTCGGTGCTCCAACCCGCGGACGCGGCCGACGCGGCGGAAGCAACTGCGTCAGCCGAGTGCTCAGAGTTGTCACTGCGTGAGAGGGTTTTGCTCACGGCGTTTACTTCTTCGGTGTCTTGGGGCCCGCGAGAAGGCCTTCGCGTCCTGGAGTGGGTCGCGGATGATGTCTCGCGTCAGCCGACGGCTCAGAGTTGCCACTGCCTGAGAGGGTTCTGTTCACGGCGTTTACTTCCTCGCTGTCCTGGAGCCCATGGGAGGGCCTTCGCCGCTGTGGATGCGGACGAGGGAACGGTTCCGCCACATCCGCGAGCCGGTGCGGACGTGAAGGCGAGCGAGCCCCCCTTCGGCGGTCAGCCAGGCCGCCCCCAAGAAACTGCTTGGCCCTCACCCGGTGCGCGTCAGACTGCGCGGCATGCTCGAGCGCGCTCAGGGTCGGTGGTTCGGCGTCGTCCTGCTCGCGATCGCGAGCTGCCGGGGGACGACGGGGCCGGTCGCTTCGCCGAAGGAGGGTCCGCGGGCCGCCAGCATGGTGGTCTCCGCAGCGCCGCTGGCCACGCAGGCTGGGGTTCGCCTGCTTCGCGAAGGCGGGAACGCGGTGGACGCGGCGGTGGCGACGGCGCTGGCCCTGGCGGTGGTGCACCCCGGCGCGGGGAACCTGGGCGGGGGCGGCTTCGCGCTGGTGCGCGGCGTGACGGGCGAGGTGAAGGCGCTCGACTTTCGGGAGAAGGCGCCCTTGGCCGCGACGCGAGATCTCTACGCGGGTCGGCCCAAGGACTCGCTCGATGGCCCGCTCTCCGCCGGCGTTCCCGGGAGCGTGGCCGGGCTCTTCGAGCTGCACCGCACCTCGGGCCGCCTGCCCTGGGCGAAGGTGGTCGCGCCGGCCATCGCCCTGGCCCGCGACGGCTTCGAGGCCGACGAGCGCTTCGTTGAAGGCATCGCCGAAAGCGCCGAGCGGCTGATGAAGAACCCGGCGGCCGGGGCGCTCTTCCTGCCGGAGGGGAAGCCTCCGACGACGGGCGCTCGCTTCCGGGTGCCGGAGCTGGCGAAGACGCTGGAGCGACTCGCCGCGCAGGGCCCGAAGGACTTCTACGAAGGCGAGACGGCGGCCTTGCTGGTCGCGGAGCAGAAGCAGGACAAGGGCCTCATCACGCTCGAGGACCTGAAGGCCTACCAGCCGGTGTGGCGCGCCCCGGTGCGCTTCGAGTACCGCGGGTTGGTGGGGTACTCGATGCCCCTGCCCTCGTCCGGCGGCGTGGTGATCGCGCTCACCGCGAACATCCTCGCGCCCATCGACCTCGGCGCCATGGGCTGGCACAGCGCCGACGCGGTGCACGTGGTCGCCGAGAGCTGGCGACGGGCCTACGCCGCGCGCAACCGCGTGCTCGGAGACCCCGACGTGGTGAAGGGCGTGCCCGCCGAGGCTTTCGTCTCGCCGGCGTACGCCGAGACCCTGCGCCAGGGCATCTCGATGGCGAAGGCCACGCCCTCGAGCGAGGTGCCGGGCCTGGTGGAGGGCGAGCACACCACGCACCTGGGCGCGGTGGACGCCGAGGGCCAGGTGGTCTCGCTCACCACGACGTTGAACCTGCGCTTCGGCTCGGGCGTGCTGGTGCCGGGCGCGGGCTTCTTGCTCAACGACGAGATGGACGACTTCGCGACCCAGCCGGGCACGCCGAACGCCTTCGGTCTGGTGCAGGGCGAGACGAACGCGGTCGCGCCGGGCAAGCGCATGCTCTCGTCGATGGCGCCGACGATCGTGACCACGCGCGCGGGAGAGCCGCGGCTGGTGCTGGGCGCGCAGGGCGGCAGCCGCATCATCTCCACCGTGTTTCAGGAGCTGTCCAACGTGGCGGACTTCGGCTTCGACGTGGAGCGGGCCGTCGCCGCGCCGCGCTTCCACCACCAGCACCTGCCCGATCACGTCTCCGCCGAGCCCGGCGCGCTCACGCCCGAGGTGAAGGCCGAGCTGGAGCGACGCGGACACCGCGTGGCCATCGCGGAGCGACTGGGGTGCGGCCCGGCGCTGGTGTGGAAGGACGGCGGGTGGACGGGCGCGGCGGACCCGCGCGAGGGCGGACTCGCCGCCAGCCCCTGACGGCGGAGGGCGCGGTCCGCCCGGCGTCGTGTGGTATCCTCCCGCGCTTCGCCGTCTGTCACGGGACGGCCAGACGAGGGGAGCTCCATGCCGCACGCGGTCGTCATCGCAGCGCTCATCTTGGGAGCCGGCCAGGCCGCGCCGAAGGTGGCGATGCCCGGTCTTTCGGCCCTCGGCCTCGAGGACCGCTACGCCGTCTTCTTCGGCGAGCACCTCGCGCAGCAGCTCAAGTTCGAGGGCCTCGACGTGGTGACGAACAAGGAGATCGCCTCGCTGCTCGGGCTCGAGCGGCAAAAGCAGCTCCTCGGCTGCAGCGAGGCCTCGAGCTCGTGCATGGCGGAGCTGGCCAGCGCCCTCGGCGCCGACGGCGTGCTGCTCGGCGATCTGGCGAAGGTCGGCGGCAGGACCCAGCTCAACCTGAAGGTCATCTCGGCGCGCGACGGCAGGACCTTCGCGGCGTTCTCGGATCGCGTCGAGGGCGACGAGGCCGTGCTGGACGCCCTCTCGCGGGCGGCGGTGCAGCTGGCGAAGGGTGTGGCCACTGCGCTGGGGCGGACGCTGACGCCGGTCGCGGCCGAGCTCCGCGGGTCGAGCACGCCGCCTGCGGCGCGATTCTGGTGGGTGCCGGTGGCGGGCGGCGCCCTGGTCGCCGGCGTGGGAGCCTTTCTCTTCAACTCGGGCGGCGGCGACTACGACCGGCTGAAGACCGCCACGGCAGATCACCCCTTGAGCCTGAAGGAGGCGCAGGCGCTCCGTGACGGTGGGTCGGCGAAGCAGCAGGCCGGGGTGATCTGCGCCGGGGCGGGGCTGGCGGCGGTGTTCGCCGGAGGGCTCTGGCTCGCGCTCGCCAAGGCGAACGCGCCGGCGTCGGTGGCGTGGGTGCCGACGGCGACCGGCGGCGCGGTCATCATGACGGGAGAGCTGCCATGAGGCGCGTGCTGGTGGTGGGCCTCTTGGCCCTGGCCGGGTGTCAGAGCTTCGGAGCGGCGTACGACGAGTGCGTCGCGCGCGGCGCGTGCAGCGACTCCCCCCCGGATGGAGGGAGCGGAGGCGGCAGCGGCGGGTCGGGAGGCGGTGCGGTCGGCGGCGGCTCCGGCGGCGCGACGGGGGGAGGCGCGGGAGGCGGCTCCGGCGGCGGGTCCTCGGGCGTGACGGTGGACCCGGCGAGCTTCGCCTTCGGTCCGATCGCGCTCTTCGAGACGTCTCCCGGGCAGCAGGTGGTGGTGACGAACGCGGGCACGGGCGCCGTCTCCGTGTCGCTGAACCTCCTTGGCCAAGACTCGGCCGAATTCGCGCTCTCTCAGAGCCAGTGCACCGGCACGTTGCAGCCGAACGACGTCTGCACCGCGCAGCTCAAGTTCGCGCCGACCGGCACGACGCTCGGCCAGAAGAGCACGACGCTGCGAGTGCAAGCGACCGGGTTGCCCGCGCAGTCGCTGAGCGTCACCGGGGAGACCGTCGCGCCGTTGACCCTCGACGCCACCGCGCTCGACTTCCAGGGCGTCAACGTCGCGGGGTCGGCGACCTTGCCGCTCACGGCGACCAACAACAGCTCGGTCCTCCTGGCGCCGGCGCGCGTCATCATCCCGTCGGTTGCGTTCAGCGACGACGGGGCCTGCGCCAACATCCCGGCGCATTCGACGTGCCAGGTCCAGGTGACGTTCGCGCCGTCGGACGCGGGGTTCTTCTCGGCCACGCTCTCGACGCAGGTGAGCGTCAACGGTAACGGCTACACCGCGCCGGCGGTGGCGCTCAAGGGTGTCGGCGTGCCGCGCGGGGCGCTGCAGTTCGGGGCGGACCCCTTCAATGGCGTGGTGGTGGACGCGGGCAGCGCGCTGGTGCGGCCGTTCACGATCTCCAACACCGCCACCACGACGGTGGGGCCCATCACGCTGTCGCTGGCGGGATCCGGAGCGAGCGCCTACAGCATCGTCGACGCGGGGTGCGCGACGCTCGGGGGCAGCGGCTCATGCACCGGGCTGGTGCGCTTCGCGCCCACCGCCAACGGGACCTTCGTCGCCTCCCTGGCGGTCGACGCGGGGATCGCCGGCGTCGCCTTCCTGGCGATGTCGGCCAAAGGCTACGAAGCCGGGCGGCTGCAGTGGGTCACCGACGCGGGGACCTCGTCACCGGCGAACCCGAACCTGTGGCCGTCGACGAACCTCGACGAGACGCACGTCTTCACGGTGAAGAACATGAGCAGCGGACCGGCCTCGGCGATGACGCTCTCGCTCGCAGACGCGGGCACAGCGGAGTGGCGCCTCGAGCCGGACGCCGGCGTCGGCGGCTGCGTGAGCGGCGTCACGGCGCTGGCGCCGTCCTCGACCTGCGCGGTGAAGGTCACCTTCCTCGCCGGTGAGCAGAGCCATCCCGCGGGGACGATCTCCGCGTCGCTGCGCGCGGCGGCGGCGAACGGAGGTATCGCGTCCACAACGATCGCGGGCACCGCGGCCTACACCTGGGCGGCGAACAACTTCCCCTACGGCTCGACGGTGACGGGCATCCTGGCCTCGCCGCCCACCTCCGCGTGCGGGTCCTGGGGCGAGGTGACCATGGTGAACGAAGCCGAGATGCCGGGGGGGTCGCAGCTCGCGTACTACCATGTGCCGCTGATGGACTCCGTCTGCTCGGGCGCGACGCCGTGGTTCTTCCAGATTCCCGCCAAGAGCGCGGCGAACTACCCGGGCCGAATCCGAGAGTGCGGCACGACCGGTACGGGCACCGTGACCAACGAGGGGTCCTCGACCACGCAATCGGCGAGCCTGCCGTACATGTGCCTGGCACAGAACACAGTCGAGCCGGTCTGGGGTTCTGATCAGCTCCAGAGCCCGACGCCCGACAGCTGCCGTGTCACCTTCACGCACCTGACCCGCGGCTATCAGTGCCAGTGAGCCGCCGGCTCTAGATGAGCGACTGCCGCTCGGCGAAGGCGATGAGGCGGCGCACCACCTCGCTCGGCGCCTCCATCTGCGGCATGTGACCGAAGTCGGGGACTTCCTCGATCTCCGCGTGCTCAGGGAGGTACTTGCGGAAGTAGGCGAGGCTCTCGTAGGGCAGCAGCTTCTCGCTCTTGCCCCAGATGAGCAGTGTGGGCATGGACAGCGCCGCGAGCATCTCCTCGGTGACGTAGTCGCTCGCGTTGACCTCCTCGAGCACGCTGATCACCGTCGGCTGCCGGTAGAGCGTCTTGAGCTCGCCGGCGAAGAGGAGCAGCGGCAAGGGCGCCTTGTGGAAGAGCCTGCGGGTCATCGCGCGGGCCTCGGCGTGCGAGGTGACGGAGAAGCTCCTCTTGAGCCCGTCCACGCTCTCGTCGGAGAGCTTGGCGCCGGCCGGCGAGATGAGGGCGAGCGCCTTGAGGGCCTTGGGCGCTTCGTGGGCGGCGTAGAGGCTCATGGCGCCGCCGAGCGAGTTGCCGACGAGGAAGACCGGCGAACGGATGACGTCGGCCTGGAAGCCGAGCGCCACCTTCACCTGCTCGCGCACCGGCAGGGGCCCGGCGTCGGGGAGCGGCGAGAAGCCGTTGCCGGGCATGTCGATGGCCCACACGTCGCTGAAGCGGCGGGCGAGCGGCATCAGCGTCCGGTAGAAGGCGTTGGCCGAGCTGCCGAGGCCGTGGAGCAGGAGCACCGGCGGCCCCTTGCCGTCGCCGCGCAGGTGGTAGTGGTGCACCGCGTGGCCGTGCACGAAGCGCACCTCGCTCCGGGCGCCCTGAGCGACGAGCACCTGGCGGATGGCCTTGTTGGCGGTGCCGAGCAGATCCATGGGGCCACCATAGCGTTCGCCGCGCCTGGGTGCCGATGGGTTTCCGGCGCTCGGCTTGGGCCGTGCGGCCCCGGGTGAACGGCCCTCAGCGCGCCACGGGCGCTTCGGCGGGCGCGGCGGCCGCTTCGGCTCCGGTCCTCCAGCGGCCAAACTGCGTCAGCAAGACGAGGCCGGGCAACATCGCCAGCGTGCAGACGACGAAGAACATCGGCCAGTCGAGGCGGTCCACCAGCCACCCGGACGGCGAGGTGAAGACGACGCGGCTCACCGCCATCAGGCTCGAGAGCAGCGCGAACTGGGTGGCGGTGAAGCGCGGGTTGCACAGGCTCATCAGGAACGCGGAGTAGGCGGCGTTCCCCATGCCGCTGAAGAAGTTGTCGGCCACGATGGCCAGCACCATCAGCGGGAAGAGCACCAGCGCCCCCACCGAGACAAGGCCGAGGTCGTCGCTCGCCACGCCGAAGAGCTCGTCGGGGAAGGTCCGCCCGGCCACCGCCAGCGCGAGGAAGCACAAGGTCGCCGTGCCCTGGGCGATGCCGAAGAGCCAGAGGGCCCGCTTCATGCCCAGCCGAGGCAAGAGCGCGCCGCCCGCGAAGGTGCCGGCGATGACCGCCACCAGCCCCACGCCCTTGTTCACTCCGCCGATGAGCGCCTTGGCGAAGCCCAGCTTCATCAGGAAGGTGGTGATGAGCGAGAGCGCCAGGTTCACGTCGACTTTGTAGACGAGGATGAACGCCAGAATCCCCAGCGCGCCGGGGCGGCTCAAGAACTCGACGAGCGGAGCGACCGCGGCCTCGCGAATGGTGCGCGGCGGCTTGAGGGAGAGCGGCGGCTCCGGCGCGAAGAGCGTGGTGAGCATGCCCGTGGCCATCGTGCCCGCCATCACCAGGTAGACGCCTCTCCACGACATGGCGTCGGCGAGCACCAGGGCCAGCGCGCCCGAGGCGAGCATCGCGACGCGGTAGCCGAGCGTCTGGGCGGCGGCGCCGGGGCCGAGCTCGTCGGGGGTGAGCAGCTCGGTACGCCACGCGTCGATGACGATGTCCTGGCTGGCGCTGAAGAAGGCCACCACGAAGGCCAGCGAGGCGAGGAGCGCGGTGTGCTCCTTGGGATCCACGAGGCCCATGGCGGCGATGCAGAGGGCGAGCGCGATCTGGAAGGCGAAGATCCACCCGCGCCGCCGGCCGAGGAAGGGCAAGGCGTAGCGATCGAGGACCGGCGACCAGAGGAACTTCACCGTGTAGGGCAGGCCCACCAGCGAGAAGACGCCGATGGTGGTGAGGTCCACCTTGGCGTCGGTCATCCACGCCTGCAGCGTGCTCGCGGTGAGCATCAGCGGCAGCCCCGAGGAGAACGAGGTCAGCACCACCAGGGCCATGCGCCGGCTGAGGAGCAGCCGCCAGGTCGAGGTCACGGAGCTCCCTCGGAGCTGAGCCACGGCAGCGGATCGACGGCTTGCCCCGCCTTGCGGATCTCGAAGTACAGGTAAGCGCCCTTGAGGCTGCCGGTGTCGCCGACCTGGCCCAGCTCCTCGCCCTCCTCCAGCACGTTGCCCACCTCGACCTTGGAGCCCGAGAGGTGCGCGTAGAGCGAGTGGTAGCCCGAGCCGTGGTCGAGGATGACCAGGTTCCCGTAGCCCTTGAGCCAGCCGGAGAAGGCCACCGTGCCCTGGCCGATGGAGACCACCGGCGTGCCCGCGGCCGCGCGCAGGTCGATGCCCTTCTGCACGGTGACGGTGTTGAAGCGCGGGTTCACCACCTTGCCGAAGCCGACCTCCACCACGCCGTGGGTGGGGTACGGGAGGTGCCCGCGGCGGGCGCGGAAGCCGGTGGTGGCGCCGGACGACGAAAGGTCAGCCACCATCTGCGCGAGCTGCTTCTCGGCGGCCTCCAGCTCGGCGATGACGCGGCTCTTGCGATTGGACTCGGCGTTGACGGTGGCGAGGAGCTCTCCGAAGCGCTCCAGCCGCGCGCGCCCCACGGCCTGCTCGGTGCGCAGAGCCTTGAGGTACTTCTGCGAGGTGAGCTCCAGCCGCTCCAGCCGCCGGGCCTGGGCCTTCTCGTAGCGCGACACGCGGGCCAGCTCGTCGAGGGCGCGAGCGTCGCTCTCCACCAGGCGCCCCATGGCGCGCTGCCGCTTCACCAGGGTGGCGAAGTCGTCGGCCTGGAGGAGGAAGCCGAGCGCGTCCTTCTTCTGGAGCCGGTACAGCGCGAGGAGCCGGGGCGCGAGGTGCTTCTCCTGCTCGCGCATCGCGGCCTGCACCGCGCCTTGCTCCTTGTGCACCTCCCTGGCCTGGAGCTGGAGGCGGGCGTTGGCGCGCTCGAGCTCACCGGCACGCTGGGCAGACTCGCGGGCGAGGCGCTCCATGGTGTCGAGCACGCCAAGCAGGTTCTTGCGCTCGCTGCCCAAAGCGTCGAAGGCGGCGCGCTCGGCGTCGAGGCGCTGAGAGAGATCGGCGTGCTCCTCCTCGACGTCGCCGGCGGCGAGCAAGAGCGCGAGCAGGAGGGCGCTCATACCCTGAGGAACCTCCGCACCGCGACGAAGCTGCCCAGAAGCCCGAGGGCGACGGCGAGGCCCAGCATCTCGGCGCCCAGGCGCGGCCAGTCGACCGCGAAGTGGCCGGAGAGCCGCAGGAAGGCGACGGGCGAGCTCGGGTCGGACTCCAGCGCGCGCACCGCGAGCCAGGCGAGGCCGAGGCTCGAGGCCCCGCCGAGCAGGCCCTGCACGAGGCCCTCGATGAGGAAGGGAAAGCGGACGAAGGTGTCGGTGCCGCCGACGAGCTTCTGGATCTCGATCTCGTCGCGCCGCGCGAAGATGGCGAGCTGCAGCGTGGCGCTGACGATGATGACGGTGGTGAGGAAAACCAGCGCGAAGGCGATGGCGATGGCCAGGCGCAGCGCGCGGGCGATGAGCGAGAGGCGGGCGATGGCCTCCTCGCCGTAGTCGACGCCGGTGACGAAGGGCAGGCGCTTGACGCTCTCCGCCAGCGCCTTGAGGGCCTCGGGGTCGCGGGCCTCGGAGGGCAGGCGCACCTCCAGGCTCCAGGGCAGCGGGTTGTCGCCGAGCTCGGTGAGGGCCTTGCCCTCTTCGCCGAGCTGGGCGGCGAGGCGTCCCAGGGCCTCGGCGGGGGCAACGCGCCGGGCGGTGCCGTGGGTGCGCGTCACCAACGCCTTCTCGAGCTCGTCGAGCTGGTCGGCCGGGGCGTCGTCGGCGAGGTAGACCGTGAACTCCACCTCGCCGCCGAGGGAGTGGAGCAGGGCCTCGAGCTGGGTCGACGCGATGCGGGCCACGCCGTAGCCGAAGAGCGCCATCGCCAGCGCCGCGACGGCGATGACGTGCACGAAGGGCGAGCGGACCATGCTGCCCAGCGCGGTGCGGACGAAGTAGCCGACCTTGGCGGTCGCGCTCATACCTCTTGGCTCATCAGCCTCGCGGCCTTCTCGCCGCGGGAGTCGGCGACCATGGCGCCCTTCTCCAGGCGCAGGGTGCGCTTGTGGTAGCGGGCGATGAGGGTCGCGTCGTGGGTGGCGACGATGACGGTGGTGCCCCGCGCGTTGACGTCGCAGAGCAGGTCCATGATCTCCACGGTGAGGGCGGGGTCCAGGTTGCCGGTGGGCTCGTCGGCGAGGAGCAGCGCGGGATCGTTCACCAGAGCCCGCGCCAGGGACACGCGCTGCTGCTCACCTCCGGAGAGCTTGAGCGGAGAGACGTCGGCCTTGTGCTCGAGGCCCACGCGGCGAAGCATCTTCAAGGAGCGCTCGCGCACCTCGTCGCGGGGCACGCCGATGACGTCGAGGGTGAAGCCCACGTTCTCGGCCACGGTGCGGTTGCCGAGCAGCTTGAAGTCCTGGAACACCACGCCGATGTTGCGCCGCAAGTACGGGATGCCCGAGGCGCGCAGGCGGGCGATGTTGCGGCCGGCGATGAGCACCTGCCCGCGGGTGGGCCGCTCAGCGAGGAACATCATCTTGAGGAGGGTCGACTTGCCGGCGCCGGACGGCCCGGTGAGGAAGATGAACTCCCCTTTCTCGATGTCGAGGTTGATGTCCAGGAGCACCGGGGGGTCGCCCGGGTAGGACTTGGTGACATGGAACATCTGAATCACGGGGCCGCATTCTGTCAGTCCCTGGGGCGCGAGGGGAGAAAGCAGCTTTCGCTCCCCGTTCGGAGGACGGTCGCCGAAGGACGCCAGCCGTGCGCAGGAGTCGGATGGCGGTGGCGGTAGCAGTGGCGCGGGCGGGCGAGCAGACCGCCGCGTTCTTGCCGCACGCCGCCGCGGTGCTGCCGGGCTGGCAGGCTGATGGACATCGACGCGATCACCGACGACACGATTACGGCTTCGCTCGGGTACGTCGTGACGGAGGCCGACTTCGTCTCCGGGAGCGTGACCCTCGGCTCCTCGGGAGGCATGCAGTCGATGACGCTTCGCCTCACGAAGTGCCCTTGGCCTGCGGAAGCGCGCCCTTCACCGTGTCGTTCGCGGCCGACGTCAGGGCGTGCCTCCGGACTGCGCGGCTGGCGCGGACACGCGGTCGTGCCCCGCGGGGGCTGGTACCCCACGCAGGCGCCTTCGCGCGAATCGAGCCCGTGGCCATGCGGGGCACACGCTCGGCTCGGGGCTCGGCTAGTGTTTCGGCGCCGTGAACGTCTACCCCTCGCGCTACCAACTCCCCGAGCTCTCCGCGCACCTGGTGGCCATGCTGGAGCGGCGGCGGGCGGCGCTGACGGCGTGGAACGACGAGGCGGAAGGCCTGCTCACCGCCGAGGCGAAGGCGGTGCTCGCCGAGGCCGGGAAGGCCTTCAAGGAGATCGCCGACGACGCGCCCTCCTGGCAGCGCATCGAGCAGGCGCTCCTCACGATCGCCCTGCCCCGCTACTTCAAGGTGGCCCGGGCGCAGCACGCGCTGGAGGCGAGCCACTACGGCCTGTGGCGCGGCGGCGATCTCGTCTCGCGCGCGGCCTACGCCTTGAGCGGCCTGGTCATCGGCGCCGTGGTCTGGCGGCTCGGCGTGCCGAAGTGGATCGAGCCCTTGCCCCTGCTGCTCTTCGTGCTCGGGCCGCTCATCCCCGACTTCCAAGAGAGCCGCGCCAAGCGCCGCTACCGGAAGTCCCTCGCCGCGCTGGTCGACGACATGGCGCTGGAAGAGGCCGATCGCCACGCCTATCTGCCCACCGGCGTCGACGAGCACGCCGCGGGCACAAAGGCCTCGACGTCACAGGAGAACCGCGAGAGAAGCTGACGTTCATGGCGACTCCGCAAGAGCGGCTCAAGCTGCAGCTCACGACGCGCGCGAAGATCCTCTGGCCCCTCTTCGCGGTGGCGGCGCTCTTCCTCATCGGGTGGAACCTCTGCTCGGTCTACATCGCGCCCGGGCAGTTCGGCGTGAAGCAGGTCGTCTTCGGCTCCACCAGCGGCGCGGGCGTGCAGAAGGACGTCTACGGCCCCGGCACCCACTGGCTCACTCCGGGCGCCGAGCGCATGCACCTGTTCCCGGCGGACCTGCAGGTGCTGGAGATGAGCGACGAGGCCGTGAGCGGCACCGAGCACGCGAACCTGCGCCGCGTCCCGGCCATCAAGATCAACACCTCGGAGGGCTACACGGTCAGCGTCGACGTGACGGTGCTCTACCGCATCGAAGATCCCTACGCGGTGATGACCAAGATCGGCCCCGGCCGAGCGTTCGAGGACTCGGCGGTCATCTTGCTCGCGGGGCAGCAGCTTCGGCGCGCGCTGGGCGAGCTCGACGCGGAGCAGTTCTACAAGGGCGACACGCGCGAGAAGGCGGCGGCCCAGACGCAGAAGGAGCTCACCGACGAGCTGCTCCCCAAGGGCATTCGCATCACCCACGTCTTGGTACGGCAGTACCGCTACGACGGCAAGTACCAGCAGGCCATCGAGCAGCGGAAGATTCAGGACCAGACGGTCTTCAAGAACCAGGCGGAGGCCATCGCGGCCCAGGCCGAGGCGGAGAAGAACAAGATCGTCGCCGAGGGCGCGGCGCAGGTAGAGGTCGAGCTGGCGCGCGGCGCGGCCGAGGTACAGAAGCTCGAGTCCGGGGCCGAGCTCTACCGGCGCACCAAGGCGAGCGAGGGAGAGCTGGCGGTGCGGCTGGCGCGCGCGCAGGGCACGGAGCTCGAGAACAAGGCGCTCCGCGGCACCGGCAGCGAGAACATGGTCGGCCTCAAGATGGCCGAGACGCTCAAGGGCGTGCAGGTCATCGTGCTCCCGAGCGACGGCGAGGGCGGCACCAACCCGCTCGACCTGAACGCCACGCTCAAGCGCTTCGACGTGAGGGGGGAGTGAACATGGGCACACGGAATTCGGCACCCTTCGACGGAGCCTGTCCTGAGCGGAGTCGAAGGGCTCAGGGTGAACGGCGGATCCGCGATTGGATGCTCGGGGTGTTCGCGATCGGCCTGGTCACCCAGGGCTGCACCTGCCACTCCACCAGCGCCAACGAGGTGGGCGTGCTCACCCGGAAGATCGCGCCGTTCGGGAACAAGGGCGTGCAGCCGGAGTCCTACGCTCCCGGTAGCACCTACTTCTTCACGCCCTTCACCACGGACTGGCACACCTTCGAGACGAAGATGCAGAACCTGCGAATGCAGCGGACGCAGGGCAACGAGGAAGACGACATCGAGTTCAAGACCCTCGACGGCAACGACATCTCCGTCGACGTGACGGTGGCGTGGCGCATCGATCAGTCGAAGGCGCCGCACGTGCTCCAGCGCGTGGCGGAGTCGACGGGCTCGGTGCAGGAGGTGCTCGTGCGGCCGGCCGCCCGGGCCTACGTTCGCGACGCGCTCAACCGCCTGCGCTCCGAGGACTTCTACGTCGCCGACCGGCGCTATGCCGCGGCGGAGGACGCGCGGAAGCTCCTCTCCGACGCGCTCAACCCCGAGGGCGTCATCGTCGAGCAGGTGATCCTCGGCGAGCACCGCTTCCACCCGGCCTACGAAGAGGTCATCAAGGAGAAGAAGCTCGCCGAGCAGAACTCCGAGAAGCTCAAGTCCGAGGCCGCCGCCGCCGGAGAGGAGGCCAAGCGCAACCTGGCCTCCGCCAAGGGCAAGGTGAACCAGCAGATCGCCACCGCGCAGGGCGAGCTGCAGAAGGCGAAGCTCGGGGCCGACGCGGCGCTGGTTCAAGCGAAGAACGAGGCCGAGGCCATCGTCATCGAGGCGAAGACCCGCGCCACCGGCATCGAGAAGGACAACGCGGCCATGGCCGGCACTGGTGGGCGGACGATGGTGAAGCTGCGCATCGCCGAGGCGCTGATGGGGAAGAGGATCGTGCTCGTGCCGTCGGGCAAGGGCGCGAACCTGCAGACGCTCGACGTGAATCAGCTCATCGCCGCCGAGGCGGTGCAGAAGGCGTCGCAGGCGCAGTAGCGAGGCACGGCCGGCTCCTCGTCTCGGGCACAGGACCGCCGGTGCGAGTCGGCTCATCACCACCGAGACCGTGCGGAAGGCGTCGCAGTCGCGGGAGCGGAGCGCAGCCAGCTCGAGGCGCGGGCCGGTCGAGCAGATCTGGCTCCTGCCTTTGACGGGCAGCCCCTCGACTTCGAGCTGCAGCTCTCGAGGGTGACGGCTCCTCGTCTCGGCGCTGTACCGCCACGATGAAATGACCGCGCACCCGCCGGGGGGGGGCCGGACCATGACAAGCTACTTGTCGTTTTTCAGGGCCTCAGAACGACAAGTAGCTTGTCATGCGCTGCGCCCCCCTCGCCCCCCGCGGCCCGTTCAGTCCCACTATCCGTTGCGGGGCGGGAGCGAGCCCATCGCTTCCCGTCGCTCCGCGGTCGAGAAGCTGGTCGTCGGTGGCAGTGCGCACGCGACCCACCCGACCCGCGCCCCTTTGAGCCGTTGAGCCGACGTCAGACCGGCGTGCGAAGAAGAAGCATGGCCGATTCGGGGGACGACGGAATGCTGATTCTCTCGCTGATCACGCTCGGCGCGATCCTCCGTCGCCTGCTGGATCGCGACCTGACCACCGGAGAGACCGGCGTCTCGGCGCTCGAAGTCGCCCTCCTCCGCTACCTCGCCACGGGCTTCGCGACCGACACGCCCCGCCTGGCCAAACAATTCGGCATGAGCCGCCAGGGCATGCGCCACCTGCTCGCCGACCTCGAAGAGCGCGGCCTCGTCGAGCCCAAGTTCGTGGATCCACCCCAGCCGAGCGCCTTCGCCCTCACCAAGGACGGCGCCTTCATGACCTCGCTCGGCCTGGCGGGCGCCGCGGACCTGGAGCAGCGCCTCATCGGCGGCGCGGACGACGCCACCCGCGAGGCGCTCCAGCGCGTCATCACCAAGCTCCACACCATGGCGCGCGACCGGCCGTGGAGACTCGCCGCCTTCAGCGCCTTCCGCTGAGACGCTCAGTCCTCGCCGACGTCCAGCCGCGGGACGTTCTGCGCCAGCACTTCCCGCTTGGCCTCGAACGGCACGCTCAGCTCCAGCGGCCCGGCGCGCCCCTCCACCACCCCCGAGAGCTGCACCGTCACGTAGCCCGCCCCCTCCCGCCAGGAGAGGTGCTTCGCCACCAGCGGCATGTGCAGCGCCAAGGTCCTGGCGCCGTCCGCGGCCGAGCGCACTACGAACGGCTCGCCCTCCACCCCCGAGGCGAAGAGGAAGCCCTTCACCTTGAGCCGCCACGTCACCCGCGAGAGCTGCTCCACCTCCTTCGGCAGCAGAACCTCGGCGTCCACCACCGCCTCGCCCACCCGCGGGAAGTCGACCGCGAAGCCGCTCGCCATCACCGTCGGCGCCACCGGCTTGGGCTTCAGGCTCGCGCAGGCCGCGCCCACCAAGACGAGCCCCAAGAGCGGCAGGCGGCGCATCACCCGCCCAAGAGGGGCTTGAGCGCGTCGACGGTGGTGGGCCAGCCGTTGCGCCGCGCCAGCACCTCGAGCGCCTTGGTGAACTCCGCCGCCGTCTGGAAGCGCAAGGAGCGGTCGGGCTGGAGCGCCTTGCGCACGATGGCCGCGCCCTGGTCCGGCACGTCGGGGTTGTGCGCCCACACGCTCGGCACGCGGCAGTCGCGCACCTTGTGCATCATCTCCATCTCGCTCGCGCCCTCGAAGAGCCGCTGGCCCGTCATCAGCTCCCACAAGATGACGCCCGCCGCGAAGAGATCGGCGCGGTGATCCACCGCCTGACCCATCACCGCCTCGGGCGACATGTACGAGATGGTGCCGCGCAGCGCGCCGGAGTCGCCCTTCATGCCGCCCTCGACCTCGGCCACGCCGAAGTCGGTGAGCTTCACGTCGCCGGCCACCGACAGGAGGATGTTCGCCGGGTTCACGTCGCGGTGGACCACGGTCGAGCCGTTGTCGCCCACCTTCGCCCGGTGGATGTAGTCGAGCGCCTTGAGCAGCGAGATGGCGATGTAGACCGACGCCGACAAGGGCATCACCGCGCCGGCCTGCTTGAAGGCGCCCATCATGTACTCGAGGGTGCGACCCGAGACGAGCTCCTGCACCATCAGGTAATCGGCGCCCGCCTTGAAGCAGCGGTAGGTGCGCACGATGTTGGGGTGCTTGAGCTTGACGGTCAGCTTCGCCTCGTCGACGAAGCTCTTCACCCACGCCGCGTCGTTGCGGTAGCTCGGCAAGAGCCGCTTGATGACGATGTCGTCGGGCTCGCCGGGGCTGCGCTGCGTCTGGGGGTTCGCGCGCGCCTGGTACACCTCGGCCATTCCGCCGACGGCGAGACGACCGACCAGTTGATACCCACCCAGCTCCGTTTCCTGCGCCACGGCGCCCCTAGGTTACTTCCAAAGACGCAGGCGGCAAGAGCGACCGGTAGAGCGCGTCGTACTTTCGGGCGGCCCCTTCCCAGGAGAAATCCTTGACCATGCCGGAACGGCGCACCCGGGCGTAGCGCTCGGGGTCCTGGAAGAGCGCCTGCGCGCGGTGGAGCGCCACCCGCAGGGCCTCCACGCTGGGCTCCTGGAAGACGATGCCGGTGCCGCCCGGCCGCTGCTCGTCGGTGACGGTGTCCCCGAGCCCTCCAACCTCCCGCACGATCGGCACCGAGCCGTAGAGTGACGAGTACATCTGGTTGAGCCCGCAGGGCTCGAAGCGAGAGGGCATCACGAAGAAGTCGCTGCCCGCCTCGATGAGGTGAGCCAGCGCGTTGTCGAAGCCGATGCGGCCGCCGAGGCGCTTGGGGAAGCGGTGGGACAGCCCGCGCCAGGCGTTCTCGAAGCGCGACTCGCCGGTGCCGAGCACCACCGCCGCCGCGCCGTGCTCGAGCAGGCTCGGCAGCGCCCCGAGCAAGAGGTCGACGCCCTTCTGCTCCACCATGCGCCCGACGAAGCCGAACAGCGGCTTGCCCGGCTTGGGCCGCTCGAGCCCGAACGCGCCGAGCAGCGCCTCCTTGCACTTCGCCCGCCCCGACAGATCCTCCGTCGTGTAGCGCGCCGGCAACAAGACGTCGGTGGCCGGGTTCCACTCGCGCACGTCCACCCCGTTCAGGATGCCGTGCAGCTTCTCCTTCTTGGCCCGCAAGACCCCGTCGAAGCCCACGCCCCCCTCGGGCGTCTGAATCTCCCGGGCGTAGGTCGGCGACACGGTGGTGATGGCGTCGGCGTACGAGAGGCCCGCCTTCATGAACGAGAGCTTCCCGTAGAACTCCACTCCCTCCGCCGTGTAGCGGCTCCAGGGAATGCCGAGCGCCTCCACCTCGGCCCAGGAGTAGTTCCCCTGGTAGGCGAGGTTGTGGATGGTGAAGACGCTCCTCGCGCGGCCGAGCGCGGTCCGCTGGAAGCCGCTCACCAGCGCCAGGGCGGCGAGCCCCGTCTGCCAGTCGTTGAGGTGCACCACGTCGGGGATGAAGCCGATGGCCTGCGCGTAGGTGAGCGAGGCGACGGAGAAGAAGGCGAAGCGGCGCGCGTTGTCGGGGAACTCGGCGCCCAGCTCGCCGTAGAGGCCGGACTTCCCGAAGAAGTCGGGCTGCTCGAGGAAGGAGAAGGTGAGCCCGTCGCGCGGCGTGGTGGACTGGAAGCGCGCTTCCCTGGAGCCGTAGGGGAAGGTGAGGACGAAGCTGGTCTTCTCCGGGTGGAGGCCCTCGCGCGGCACCGACCCGTAGAGGGGCGACACCACGCGCACCTCGTGCCCGAGCGAGGCCAGGGCCGCCGGCAGGGCGCCCGCCACGTCGCCCAGGCCGCCGGTCTTGGAGAAGGGCGCGACCTCGCTGGAGAGAAACAGCACCCGCATGGCGTTTCCTTGAAAAGTGCCCGGGCTCGGGCGTAGAGCACTCATACCCATGGACGCCTCGTCGAACGAGCCTTTCCAGCGCTTCCAGTCGCTCTACGCCGAGGCGAAGGCCGCGCTGCCCCAGGACTTCAACGCCATGACGGTGGCCTCGACGGACGCGCAAGGCAGGCCGTCGGCGCGCGTCTGCCTCCTCAAGGACGCCGACGAGCGCGGCTTCGTCTTCTACACGAACCGCCGGAGCAAGAAGGGCCGGGACCTCTCGCGGCCGGGCGCCTGGGCGGCGCTCTGCTTCTACTGGCCGGTGCTGGGGCAGCAGGTGCGGGTGGAGGGCGAGGTGGCGCTGGTCTCCGACGAGGAGTCGGACGCGTACTTCGCCACCCGACCGCGCGAGTCGCAGCTCGGCGCCTGGGTGTCGGAGCAGAGCGAGCCGCTCGCCTCGCGCGACCACCTCGACGCCCGGCTGCTCGAGGTGACCAAGCGCTACCAGGGCGGCGCGGTGCCGAGACCGCCGCACTGGGGTGGCTTCCGCGTGGTGCCGTCGCGCCTCGAGTTCTGGAAAGCGCACCCGCACCGGCTGCACTGGCGCGAGGAGTACGTGCGCGTGGGGCGCACCTGGGAGCGCCGAACGCTCTGGCCCTGAGCCGCCTCGCGGCTAGAGTCGCCGGCCCATGACCCCGAACCCGAGGCCCGCGCCGAAGAAGTCGAGCACGGCGCTCACGGTGGCTCTCGCGATTGGCGCGGTGCTCCTGGTCGGCTGCTGTGGCGTCGGCACGCTCGCGGCCATCGCCATTCCGAACTTCATTCGCTTCCAGCAGCGCGCGAAGCAGGCGGAGTGCAGGTCGGCCCTGAAGAGCATCTTCGAGAGCCAGAAGGCGCTCTTCGCCGAGACGAAGCGCTACGAGCGCACCTTCGCGGCCATCGGGTACTCGCCGTTTCCGCGGCGGCGCTACACGTATTTCATGGGCTCGGGCGCGGAGCTCGCCCCCGACCTTCCCGGAGCGGCGGCAGTCCCGGCGTCGGCCCTGCCGCCCATCTCGGGCGGCCAGCCCCCCGGCGTGACGGGCCCCTGCCCCACCTGCTCCTTCGCGGCGGCGTGCGCGACGAACCTCGACGGCGACGTGACGCTCGACGTGTGGTCCGTCTCCTCCGACGACCGCCTCGTGGGCACGCGGAGGATCTCCGCGGGCGAGCCGTACAACGACGTGAACGACGTCACCGACTGACGGCGGAGAACTGCCGCACCGATCCCCGCTGTGAGGCCGCTCAGAAGCTGCCGGTGACGGCGAAGCCACCCAACGCGGGGACGAGGGCGAGGCCGTCGCGCGGCGCGCCGAGCAGCGAGAGCACCACGCCGCTGGCCGTCATCGCGGCGAAGGCGCCGAACAGGCTCGCGGAGACCACGAAGAGGCCGCGCGCCTTGGCGTCGAGCTCCGCCGCGTCCTTCTGAGTCAGGCCGATGACCGCGCCCGAGACGTCGATCGGCGCGCCCTGAACCCTCGCCTGGGCGTCGAGCATCTTCCACGACGCCACGCCCGCCGCCGCGCCGCAGAGCAGCCCCCCGACGAGGAGCCCCCCGCCAATCCAGCGCAGGCGCGCGCGGTCGGCGGTCGCC
>JBBIOE010000023.1:0-51578 GCA_037443525.1 Archangiaceae bacterium | reverse complement strand
GCCGGCGCCGGCGCGGGCAGCCCGGCGAGCGCGCGGGTGACGAGATCGTCCACCGACGCGCCGCCCGCCGGCACCGCCGCGAAGTCGCGCCGCGCCTCGAGCTCGAACCGGCAGACGTCGCACTGCGCGAGGTGGGCCTCGAGGTGCGCCGCCTCCTCGGGCGTGAGCGTGCCCAAAACCCGCCGGTCGAACAGCTCCTCAGGGTGGAGATCGAGCGCGGTCATGACGCCTCCTCCAGCAGCTCGAGCAGCTCGGGGCGGCTCTCGATGCGACGGCGCAGCGCCTCTTTCGCCAGCCGCACCCGGCTGCGCACGGTGTTCGCCGGCACGCCGGTGGTGGCCGACACCTCGGCGAGGCTGAAGCCGAAGACGATGCGGAGGGCGAGCGCCTCGGCCTGCTCCTCGGGGATCTGCTCCATCAGCTCTCGCACGGCATCGCGGCGCTGCTCGGCGGCGGCGTGCTCGGTGGGAGAGGGACGATCGGCGACGAGCGCGTCGACCTCCGCCGCGGCGTCGTGGCGCTCGGCGCGGGTCCGCGCGCGCCGCTTCGCCGCGAGCGACGTCTTCGCCACGATGCTGGAGGCGAAGTGCGACGGCGAACACTCGCCGCGGAAGTGGGGCAGCGCCTGCACGAAGGCGATCATCGACTGCTGCACGACGTCGTCCACGTCAGCGTGGTCGCGCCCCATCATCGCGTGCGCGGCTCGAATCATCCCCGGGGCGAGCAGCTTGAGCAGCCGCCCCGTCGCCTGAACGTCGCCACGCACCGCCGCCCCGCTGAGCGCCTCGAGCTCGGTCGTGTTGCCCTTCGGCGTGGTGGTGAGCGGCAGCATCGGCGGTCCGGCGATGGAGTGTCCGCGGCGAGCGCGAAGCGATCAAACAATCGCAAGCGCCCGCAACGACTGGCCCTATGGCGCCCCGCAGGCGAGCCATTCTCCGAGCTTCTGGCGGTCGGCCAAGGGCACCGAGCTCCCCTGGGGCATCTTGGTGTGGGTGCCGTTCGGCCCCGCGGCGGCGGCCGCGTCGATGGCGGCGATCGAGGCCTGAATCGCGGCCTGGGTGCTCAGGTTCGGGGCCGAGCGGCCCGAGTGGCACGACGTGCAGTGGCTCGACATGAACGCCTGGCCGAAGCTCGCGTAGGTCAGCGCGGAGCCAGTCGCGCACGTGCTGCCGGACGAGAGCGCGGCGCTGTTCGAGCCCGAGGGCGAATCGCTGCCGGGGCCGCAGCCCGCGGTGATCAGCACGGCGACGACGGCGATTGACGAGAGGCGAAGACGACGGTTCACGAGGTGAGCTCCCTGTGAGTTTCGGCCCCGCGAAGAGCGGGCCGGCGCATTCGTGTCGCCAAGGAGGGGCGAGCGATCAGCGCCAGCCGTGCAGGTGGGACGCGGTGGGATGTGCGCACGTTCCAGTGACGGCGGTCTGATCGGGAAATCGACGACCGGACACGGAAGGAGGGAGGGGAGCCGGCCTCTCGCGTGTTCACCACCACGACTGGTCGATGCCCCCGAGCCCCCCATGATTCGCGAACCAGGAAACGACGCCAGCGCGCACGCGTCCCTCGCTCCCGAGAAGCGCGGGTGGTGGACGCTGGCCGCCCTGGCCGGCGTGATCGTCCTCGCCGCCGCGGAGCTGGTGGCGCCCAAAGGTGTCCCGCTCGCGCTCGCGTACGTCGCGCCGGTGGCCCTCGCCGCCTGGCACTTCGGCCGGTGGTCGGGGGTGGGCCTCGCGGTGTTCGCGGCGCTGGCCACGCCGGTGGCGGAGGCGCTCGCGGGCCTTCCGACCGGCGGTCACGTTCACCTGGCGGTCCTGGTGCGGCTTTCGGTGTTCGTCGCGGTGGCGTGGCTCGGCGCCGCGGCCAGCCTGCGGCAGCGGCAGCTCGAAGACGTCTCGGAGCGCGACGCGCTCACCGGCTTGCACAACCGCCGGGGCTTCCTGCGCCTCGCCGAGCTGGAGCGCCGCCGCGCGAGCCGCACGAAGCAGCCGCTGACGGTGGCGTTCATCGACCTGGACGACTTCAAGGCGCTGAACGACGTCTACGGGCACCAGGCCGGCGATCGCGTGCTCACGGTGCTGGGCGAGGTGCTCGGTCGCGGGCGGGAGATGGACCTCGCGGCGCGGCTCGGCGGCGACGAGTTCGTGGTGCTCATGCCGGAGACTACGCGCGCGGACGCCGCCTCGGCGCTGGAGCGCCTTCGGACGAACCTGGCGGCGGCGCTCCTCTTAGAGGGGCTGCCGATGTCGTTCACCGCTGGCCTGGCGACCTTCACCACCCCGCCGCTGGGCGTGCCGCAGCTCCTCCACGAGGCCGATCGGCAGATGTACGCCGAGAAGCGCGCGAAGAAGGGCGCGCGGCCGAAGAGCGGCGCGCACCACCCGGGCTCGAACGTGATCCCCTTGCCGCGGGCGCAGTAGACGCGCCGCGCGGCCGCTGCCTATGAGGAGCCCATGACGGACCGCGCGCGCATCGACGAGCTGCGGCAGCTCATTCGGCACCACGATCACCGCTACTACACGCTCGACGCGCCGGAGATCTCCGACGCCGCCTACGACGCGCTGGCCCGCGAGCTCGAGGCGCTGGAGAAGAAGCACCCCGACCTCGTCACCCCCGACTCGCCCACCCAGCGCGTGGGCGGCGCGCCCCAGTCCAGGTTCGAGCGCGTCACCCACCACCAGCAGATGCTCTCGCTCGCCAACTGCTTCGACGACGCCGAGCTCACCGAGTTCGACGCGCGGGTGCGCAAGCTCCTGGGCGTCGACCGGGTCGACTACGTCTGCGAGCCGAAGATGGACGGCCTCGCCATCGAGCTCGTGTACGAGCACGGCCGCTTCGTGCAGGGCTCCACGCGCGGCGACGGCATCGTCGGAGAGGACGTCACCGCCAACCTGCGCACGGTGCGGAACCTGCCGCTCGAGCTCCAGCGAGGCGCACCCACCCGCCTCGAGGTGCGCGGCGAGGTCTTCATCAAGAAGAAGGACTTCCAGCGCATGAACGAGGCCCTCCTCGCGCGCGGCGAGGAGCCCTTCGTCAACCCGCGCAACGCCGCCGCCGGCTCCCTGCGCCAGCTCGACCCGCGCCTCACCGCGAGCCGCCCTTTGGCCTTCATGGCCTACGAGGTCGGCGAGCTCTTAGGCCTGAAGAAGGCGCTCGAGACGCACCGGCAGAAGCTCGAGCTCCTCGCGAAGTGGGGCCTGCCCATCAACCCGCGCCGCGACGACGCCCACGGGCTCGACGACGTCCGCGCCGCGTACGCGCGCTTGCTCGCCGACCGCCACGCCCTGCCCTACGAGATCGACGGCCTGGTGGTGAAGGTCGACTCCCTCGACGCGCGCGAGCGCCTGGGCCAGGTCTCGAGGAGCCCGCGCTGGGCCATCGCCTACAAGTTCCCGCCCGAGGAGATGGAGACCCAGGTCGAGCGCATCTTCGCCTCGGTCGGCCGCACCGGCGCCCTCACCCCGGTGGCCGAGCTCAAGCCGGTCTTCGTCGGCGGAGTCACCGTCTCGCGGGCCACGCTCCACAACGAGGACGAGCTCGAGCGCAAGGACCTGCGCGTCGGCGACTGGGTCTTCGTGCGCCGCGCCGGCGACGTCATCCCCGAGATCGTGGCGGTCATCACCAGCCGCCGCACCGGCCACGAGAAGCCCTTCGTCTTCCCCACCCACTGTCCGGTCTGCCAGCACGCCGTGGCGCGGGAGCCGGACGGCGCCGTCATCCGCTGCACCAACCGCCACTGCCCCGCCCGGCTCGCCGGCCGCATCCGCCACTTCGCCAGCCGCGGCGCCATGGACATCGAGGGCCTGGGCGAGAAGCTGTGCGAGGCGCTGGTCGACACCGGCCTGGTGCGCTCCTTCGAGCAGCTCTACCAGCTCACCGTGCCCCAGCTCGCCGAGCTCGAGCGCATGGGCGAGAAGAGCGCCAAGAACCTGGTCGACGCCATCGCCGGCTCGAAGAAGACGACGCTGCGCCGGTTCATCTACGCCCTCGGCATCCCCGACGTCGGCGAGACCACCGCCAAGACGCTCGCCGACCACTTCCGCTCCGTGCCCAGGCTGCTCGACGCCTCCGTCGACGAGCTCCTCGCCGTGCGCGACGTGGGCCCCGAGCTCGCCAAGTCCGTCCGCGGCCACTTCGAGGACCCCGACGCCCGGCGCACCGTGGAGGCGCTGCTCGAGGCGGGAGTCCACGTCGCGCCGCCCGAGTCGCCCGCCCAGGGCAGCTTCCAGGGGAAGACCGTCGTCCTCACCGGCACGCTGGCGAGCCTGTCGCGCGAAGAGGCCAAGGAGGCCATCGAGCGCGCCGGCGGCAAGGTGTCCGGCAGCGTCTCCAAGAAGACGAGCCTGGTGGTCGCCGGCGAGGACTCGGGCTCGAAGCTCGCCAAGGCGAAGGAGCTCGGCGTCGCCGTCATCGACGAGGCCGCGTTCCTCGCGCTGTTGCGGAAGCGACCTACTTCTTCTTGAACTCGACGCGGCGGTTCGTCGACCACGCCTGCTCGCTGTGGCCGTCGACGGCCGGCTTGTTCTCGCCGTAGCCGACGGTGTCGAGCGCGCCGCCGGGGACGCCCTGGCTCACGAGGTAGTTCTTCACCGACGAAGCCCGGCGCTGCGAGAGGACCATGTTGTACTCCTCGGTGCCTCGCTCGTCGGCGTGCCCCTCGATGGTGAAGCGCAGGGAGCCCTTGCGAATGCACTCCGCGTAGTCCGCCAGCACCGTGGTCTGCGACTCGGTCAGCGCGTAGGAGTTGAACTCGAAGCGCATCGGCTCGAAGGAGCAGGTCTTCGCGGGCGCCTCGACCTTGGCGCAGCGGCCGCTCTTGCAGTTCTCACCCGACGGGCAGTCCTCGTCAGCGGTGCAGGCGCCTTCGGGCTTCTTCACCTCGGCCACGACGCACTTGCCCGAGCTGCACTTCTTGCCCTCGCCGCAGCCGCTGTCGCCGATGCACTCGGGCTTCGGCACGCAGCGCGCCTGATCGCACACGAAGCCGGGCTTGCAGTTCTTGTCGGTCGCGCACTCACGGCAGAAGCCCTGGACGCAGACTTCGCCCTTCTCCTGGCAGTGATCGTCCGAGCTGCACTTCGGGTACGTGGGGGGACAGGCCGACAGCACCAGGGCGGCGCCGAGCAGCACGGGAATACCAATCAAACGCATCGAGAACGCCCTCCGGGCTGCGACAACCCTGTTTCCTTACCGGGCATTCCGTTGAGCAGCAATAATTCTGCCGCGCCGCGCGCGTCGCCCGCCCTTCGAACGCTCCGCTGGCATTCGCCGCGCATTGGAGCCCCTACGGCCTCGGGAGCGCGGCAAAATGGACACACCCCACCTGTTGGAGACAGTCATGACGTCAACGGTGCTCGTCGTCGACGATGAGCGGAACATCCTCCTCACGCTGAACCAGGCCCTGCAACTCGAGGGCTACAAGACGGAGCTGGCGGCGGGCGGGCAGCTCGCCCTGACGGTGCTCGAGCACAAGCCGGTCGACGCGGTGCTGATGGACGTGAAGATGCCGGACATGGACGGCATCGCGGCGCTGGAGAAGATGAAGAGCCTCCGCCCGGATCTGCCCATCATCATGATGTCGGGCCACGGCACCATCGAGACCGCGGTGAAGGCGACGCACCTGGGGGCCCGCGACTTCCTGGAGAAGCCCATCAGCCGCGACCGGCTGCTGCTCGCGCTCAAGAACGCGCTGGAGCACGTGAAGGTGGTGCAGGAGCTCGAGGAGGTCTTGAAGACCGAGCCCAAGCGCTTCGACATGGTGGGCTCCGGCCCGGCGATGCAGAGGATCTACGCGCTGATCCAGAAGGCGGCGCCCACGGAGGGGCGGGTGCTCGTCACCGGCGAGAACGGCAGCGGCAAGGAGCTGATCGCGCGCGCCATTCACCAGCACTCCCGGCGGAAGAACGGGCCCTTCGTGAAGCTCAACTGCGCCGCGGTGCCGCACGAGCTCATCGAGTCGGAGCTCTTCGGCCACGAGAAGGGCGCCTTCACCGGCGCGATCGCGGCGCGGAAGGGGAAGTTCGAGCTCGCCGACGGCGGCACCCTCTTCCTCGACGAGGTGGGCGACATGCCGGCGACCATGCAGGCCAAGCTGCTGCGCGTCCTGCAGGAGGGTGAGCTGGAGCGCGTGGGCGGCGCGGAGACGCTCAAGGTCGACGTGCGCGTGATCGCCGCCACCAACAAGGATCTGGAGGACGAGATCGCCCACGGCCGCTTCCGCGAGGACCTCTACTTCCGCCTCAACGTGGTGCAGCTCGAGTCGCCGCCCTTGCGCGAGCGGCTCGAGGATCTGCCGACGTTGGTCGACTCCTTCCTCGGCGAGGCCTGCCGCAAGAACGGCCGGCGCTCCATGCGCCTGTCGGGCGAGGCGATGCAGCGGCTGTCGGACTACGACTTCCCCGGCAACGTGCGCGAGCTGCGGAACCTCGTCGAGCGGCTCGCCATTCTCTGTGAGGGGCCGGTGGTGAGCGCCGCCGACGCCGAAGGGCTCCTGCCGCGCCGGAGGGGGGCGCCGGCGCCGGTGAGCGCTCTGGTCGCGCCCGCGCCGTTGCCGAGCGCCGCCGCCCCGAGCCCTGCCCCGCCGCCCTCCCTCCCCGCCGCGGCGCCCAGCGTTCCCCTTCCGACGCCCCGCTTCCGCGCGGACAAGACCTTCCGCGATCAGGTCGACGAGGCGGAGCGGGAGATCATCTTGGGCGCGCTGGCCTTCACCCGCGACAACGCCACCGAGGCGGCGCGCCTGCTCGACCTCGAGCGCGGGCACTTCTACAAGAAGATGAAGAGCCTGGGCCTGAGGCGCGCCGGGGGCGAGACCACCACCGCCGAGCCCTGACCCGGACGAACGACGACGAACCCGCCGAACGGATCTCTCCCGTTCAGGCGAGGCCTTCAGGGTGCCTGGTCGCTCGTCCCGGTCACGCGTCCGCGCAGGGTAAGAGCAGCAGCTCGAACCCCTCGGGGGTCTTCCTCACCATCGACACGGTGATGGCGTGACACGACAGACAGACCATGCGGGCGCCGTCTGGAGAGAGCCGCACCTGAACGGCACCGCTGCAAACGGGGCAACCCTCGGGGAGCGTGAACTCCGCCACCCGCTCACTCACGATGTTCAGTTCGCTCATCATGGGTCGTACGTATGACGTCCATGACGTCACGCAACCCGGCGAAACCTGCTTCTGGCCGTTGGGGGAGGGGCCCCGCTCACTCCCGCGGCTTTGCTGGGAGGCCGTGCGACGCGATCAGGGGAGCCAGCAAAGTTCCCTGCTGGCCGGGCGGCAAGAGCGTCAGCGGCGCGCCGCTCTCCAGCAGCTTCTGCGTCTCGAGCAGCTCGAACATCGACTCCATCACCTCGGGGTCGGCGCTGATCTTCTGCAGCGCCTGGCCGACGATCAGGGGGCGCTGGGCCGCGGCGCGGGCGAACTCCGCCGCCGCCGTCTTCTCCGCCGCGGAGTGGATGATGCTCACCTGATTGGCGCCGTCCTGGCGGATGGCGCTCGTTACCTGGCGCAGGCGGTTGACCACCTTCTCCTCGATCTGCCGGATCATCTGCAGGTCGCGGAAGTGCACCTTGCGGATGTACACGCTGCCCAGCTGGTAGCCCCACATGGCGGAGTGCGGCGTCACCTCGTTGCGCACCGCCTGGCTCATCACGTGCCGGGTCTCGAGCATGTCGCCGAGCTTCATGTTCGACAGGCACCGCACCGCCGCGTTGGAGACGTTGGCGCGCAAGGAGCCGCGCGGGTCGGTGTTCTTGAACAAGAACGCCGACGCGTCGTTGACCCACATCTCGTACCAGATGCCGATGCCCATCGGCGCGCCCTCCTCCGAGTTCACCGGCTGGCTGCGCAGGTACTCCTGGTCGAGGCGGAGGTCGACGTCCTGAATGCGCCCGAAGCCGGGCACCGCCATCAGCATCGAGCGCAGGCCCAGCTCGCCCCAGACGAAGTGCAGGCCCGGCTCCTTGATGACGCCGAGCACCTCGCCGAAGAGCGTGAAGACCTTGGCGCGGCGCTCCTGCACCACGACGTACATGCCGAGCGAGCTGGCCAGCCACAGCGCCACCGGCACGCCGAAGAGGCACGCGAAGAAGCCGATCACCGCCGAGATGAGGAAGCTCATCGCTTCACCTCCAGGAACGCCGACCGCGCCTTCGAGTAGAGCCCGAGCTTCACGTTGCGCACGTAGGCCTTGAGGATGTGGCCGCCGCCGCCGTTCTTCTTCAGCTCGACGAGCTGGTCGGCGAGCTGGGCGAGGGGCTGCACCTCGGCCTGGGAGTTGAGCGTCTCGACCTCCACCGCGCGGCGCGACTGCACGATGCGCTGGTCGGCGTGGGCCTGGGCGAGGGAGATCTCCGAGCCGACGGAGTTGTGCGCGGTGTTGATGGCGGCGAGCGCGCTCTCGACCTCGGCGGGCGGCTCGATGCCGGTGATGAGGGAGGCGTCGAGCACGATGCCGTAGCGCGCCGCGGAGGAGGCGCAGTCCCGGTCCATCTGCTCGTTGAGGAGGCGCAGGTTCTTGCGCAGGTCGTTGATGGAGACGCCTGCCGCGCCCTTCAGGTCGGTGGAGAGCGCGTCGGCGGCGGCCGCCTTGTCCGACTCCGGCGCCTCGAAGGAGGCGATCTTCTGGCGCAGCACCGAGACGAAGTAGCCGATCACGTGCACCAGCGGCCGCTTCACGCCGAAGATGTAGGCGTAGAGGTTCTGCTCCGAGACGCGGTAGCGCAGTTGCCCCACCAGGCCGATGTTGAGCTGATCCTTGGTGACCGCCTCGAGCATGGTGCCGCCGCGGTTGGCGTTGGGGTCCTCGAGATCGAGCGCGAGCCCCACGGTCTCGGTGGCGACCTTGCGCTTGTAGACGGTCTCCCACGGCCACTTGAAGTACGGGCCTCCGGGTTGAATCACCACCAGCTGGGGGTACTTGTAGCGCTCGCGCTCGTCGGGCCTGAGCGTCTCGGAGATGGGGTTGTCGAGGGTGGTGGTCTGCAGCCGCTGAGCGCGGCCGAACGAGGTCTTCACCGCGCGCTCGTTCTGGTTGACGGTGAAGAACCCGAAGACGACGTAGCGCACGACGAACCACCCGAGCGCGCCGAACATCAGGCCGGGCAGCGAGAAGAAGGACTCTTCCATGGGCACCTCCGACGAGAGGGCGCACCCTAGCCTCGCGCGGCGGCGATGTGGCGAATTTCCCCGAAGCCTAGGGAGCCACGTTGCCGACGTAGAACACGCCGCCCTCGTGGAAGAGGGGCTTGAGGCGGGCGAGCGCGGTGCTCCAGTCGGCGGGGGTCTGGTTGAGCTCGGCCTCGATGGCGTCGTGCAGGCCCCCGAGCCGCCGCGCGCGGGCGATCTGCGCCAGGCGATCGGCCATGCGCGGCACCGCGTCGAGGCGCCGCGCGAGCAGGGTCTTCACCCGGCCCTCGAGCACCTTCTGCTCGTCGGCGCTCGAGGGGTGGGAGAGCACGCCGCCCTCCAGCGAGGCCTTCACCCGGGCGATGACGTCGTCGGCGAAGGGCTTGGGGCCGGTGACGCTCACCACCAGGGCGAGGGTCCCGTGCACCCAGAGGCACTGCGCGCGGACGGCCGAGGCGCGGCCGAGCCGCAGCACCAGGTCGCGCTCGAAGCGCCAGCCGAGCACCGCGGCCACGGCCTCGCAGGGCTTGGCGTCGGCGTCCTCCACCGGCACGCCCAGGTGCGCCACGAAGCCGTCGTCCCAGGGCGCGATGACCGAGGACGGCGTCTTGATGGCCGGCTTGGGCGCGGGGCGCTCCTCGGCCGGAACCTGCGGCGGCCAGCAGGAGACCGAGGCCACCATGCTGCGCACCTGCCTGGCCGTCACGCCGCCGGCCACCACCAGCGCCGAGTTCCCCGGCCAGTAGTTCTTGGCCACGAAGTCCACCAGCTCCTTGCGGCCGATGGCGCCACGCGAGGCGCGGGTCCCGGTGAGGGGCTCGCCGGAGCCGGGGGTGAGGAAGCGCTCCAGCGCGAGCTCCAGCGGCAGGACCGGCTCGCCGACCGAGTCGAGCGCCTTGAGCTCCTTCGCCAGGAGCGCCGAGGGGAGCTGCGGCTGGCACAGCAGCCCGAGCACCCGCGGCGCCACCGCGTCGAAGGTGGTGGCCGGAGCGTCGACGGAGAGGGTGGTGGAGTCCTCGGTGACCGCAACCGAGACCTTCGCCCCCACCCGCTGCACCTCGTCGACGGCCTTCTGGGCGGCCTCGCCGCGGAGCAGCATGCGGCCGAGCGCGAGGGCGGTGCCGCGGCGGCCCTCGGCGTCGTCGGCGGCCCCGGCGCGCACCACGAAGCGCAGCGAGAAGTCGGGGTGCCCGGCGCGCGGGAGGACCACCAGGTCCATGTCGTCGTCGCCGCGATCGGTCTCCGCCCCCGCGGGCAGCGCGAGGAGCGCGAGGGAGAGGAGGAGCGCGCTCATGGCCACTCCTCCGGCATCACCGGCAGCGCGGCGGAGCGCAAGCCGGCGGGCAGCTTCTGGGTGACGCCGAGCTTCGTGCCCGCAGGGAGGAGCTCCTTCACGCTCTGGGCGAAGTCGTCCTTCTTCGAGGCCTCGAGGGCCGCTTGCACCTCGGCGCCCGACCAGGACGCCACACCGCCGGTGGCCAGAAGCTCGTCGGCGACGCAGCCAGGGGAGCGCCAGTCGCGCTCCAGGCGACGTTGAGCGAGCTGCCGGGCGCGCGCGAAGAGCTCGGCGTCGACGGTGCCCTTGCGCAGGTCCTCCAGGGCCGCCACCACCAGCGGGTCCGGCGCGGCGGTCGGCTGGTCCTGCCCCAGCACCAGCACCACCAGGGCCTGCGCCTCGGGCGCGAGCAGGGTCAGCCCGCGCACGTCCTCGCCCAGGCCCTCCTTCTGGAAGCGCTCGGCGAGCTCGAGCCCGAGCAGCTCCTGGGCCACGCGCAGGGTGGCGGCGTGGGCGGCGGAGCCGAGCGAGAAGGTGCCGCCGCGAGCGCGAAAGGCGACCGGGCCGGCGCCGTTCACCTCGAGCGGCAGCTTGGGCGCCGAAGGCTCCCTTGCGTTGGGCGCGCCGCCGTGGTGCGGCGAGAGCATCGCCTCCACGTCGGCCTGGGTGAGGCCGCCGGCGCTGACCACCAGAGCGTTGGCCGGCACGAAGAGGGCCTTGAGCGTCTTCTTGATCGCCGCCGGGGGGAAGGGCTTCCCGGTGGGCTTGGGCCGCGGGCCGAAGAGCGCGGCGAGGAGCGCGGGCGGCACCGACGCGTCGCCGGGCGCGAGCAGGGCGGCGGCGTCGGGGCGGCGCTGCACGGCCTTGAGCTGCGCGTCGTCGAGCTTGGGGGCGAGGACCGCGGCGACGAGCTTGGGGAACAGCTCCTTCACCGCGGCGGTGTCGCCGGACAGGCGCAGCTCGCAGGTGTCGGGCCCCTCGCGCAGCTCGAGGCGAACCGCCGAGGCCCGCACCGCCTGAAGCAGCGCCTCGCTGGGCCAGGCCCGGTTCGCCTCGACGAAGGCGCGCTGGAGGAAGCGCACCAGCCCCGGCGTGGGGCCGTCGTCCCTCCACCCGGCGCGGAGCTGCAGCGCAGCGACGGAGGTGGGCCCCTCGAGCGTGGCGACGGCGAAGCGCGGGCCGTCGTCACCGGACCGGCCCATGCTCACTTGCGGCGGGGCGAGCGCGGCGACGAGGGCGGCGAGGACGAGGGTCACGGCGTGGGCTCCGAGAACTGCGCCTGGGCCTCGTCCCACCCGAGGCCGTTGAGCTTGGCGCGGCGGATCATGACGGACAGGGCCTGCTTGAAGTCTTCCCCGCGGCGGTTCCGCAAGAAGCGCACGCGCTCGTTCCACCAGCCGACGGGCCGGCCGCCGTAGAGCTGCTCGTCGCCCTGGGCCTTGCACACCACCCAGCTCGAGCCGGCTCCGGCGGCGAACTGCTCTGGGCCGCCCTTGGCGTTGGGGACGGGGATCTCCTTGCCCTCTCTGAACCAGCGCTCGAAGCGCAGGTTGCCTTGGGCGTCGAACTCCCGGGTCACGCCGTGGGCCTGGTTCTTCACCCACGCCCCCTCGCGCACCTTCTTCCCGTCGGGGCCGTAGTCGACCACCGTGCCCTCGACCTCATCGTTCACGTAGGGCACCTCGCGGATGATCTGCCCCGCCGCGTCGTAGGTGCGCCAGACGCCGTGGCGGTGGCCGCCGACGTACTCGCCGCGCTCGATGGTGGTGTCCTCGCGCGTGTACTCGGCGGGCCCGACGCGGATGCCGCCCTTCCACTCTTCCCTGCCGACGACGTTGCCCGAGTCGTCCTTGGTGACGCGGGGGCCTTCGTCGACGTTGGCGACCAGGCAGCGCTCGGCGGTGCCGCCCTTGAGGCCGTTCTGCGGCGGGCTGGGCTCGACCACCAGCTCGTGCCCGGTGCCGCACTTGGCGATGACCCGCACCACCAGGACGACCTTGACCACGATCACCAGGGCCACCAGGCCAGCGACGCCCATGGCGATGCGGCGGAACTTCTCCTTCTTCGCCACCGACCGGAGCTGCTCGGCGAAGGAGGGCATCGGCGCCGACGCGGGGTTGACGACGGTGGCCTGGGCCGCGCCCTCGCCGTAAGCGGGCTCGGAGGGCTGGGCGTCGGAGAACGAGTCCTCGGGCCTGACGAGCTGCACGTCGTCGCCGGAGCCCTGGGCGGTGGCGCGGGCCTCGGCAGCGCGGCCCTCGAGGCGGCCGACGAGCTCCGGGTCGTTGACGAAGTTGGCCGCGAACCTGGCGCACTCGTCGAAGGCGGCGGCCTGGGCGCTCGGATCAGCGGCGAGGGACGCCTCGGCCTCCATCACCCGGAGCGCCTGCGGCCACTGCTCGAGCGCGACGTAGACGCGCTTCGCGTTGGCGACGGCCAGGGAGCTCGTCGGGTCGGCGACGAAGGCCTCGGAGTACGCGCGCGCCGCGGCCTTGAGATCGGCGTTGCCCTCGTGAAGGGTGCCGAGCTCGCACAACGCCTCGGCGCGCTCGGGACCGGAGAGGTTCTCGAGCCGAGCGGTGACTCGTGCAATCGCCTGATTCTCTGCGACTCCCACTCCAACTCCCTCGCCAGCGCGAACGAGCGAAAAGACTAGCCGACGGATCCGGCAGCACCGAGGGGATTCGGTGGGGGTGAACGCGGGGACGGCGGCCTGCCCTTGGGGACAGCGCGCCGGGGAGACGGATTGGCGGCAGCGCGGCGCGTTCGCATAGGGTGGCCGCCCTCGATGCGCATCGGCTTCCTCAACCTGCAGTCGGGCGTGGGCATCACCGGCGGCGGGCTCGACTGGGTGACGGGCGCGTGGCGGTACGCCTTGCCACACGCGCCGCGCTTCCTCGAGCCCCTGGGCGAGCTGGCGCGGCGGGAGCGCCTCGACGTGCTCGGCTGCGCGGAGACCGAGCTGCCCTCCTGGCGTGGCCGGGGCCTCGACTACACGCGAGCCATCGCCGAGGCGACTGGGCTCACCCACGCCATGCCCTTCTCCACCTTCCGGCTGGGCGGGTGGGTGCACCAGGGCAACTCCCTCCACTCCGGCGCGCGGATGCAGTCGACGGCGACCCACGAGCTGCCCGGGCCGGGACAGCGCCGGGTGGTGGGCGAGGCGCGGGTGGCGGCGGAGGGCGGCGAGTGGACCGTGCTCGTCACCCACCTCGCGCTCGGGCAGCAGGCGCGGGCGGCGCAGGTCAGGGCGCTGGGGAAGCTGCTCCTCCTGCGCCGCGAGCGGACCGTGCTGATGGGCGACTTCAACAGCGCGAGCGACGAGGAGCTCGCCCCGCTGGCCGAGGCCGGCTTCACCTGCGCGCCGACGGGGCCGACGCACCCGACCTGGCGCCCGACGGCGAAGATCGATCGGCTGTACGCGAGCCCGGACCTGGAGTGGCACGGCGCGCGCGCCGAGGAGACGCTCCGCGTGTCGGATCACCTGCTCGTCATCGCCGAGGCGCGGCGGTCGGTGGCGAAGCGCGGCGGCGTCGCGGTCAACGTGGCTTGACCGAGCCGAGCGAGGACGAGGCCTGACCAAGCCAGCCGGCCCCCGCGTACGCGTGAGCCTTTGGGGACCCGAGCGCTGCCGTCCCCAAGCCAGTCGTGCGATCGTGTCGTCCCGTTCGAGGAGGACCATCGTGACCCTGGCCGCGCGCTGCCTCTCGCCATTCCCGCCCACGAGCCGGTCGCGACGCGGGCTCGCCCTCGCGCTGGTGCTAACCGCCGGGGCCGCCTGCCGGACGACCACGCCCGCGCCGCGCTCGGAGTGTTCGGCGGCGGCCCCCGGCGTCACCCGCGCGACCTGCTGTCTGGGCAAGCTCCTGGTGGAGGCCCGGAGCGAGCGCGACCTGCTGCGCTACAACTGCCTGGAGCAGCTGCGCATTCAGCTCGGGGCGGTCGAGGGGCAGCCCGACGCGGACGCTTCGGCCCGGGCGATTCACGCCCAGGCGCTGGCGTGCCACGGCACCCGGAGCCTTCACCCCGAGGCGTGCCCGGTCGACTGACGGCGGGCTCACGCGCGTCGACCACCGTTCACCCTGCGCGAAGTCGAAGAGTGCCGAAATCGGTTCGCGGTGCGCACCAGGCTTCGACCTCGCTCAGAGGGTTGGTCGGAGGAGCGAGTGCGTTCAGCCCGAGAACTCGGCGATCACCGGCGCGTGATCTGACGGCTGCTTCCCCTTGCGCGCCTCGCGATCGATCTCCACCGACGTGCACCGCGCGGCCAGCGTCTGGTCGACCAGGATGTGATCGATGCGCAGGCCGTGGTTCTTCGGGAAGCCGAGCATGCGGTAGTCCCACCAGGTGAACTTGCCTGGCTCGGGGTGCTTGTCTCGGTAGAGGTCGACGAGGGCGTGGGTCTGCCGCACGTGCTCCCACGCGGCGCGCTCCTTCTCGGTGAAGAGCGTCTGGCCCTCCCACGCGGCGGGGTCGTGCACGTCGATGGGGTGTGGCGCGACGTTGAAGTCTCCGCACACCAGCAGGGGCAGCCCGGCGCTCTTCTGGCCGGCGAGGAAGATGGCCAGCTTTTCGTACCAGCCGAGCTTGTAGCGGTAGGCCACCGAGTCCACCGCCTGGCCGTTGGGCGCGTAGCAGTCGACCACCCGAATTCCGCCCACGGTCGCGGCGATCAGGCGCGCGTGGCCGTCGTCGTCACCCATGTTCCGCGTCACGTCGGTGATGGGCCCCTTCGAGAGGATGGCCACGCCGTTGTAGGTCTTCTGCCCGAAGAGCTCGACCTGGTAGCCGAGCGCCTCGACCTCGAGGCGGGGGAACTGGTCCTCGACGCACTTGATCTCCTGCAGGCAGGCCACGTCGGGCGAGCGCGTCTTGAGCCAGTCGAGCACGCGCTCCAGGCGGGCGCGCACGGAGTTCACGTTCCAGGTGGCGAGCTTCACGGCGGGGGTCCTCGAAGAAGAGACGGTCAGGGCGTCACGGTCCAGGCGTGACTCGACGTGCCCGTACCCCAGCTCAGCTGCACCGTCGACGTGCCCGGTGAAAAACGTTCCCGCGAGGAGACAGACGCGGGAGCGCGGCCGTCAACCGCCCGCGGACGTGTAGCGGGAGATGGACCCGAGCCACACGGTGCGCGCGAAGCCGGCGAAGGCCGCGGCGCCGAGGAGCGACCAGGCGAGCGAGGTGGGCGCGAGCCGCCCGAGCAGCGCCTCCGCGGGGTAGGTGGTCATCACGATGAGCGGCACCACGAAGGTGAAGACCAGGCGCAGGCCGCCTCGGAAGACGCCGCCAGGCCAGCGGGCCGCGTCGAAGATCGAGCTGAAGAGGTAGGTGAGGTTGTCGACCTTCACCACCAGGAAGGCCGCGCTCACGATGAGAATCCACAGCGAGTAGAGCATCAGCGTCGCGACCGCGAGGAGCGCTGCCGCCTCCGCCACGCCGAGCAGCGACGGGCCGTGGCCGATCTCGTGGAAGGCGAAGCCGATGACGACGCCGGCGTTGACGAGGCTGACGACTCTCCAGAGCTGGAAGCGCGCGGTGGAGACGAGGAACTGCGCGTCGGCGGGCTTGAGCAGCACGAAGTCGAGCGTGCCCTTGCGGATGTGGTCGACCACCGCCTGCAGGCCGGGGTTGATGGCGCCGTCGAGCACGCCCTGCAAGAGGACGAACCAGCCGGTCACCAAGAGGGACTCGCCGAAGGTCCACCCGGGGATGCCGGTGTCGCGGCCGCGCCCGTACACCACGAAGAGCGGCACCACCGCCGTGGCGGCCCAGAACACCGAGATGACGCCGTCGATGAGGAAGTCCGCGCGGTACTGCGCGGTCAACAGCGCGCTGGTGCGCAGCTGCCGGGTGAGCAGCGCGAGGTAGCGGACGGGAGCGCGCCAGGGGCTCACTCAGCCCCCGAAGGCCTGGAACCGGCGAATGCCGCGGTCCCACAGGAAGAAGGTCAGCGCCATGAAGAAGGCCGCCCAGCCCCACTGCCGCGCGAGCAAGCCCCAGAGCTCGCCGTCGTCGTGCGCGCCGGTCATGAGCTCGACGGGGAGGCCGATCTGCGAGCGGAACGGCAGCCACTCCGAGATGACGCGCAGCCAGGGCGGGAAGAGGTCGACGGGGAAGAGGTAGCCCGAGAACACGAAGAAGCCCGCGAGCCACACGTCCATCACCTTCACGCTGCTGTCGATGAAGAGGCTGAGCGCGCCGATGGCGCAGTTGGCGAAGAAGGCCACCAGCCAGCCGCCGAGCAGCGAGACGAGCCACGCCACCCAGATCAGCGGGCGGTGCGAGAGGTGCTCCGCGCCGCCGCTGAGCACCAGCACCACCGCGATGGGCACGGTGATGAAGAGCCGCGAGGGCATGTAGGCGACGTTCTCAACCAGGTACGAGATGACCGGGTGAATGGGGCGCAAGAGGCGCATCGAGAGCACGCCCTGCCGCACCTCGTAGTTGATCTGCCACGCCGCCCACGCCGAGATGAGCTGGCGCACGATGAAGACCGAGAGGAAGTAGGCGACGAAGCGTTTGGAGCTCCAAGTGCCCTGCAGCCCCTGCACCGGCGCGACCTCGGCGATGGCGGTCCACACCACGAGCATGATGAGGGGCATCGTGGTGGCGAGGACCCAGACGATCATCTCCGCGCGATAGGCGACGGCCTCCGCCAGCCCGACGCGGAGCATGGTGGGGATGGCGCGCCAGCCTCTCACCACTCGCCCTCTTCGCTCGCGGCGGGCTTCTGGCTCGCGCGGCTCCGGGAGAACAGCTCGCTCATCACCTCTTCGAGCGGCGGGTCCATCACGGTGAGGTCCATCACCGGCAGGGTCTTCAGCGCGCGGCCGACGACGTCGTTCACCGAGTCCTGCTTGAGCTGCAGCGTGGCCTGCGCGGCGTCGTGCTTCACCACCGCGCCGAAGGGCTCGAGGTCCTCGCGCGCCACGGGCTTCGAGAAGCGCAAGGTGAGCCGCTTCTCCGGGCGCACCTTCTTCACCAGCTCGTCGAGCGCGCCGTCGTAGGAGAGCTTGCCCTTGTCGATGACGATGACGCGCGGGCAGAGCGCGGCCACGTCGTCCATGTAGTGGCTGGTGAGGATGAGGGTCGCGCCGGTGCGCTCGTTGTAGCGCTTCACGAAGTCGCGAATGACGACCTGCATCGAGACGTCGAGGCCGATGGTGGGCTCGTCGAGGAACAGGACCTTGGGCCCGTGCACCAGCGCCGCCGCCAGCTCGCACTTCATGCGCTCGCCCAACGAGAGCTGTCGCGTGGGGCGCTGGACGAGATCGCCGAGCTCGAGCAGGTCCGCGAGCTCCTTCATGCGGCGCTCGTAGACGTCGCGGGGGACCTCGTAGATGGCGCGGTTGAGCTCGAAGGTCTCCTCGGGCGGGAGATCCCAGATGAGCTGCTGCTTCTGGCCCATCACCAGCATGATCTTCTTGAGGTACTCGGCCTCGCGGCGCTGCGGCAGGTGGCCGTCGACGGAGAGCTCGCCGGCGCTCGGGTGGAGCAGCCCGGCGAGCATCTTCAAGGTGGTGGTTTTTCCCGCGCCGTTGGGGCCGAGGAAGCCGACCCGCGCGCCGGCCTCGATGTCGAACTCGATGCCGTCGACGGCGGCCACCTCGGAGTACGTGCGGTGGAAGACCGAGCGCAGCGCGGCGGCGATGCCGGGCGGGCGCTTGTGGACCCGGTAGGACTTCTTGAGCCCCTTCACGTGGATGGCGGCGGTCATTGGGGGGCTCCCCCATTAACCCGGTCGCGCGCGCAGGTCATCTGTTAGAGGCTCGAGTCATGTCCGGAGACGCGACCCGCGACCTCGAGGAGTGGATTCCCCGCCTGCTCGCGGTGTGGCGCAGGCACCGGCGCTCGCGCGGCCAGGCGGCGGCGCCCAAGGTGCGACAGCAGGGGCGCTTTCACGGGCACTCCGGGCGGCCGCGCTTCGAGCCGCAAGTCGACGACGTGCCGGAGGACGGGCTCACCGCCGAGGAGCTGAAGGAAGTCGGCGCGGGCGTGCGCACGCTCTCCCACGGGCTGACGCGGGAGCGCGAGCTCGCCGGCGCGCGGTACATGGACGACCCGCGGCTCTTGGGCGCGTACCTGCTCTTCTACTGGCCCATCAGCTACGCGCAGGCGCGCTCGACGTTGTCCGAGCTGCCGCATCGGCCAGGGTCGGTGCTGGACCTGGGCTCGGGCCCGGGCCCCTTGGCGTTCGCGGCGCAGGATGCGGGCGCGCGGGACGTCGTCGCGGCGGACCGGAGTCGCGCGGCGCTGGACCTGGCGAAGGCGCTGGCGCTGGAGGCGGCTGATCCGATGGGCACGCGCGAGTGGAGCCCGGAGCGGCCGCTGCCCGAGGGCTCCTTCGACACCATCACCATGGGGCACGTGGTGAACGAGCTGTTCGCCGGCGACATCGCGAAGCGGGCCGAGTTCGTGGCCAAGGTGGCCGAGCGGGTGAAGCCCAAGGGCAGCCTGGTGATCATCGAGCCGGCGCTCCGGGAGACGTCGCGGGCGCTGTTGCAGGTGCGCGATCGGCTGGTGTCGCAGGGCTTCTCGGTGCGCGCGCCGTGCCTGTTCCGAGGCGCGTGCCCGGCGCTGGTGAAGGAGAGCGACTGGTGCCACGCCGAGCGGCGGTGGGAGCTGCCGCGGCTGACGCAGGCGATCGCCAAGGCCGCCGGCCTGCACAAGGAGACGCTGAAGATGGCGTACCTGGCGCTGGCGCCGAAGGGTGAGGCGTGGGCCGAGCCTCCGCCGGGGAAGGTGTTCCGCATCGTGTCCGAGCCGCTCGAGGGCAAGGGGCGGCAGCGCTACATGGGTTGCGGGCCGGACGGGCGCGTGGGGCTCGCGCTGCAGGAGCGCCACCGGAACGATCTCAACAAGCCGTTCTTCTACCTGGAGCGCGGCGACGTCATCGGCATCGACGAGACCGAGCCGCGCGGCGATGGCGTCACGCTGACCGAGCGCACGACGGTGAAGATGCTGGCGCGGGCCGGGCGGCCGATTCCGGCTTCGCCGTCGAACGACTCCTGATTGGAGCCAAGCAGATCGAGACGAGGCGCGCGGAACGACGAGGCCGGGGTCGGAGAGCCTCCGCCGTGAGACGCGCACTGTCCCAAGGGTCCCCGAGGAAGTATCGTCGCCGGCCAGACTCGCGAAGAGCGCGTGCTCTTCCAGTCACCTGAGGAGGGGTACCATCATGAGGGGAATTGGTCTCGCGGCGTGCAGAATGAGCGCGCTCATTGGTGCAATCGTGTTGCTGGGCGCCGCCTGCTCAGGCTCGGCAGGCCCGGCAGGCCCTGCTGGTCCCGCCGGTCCGGCCGGTCCGAAGGGTGCTGACGGTGTCGCCGGCTCGACCGGTCCGGAGGGTCCGATCGGCACGACTGGTCCCGCGGGCCCCACCGGACCGCAGGGCCCGCAGGGCGCGGTGGGCCCCACGGGTCCGGGAGGCGCGGCCGGCGCGGCCGGCTCAGCGGGCCCGGCTGGCCCTGCGGGACCGACCGGCCCAGCGGGTGCGTTCCCGGCGACCGTGGCGGTGAAGGGCGGCGACAACGGCACCGTCAGCTGCGACACGTTCTGCAGCGACCTCGCGGCCTCGTGGGGCACTTCGGGGACCTGCATTGGTTCCAAGATCGCGTTGGGCTCCGGCTCGACGGTCCCGTCGAACCTCAACGGGCTCTTCCTTCCGTGCGCGCAGGTGCCGAACGGCTCCATCACGAACTGGAACACGACCAAGGACGCCGTCGTCTGCATGTGCCTGCGCTTCTAGCGCGCAGGGAGTGAGCTGAACGGGCCACCTGCGCGTTCACCGCGTCGCCGAACGCGAATCGCGCAGGTGCCTCGGAGCACCAGAAGGACGCCTGAGTCGAGCAGCGCCTCGGTCAACCCAACTGAACAAACTCCGTGAAGAACCCAACCCCGGAGAGCTCCCGGCTCACCGCTCGCGCGGTCTCGAGCTGAGCCCTCGGCTGCCCGAGCACCGGGTGGTCTCCCTCCAGGAGCATCCGAAGAACGTCAGACTCGAGCGCAGACAGGGTCATCGGACAGCAGCGTAGGCGCCTAGCGAGCTCATTGGTTGCCTCACCTCGCGACTCCGATCCACCCCGAGCCACTTTTCCCCAGCCGCGGAATTCCTCGCGAAATTCGCTCGGGCACCTGGATCGCATCTTCCGACCTCAGCAACCGAACGGGCATGTGCGGCCACCTTCACCGCACTTCACAAGGACGACCTCCATGCCCCACCGACTTCGCCTGCTGGCCCTGATGCTGCCCCTCGCGTTCACCGCCTGTACCTTCATCGACTACGACGGCCATCGCCTGCCGTGCGGTCGCCACGCCGACTGCGACAAGACCTGCAGCTGCAGCTCGGGTACCTGCACTCAGCTCGACCAGTGTCAGACCAGCAACGACTGCTCTCTCGGCTCGGCGTGCATCAACGGGCAGTGCACGGTGGTCTGCAGCGACTCGAACGAGTGCCACGACGGCGAGTTCTGTCTCGGAGGCTCCTGCCGCCCCATCCCCGAGAACCCGAAGACCTGCTCCGCGCCCTCGCAGTGCGGCCTCGACTTCTGCATCAACGGCTACTGCGTGCGGCCGTGCTCGGGTGACCGCGACTGCAGCACCGGCTCGACCTGTCAGGCCGGCTTCTGCACCGCCACCCCGAAGGTCGACGCGGGCAGCCCGAGCTCCGGCACTGGTGGCAACACCGGCGCGGGCGGCGGCGCGGGCACGGGCGGCTCCCCGGGCACGGGCGGCGGCACCGGCACCGGCGGCGGCACGGGCGGCAGCGGCGGCCACACCGACGGCGGCGTGCGTCCTCCGCCTCCCGCCACCTGCACCTTCAACGCGGACTGCGGCCTCGGCGGCTGGTGCGTGAACTCGAAGTGCTTCTACGGCTGCACCGCCGACACCGACTGCGCCTCGACCGAGTCCTGCCAGGGTGGCCTCTGCAAGACGCGCCCGACCGGCTCGTGCAGCACCGGCGCCAACTGCCCCTCCGGCAGGGACTGCGTCGACGGCACCTGCCGGACCCAGTGCACGCAGGCCGTCCCCTGCGCGCCGGGCCTGGTCTGCCGCATCGGCTACTGCCTGCCGCCCACCGCGGTGGTCTGCACCACCAACTGCGACTGCCCCACCGGCGAGCGCTGCCTGAACGGCACCTGCGCGCCGTGAGCTGAACCGCGCTCCGAGGCACCTGCCGCGAGGTCTCCCCTCCTCCTCGCGGCGTTCGGAGCGCCCCCGCGCCGAGGAACGACCGCCCCGGCGCACCCGAGCGCCACGTCCCGCGTGAGTGGGGCGTGGCGTTCGCCTTTGCGGGCTCAGTGCAGCGGCGCCTCGGCCGAGTGCGCCTGCGCGGCGCGGCCCTTCAGCTGCCGAAGAATGGTCTCCGAGAAGGCCTGCAGGTCGGCGGGCTTGCGCGAGGTGATCAGGTTCCCGTCCTCCACGACCTCGCGATCGACCCAGTGCGCGCCGGCGTTGACGAGGTCGGTCTTGATGGACGGCCACGACGTGACCGTGCGCCCGTCCAGAAGATCGGCCTCGGCCAGCATCCAGCCGGCGTGGCAGATGGCTGCCAACGGCTTGCCCGCGGTGAAGATGTCCCGGGTGAACGCGACCATGTCCGGGTCCTGCCGCAGGTGATCGGGCGAGTAGCCTCCGGGGATCACCAGCGCGTCGAAGTCCCCGGCCGACACGTCCCGAATCGACCTCTCGGTGGTGATCGTCTCTCTCCCCTTCTTCCCCTTCAGGAGCTTCCCCGCTTCGCGCCCGACGATCACCACCTCGTAGCCAGCGTCCAGGAGTCGGTCGTACGGAACGCGGAACTCGGCGTCCTCGAACTGCTCATCGACGATGAAAGCCACACGGGCGGCCATTTCGCTGACCTCCAATCACCAGACTGAACGGGGAGCACTTCGCTCGTCCGCTCGGGAGATTGAATCAGCAAGAAGCGAACCCGACCGCCGCCCAGGGCGTTCGGGCTCCGACTGATCTGCGAGCCTGAAGGCGACTACTTCGCCAGGGCCTTCGCCAGCTCGTCGTAGAGGATGATCGCGCTCTTGATCGCCTTGTCGAAGTCGCCCAGGTGCAGCGACTCGTTCTCGGAGTGCGCGTTGGTGTACGGGTCCTCGACGCCGATGAGCAGCGCGGGCACGCCGCCGAGGGCGGTGGTGAAGGGCTCGACGAAGCCGATGGTGCCGCCGCAGCCGATGGCCACCGCCTTGGCCGAGAAGCCCTTCTCCAGCGCGCGGAACGCCGCCTGGAACGCCGGGCCGGCCGGATCCGTGTACCACCAGTTCACGCCCTGCCCCTCGGTCACCTCGACCTCCAGGCCCCACGGCGCGGACTTCTTCAGCGCGGCCACCAGCGTCTTCTGCACCTCGGCGGGATCGAGGTTCGGCACCAGCCGGATGCCCACCCGGGCCCACGCCGACTCGCAGATGATGTTGCGCGCGTCCTTCTTGTTCGACGCCTGAATCGCGTTGACCGCGATGGAGGGCTGGCGCCAGTTGGTCTCCCACGGGTGCTTGTCGCCGCCGAGGAGCTGCACGCCCGAAAGCATGCCCGCCTGCTTGCGGAAGTGCGCCACGTCGCCGGGGAGATCCTTGATCGACTGCTTCTCCTCCTTGGTGAGCGGCTTCACCTTCTCCGCGATGCCCGGCAGGTTCACCGAGCCGTCGGCGTTGGACAGCGACGCCAGCATCTTGCACAGGCCCATCACCGGGTCGGGCACCGGGCCGCCCCACATGCCGGAGTGCAGGGACTGCTTGAGCGCCTTCACCTCGACGTCCACGGTGATGAGGCCGCGCAGCGCGGTGGTCACGCTCGGCACGCCCGTCTCGTAGTTGCCGGTGTCGGTGATGATGAGGGCGTCGGCCTTCATCATGTCCTTGTACTTGGCGACGAAGGCCGCGAGGTGCTCGCTGCCGATCTCCTCCTCGCCCTCGACGACGATCTTCACGTTGAGCGGCAGCGCCCCCTTGGTCTTGAGCCACGCGTCGACGGCCGAGGAGTGCACCACCACGCCCGCCTTGTCGTCGGCGGTGCCGCGCCCGTAGAGGCGCCCGTCGCGCTCGGTGGGCTCGAAGGGGGGCGACTTCCACAGGCTCGCGTCGCCGGCCGGCTGCACGTCGTGGTGGGCGTAGAGCAGCAGGGTCGGCTGCCCCGGCGCCTTGAGCCAGTCGCCGTAGACGTAGGGGTGAGCGCCCTCGACCTCGAGGATCTGCACGTGCTCGAAGCCGCGCGCCTGGAGCAGCTTGACCGTCGCCTCGGCGCTCGCGCGCACCTGCTTGCGATCGAACCCGTCGAAGGAGACGGAGGGGATGCGCACCAGCGTCTTCAGATCTTCGAGGTAAGAGGTCTTCTTCGAGGCGAAGTGTTCGAGGGCGTGGGAGACGGACATGCCGCCTCTCTACCGACCTGACGAGGGGCGCCGCAAGAAGCGAAGTAGATGTTGGGGATCCAACGACCCGTTCTTCTAGAGCTTGAGCCGCTGCCGGACGGAGGGCGGGAGCGTGGAGACGATCTCCGGCCAGTGCCTGGCCACCTCTCCGGCGATGGCCTCGTACTCGTGCTCCAGGTAGCCGTAGAAGACGACGCGCTCGATGCGGCTCTGGGGGTGCATGCCCAGATGCGCCTTGAGCGTCTCGGCCTCGATGCGGGTGGGCTCGACCACGCCCAGGTCGCCGGTGCCGCCGCCCAAGGCGACCATGGCCACCGAGTGCTTTCGGGTGTCAGGCAGGGTCTCGATGGCGGCCCACAGGTGCTCGGCGCAGAGGCGCACCGTCTCGAGGGAGGGCATGGACTTCACGCCGATGCCGTCGCGGTAGTCCATCACCGCCGCGTGCACGACCCACTTGGCCCGCGGGTGGATGCCGGCGTTGCTGACGAAGACCTCGCCCGGCGCCATCGAGCCGCCCCGGTGCTTCTTCAGCTCGTCGGTGAGGTACGCCTGGTACTTGGGGCCGCAGGCGCGGCGAATGGCGCCCGAGACGCCGCTGCCCAACACGACGTTGGTGTTCGAGCCGTTGACCAGCACCGACTCGTTCCCGTCGATGAGACTTCCCAGGTGGACTTCGATCTTGACGCTCATGGGTAGGTCATCCGGTCTTGGGAAGGTGACCACTGACGACATGACAGTGCAGGCCTCCGTTCGCAACAGAAGCATCCGTTTCGATTGGAAGCCCGAGCAGCAGAGCCCCTTCTTCGAGCAGGAAGGCGAAGCGCCAGCCGGGGGTCGCGCGGCACAGGGCGCGGCCCACCGCCCGGTAGAGGCCGGCGAGCTCGCTCTTCTCGGCCACGCGGCGACCGTAGGGGAGGTTGGCGAGGACCAGGCCGGGGGCGACGTTGGGGCGCGGCGCGAGCTTGGTGGCGTCGAGGCGCTCGAGGGTGAGCGCGTCGAGGACCCCGGCGCGCCGGGCGTTGCGGCGGGCGACGCCGAGGGCGCCGGCGTTGAGATCGGACCCGAGGAAGGGCGAGGCGGGGGCGGCTGGCCGTGTCCTCGGCAGCGAGGCGAAGGCAGGAGCGTCGTGCGAGGCGAAGCGCTCGAAGGCGAAGCGGCGGTTGCGCCCGGGCGCGAGGCCCTGGGCCCACTCGGCGGCCTCGATGAGGAAGGTGCCCGAGCCGCACATCACGTCCCACAGGGGCGTGCCGGGGGTCCAGCCGGCGAGGCGCAAGACCCCGGCGGCGAGGGTCTCGCGCAAGGGCGCCTTGCCGACCTCCTGCCGGTACCCGCGAAAGTGGAGGAGCTCGCCGGAGGTGTCGACGGAGAGCGTGAGGCGGCCCTTCTCGCCGCGGAGGAAGAGGTCGAAGGGCTCGTTCCCCTCCGTTCGCACTGAGCCCGTCGAAGTGCGTCCGTCCTCATCGCCCTTCCCCGCCGCCACCAGCCGCAGCCGCCTCTGCAGCGCCGCCTGGGCCTCGCGCGTCCCCTCCTCTCCGGAGACGTGGAGCCGCACCGCCGCGTCGCGGCCGAAGAAGGGCACCAGCGACACGCGCTCGAGCTCCCGGTCGCGCTGCACCACGGCCACGCGGAGGAGCACGCGGCTCGCCGTCCTCAGCCACAGGTTCGCGCGCGCGTGGAGGCCGGCGGGACCTGCGAGCTCGACGCCGCCGGTGACGGCCTTGGCCTCGAAGCCCAGCTCCACGCACTCCTCGAAGAGCGCGGACTCGAGGCCCGGCGTGCAGGAGGCGAAGAGCGACTCGGAGTGTGACACCCCGGCAGGTTGCGCCGAATCGCCGCGCGGGTCGAGCACAGAGACTTCACGGCTCTGCACGCCTCGGGCGTGGATCGCCGGTGGAGTCCCAGGCAGCGGAGAGGCGGGCCCTCGGCTCGCCCACCATGATCACGCACGGCGCCTCGAACCCGAGGGGCCGCCAGAGGGCGTGCTGGCGTTCGCACTCGGGCGACGCCGTGAGCGGGGCGGCGTTGAGGAAGCCCACGGTTCACCCCCGAGAGAGCGGCAAGCAGACCACGGCGACCGAGCGGGCTCCAGCGGCGGCACCTCCCCGTATCCTGCCCGTCAGAGCGTCCCGCGCTCGAGGAGAGAGCAGATCGATTCGCGACACGCGAGGGAAGCGCTACCGGATCCACGTGCTCTTGCCGCTCCCGCGAGGCCCGAGGTGAAAGAGGGATTGCTGCGGCGGCTGGAGGACTCGCGGGACGGTGCCCTTGACGACCACGTCGTCATTCCTCCAAGAAAAATGACGGAATGGGTAGCAGCTACCCCGGCGCGCCCGCGGGAGCGTCGAGCCCCAGCTCGCTCGCCAAGACCCGCACCAGCTTCGGCCGCACCTGAAACGTGTCCAGCACGGCCTTGAGCTGCGCCTTCGCCTCGCGGCTCTCCTTCTTCACCTTCCTCCCGAGGATGAGCTCGTTCTTGAGCGAGTGCTCCCACCCCGCCAGCTCGGTCACCGTCACCTGGTAGCCCAGCGCCTCGAGCGCCAGCGCGCGGATCACGTTGGTCAGGTGCGAGCCCAGCTCCCGCCGGTGCCAGGGGTGCTCGAACAGCGCTCGCGCGGCCGGAGAGTCGACCTTGGCCTTCGCGTCTTTCAGCTGCTGCGCGACCTCCGCCTGGCAGCAGGGCACCACCGCCACCGCGTCGGCGTTGTGGCGCACCGCCATCACCAGGGCGTCGTCGGTCGCGGTGTCGCAGGCGTGGAGCGCCGTCAGCACGTTGATGCGCGCCGGGGTCTGGGCCACGTCGATCGCCGCCTGCACGAAGCGCATGCGCCCGTAGCCGAGCGCCTTCGCCCGCTCGACGCTCCGGTCCACCAGATCCTTCCGGGACTCGACGTTCAAAAGCTCGCCCTTGGTGACGTCCTTGAAGAACAGCTCCGCGAGCACGAAGCCCAGGTACGAGTTCCCCGCACCGACGTCGACCACCACCGGCTCGCCGAAGCGCGCGAAGGCGTCGTCGAGCGCGGGCGTGAGCAGGCCCACCAGGTGGTTCACCTGCTTGAGCTTCCGGCGGGCGTCGGCGTTGAGGTGCCCCTCGCGGGTCAACAGGTGCAGCGTCTTGAGCAGCTCCGGCGACTGGTTCTCGAGGAGCTCGCGCCGGACGTGCCTGGCGTCGACTCGCTCCCGGGCTTTCCCCTCGCCACCGCCGCTCACGTCAGACCGCCACGACCTCGGAGATCTCCGGCACCGCCTCGCGCAGGCGCGTCTCGATGCCCATGCGCAGGGTCGCCGTCGAGGAAGGACAGCCGCTGCAGCTGCCCTGCATGTGCACGAAGACCACACCGTTCTCGTAGCGATCGAGCGTGATGTCGCCGCCGTCCATGGCGACCGCGGGCCGAATCTCGGTGTCGAGGATGTCGCGAATGCGCTGCTCCACGTCGGTGCCGGTGGCGGCCTTGGCGTTGGTGAACGCGTCCATCGCCTCGGCGGTCAGCACCGGCTGGCTCGCGGTGAGGTGATCGGAGAGCGCCAGCATCACGCCGTCGTTGAGCTCGTCCCACTCGCCCTCGTCGCCCTTGGTCACGGTGACGAAGTTGGTGCCCACCATCACCCCGGTGACGCCCTTGATGCCGAAGAGCTTGCTCGCCAAGGGCGACTTCTGCTCCGCCAGCTCCCTCTGCGGGAAGTTCATCGCCCCGCGCGGCAAGAGCGGCAGGTCGACGACGTACTTCAGGGTCGACGGGTTGGGGGTCCACTCGAGTTGGATGTTGACGCTCATCATGTCTCCTGGTCCCTCACCTAAGGACTTGGGCCCCCGAAAGCAACCCCCCGTCTTTCCCCAGGGATTCCAGAGCCTAAGGGGCCGTCTGGGCCTCGAGGTCGAGCTCGAGCTCCAGCGGGATGAGGTCGAGGTCGCCGGGCGTGGCCTCGGTTGGCAGCGCGCCGGGCAAGGCCTTGCCGGTCTTGGCCTGCCCCGCCGTCTTCCCAGGCCTGGGGATCATTGTGTTGGCGTCGCGCACGTGCTGCACGAGCTGGCGGGTGATGAGATCGACGAGCTGGAAGGCGAAGCGGTGCCCGGAGTCGAAGAGCTGATCGAAGTCCCGGTTGCTCATGCGGAAGAGCGTCGCGGGCCCGGTGCTCACGCAGCTCGCCGAGCGCACGCCCTCGTCGATGCAGGCCACGATGCCGAACATCGTGCCGGCCGGCAGGTTGGCGAGCGTCTTGCCGTTACGGCCGACCGTCACCTCGCCGTCGACGATGAAGTAGGCGCTGTCGCCCGGCTCCCCCTCGCCGAAGATGGGGGTGAGCCCTTCCAGCTTCACGACCTCGAGCTTCTGCGACAGGGCCAGCTTCACCAGCGCCGGCAGGGCGCGGAAGGGCGGGAAGGCGTCGAGGTCCCCCGGCGCGGGGCGACCCACCGCCGGAATCACCGGTGACTCGAGCGAGGTGGCGCTGGAGGTGACGATGCGCTCGTTCGTCATGCGCAGGCGGAGGCAGAGGTCGAGCGCGATCTTCCTGAGCACCTTGAAGGCCGCCGGCACGAAGGTGTCGCGCATGGCGTGAAAGGCCTGGGCGTCGATCTGGTGCGCGTGGCCCTCCTGGGTGACGATGGCGGTGCCGGAGCGCGGGCCGTCGTCGACGAGCGCCATCTCTCCGAGCACGTCGCCCTTCTTCGCGTAGGCCACCACCACCGGCTTGCCCTGGCCGCCCGTGGACGAGACAGTCACCTCGGCCTTGTCGGTGAGCACCCACATCGCCTTGCCGGGCTCGCCCTCGCGGAAGAGCACGTCGCCGGCCTTGAGATCGATCGGCCGCAGCAGGCCCAACACCTCGGCGATGTCCTCGGGGCCCACGAACCGGAAGAGCGGAATACCGCGGATGAACTGCTCCAGAGCCGGGTTCGGAGTGGACACGGTTCCCTTTCCTAGCACGCCCGGGCGGTTAGACTCGTTTCCGCCCATGAGGACGACTCGACGCTGCACCGGCACCCGGTGGTTGTGGCTGTTCGTGCTCGTGGCGCTTCCGGCGCAGGCGCAGAAGCTCTCGGTCGGGCCCATCACCGGCGCCGGCGCGGCCTCGGTGCAGAAGCAGCTCTCGGAGGCCCTCTGCGACTCCGCCGACTGCGTGCCCTGCGGCGAGGTGAGCAGCGGCGGCAAGCCCGACTGGAAGAAGGCGAGGCGCGCGGGCGTCTCGGTCTTCCTCGCCGGCGCGGTGGCGAAGAAGGGCAAGGGCGAGGTGCTCACGCTCGAGGTCGTCACCGGGCCGGGCAAGCCGAAGGCCTCGAAGACCTTCCCGATGGAGGGCGGCACCCTCTGGCAGCGCCAGGTGAGCGACGCGGCGGCGATGGTGAGCCCCTTCCTCAAGCGCGGCGGAGGCGAGACCGCGGCGGAGGACGGCGACCGGCCGGTGGGCCGGGCCAAGGCGCCAGGAGACGCGCCCGCCCCTTTGCGTCTGTCCGGCGACGAGCCACGCGCGCTGCCCGCCGAGGACGAGACACCGCCGCCGCCTCCGGAGGCCGAGGGCGACGGGAGCGCGCCGCGCGTGATGGCGTGGGCGGGGCTCGCGGTGCTGAACCGGCACTTCGACTACTCGGGCGCCGCGTCGGGGAACCTGCGCCGCTACGACCTGCCCATCTACCCGACGCCGCGCCTCGGCGTGGAGGTCTTCCCCTTCGTGACGCAATCGGGGCCGCTGGCGGGCCTGGGCTTCGAGGGGGCGCTCGACGTGCAGGCGTGGCTCAAGTCGCGGAAGCTGAACGACCCGACCGAGTTTCCGACCTCGGTGGTGCGGGCCGACCTGGGCGCGCGCTGGCGCTTCCCCGTCTCGAGCTTCTTCGTGGTTCCGCGCCTGGGCTTTCGCTACCAGGCCTTCACGGTGTCGCCCGCCGCGAGCGGCGCGAAGCTCGACGGCCTGCCGAACCTCGCCTACCTCGGCCTTCGCCTCGGAGCGACGGTGGAGGGGAGCGTGCTCGAGGACACGCTGCGGCTGTGGGCGGGCGCGAGCGCTCTTCCGGTGCTGTCGTCGGGCGACGTCATCTCGCCGGCCTTCTTCAACAAGGGCTCGAACTTCGGCTTCGAGGTGAACGCGGGCGTGGCGGTGCACCTCACCGGCCCGGTGTGGCTCGCCGCCACCGGAGAGCTCACCCTGAACATCTTGAGCTTCCAGGCGCAGCCGACAGACGTCTACGTCGCGTCGGGAGCGACCGACCGGTACCTCGGCGCGGGGCTCTCGGTGCGGGTGGAGCTGTAGCTACGGCCCGACCACCCGGTTCCGCCCGCCGTTCTTGGCCTTGTAGAGGTTCTGATCGGCGACCTTGATGAACTGCATCGGCTCGGTCATGTCGCCGGTGAGGTCGGCCACGCCGAGGGAGATGGTGACGGGAATGTCCTTGTCCTCGAAGCGGAAGCGGTGGTCCTGCACCAGCTTGCGGATCTTCTCGGCGAGCTTCTTGGCGTTCTCGCCGCCGGCCTCGGGCATGACCACGGCGAACTCCTCGCCGCCGTAGCGGGAGAAGCACTCCTCGCGGCGGATGCGCGGCTTCACCTGGGCGCACAGCTCGCGCAGGACGTAGTCGCCGGCGAGGTGCCCGTTGGTGTCGTTGATCTTCTTGAAGTGATCGATGTCGAACATCACCAGCGAGAGGCTGCGGTTGTAGCGGTGGCAGCGGCCCATCTCGCGCTCGAGGTACTCGAGGAAGTAGCGCTTGTTGTGAATCTGCGTGAGGCCGTCGCAGATGGTGAGGTTGTAGATCTCCTCGTGGTACAGGGTCTCGATGTTGCCGCCGGAGAGGTACTTGAAGACGGCGCCGCCGACCTTCACCAGATCGCCCGAGCGCAGCACCGTCTCGGCGCTCACCTCGTCCTCGTTCAAGTAGGTGCCGTTGGTCGAGCCGAGATCCTTCACGTAGAACTTCCCGCCCTTGCCGTAGACCGAGGCGTGCCGGCGCGAGACGTTGTCGAGATCGATGACGATGTCGTTCTCGTCCTCGCGGCCGAGCGTCAGCGTGGTGACGTCGTCCTCGAGCACCCACTTCTTGCCGAGCTCGGGGCCGTAGATCTGCACGAGGCAGCTCTCGCTGGAGACGGTGAGATCCTTCTTGATCTTCGTGATGCGAGTTTCGTTCGACGCCATGACGTCCTCACATGAAAGCACAGCATGCTACGGTCCGCCCTCATGCGCTTGATCTCGTTGAGAATCGCGGTGGTGATCCTGGCCGGCGCAGGGTGCACCAAGCGGATCGTGCAGCCTCCCCCCGCGGCGTTCGTGCAGCTCGGCGGGTTCAAGGCCGGCTACCGCGACTGGAGCAACCTGCCGGACGTGTGCCTGGTGGACCCGGCGGTGTTGCAGAGCGACGTCGACGCGATGAGCGCGGTGCTGACCGAGTTCCTGGCGCAGACCGCGGGCGGCCCGGAGGGGGTGTGGACGCCGGCGCAGCTCGAGTTGCTCGAGAAGGCCGAGACGGTGCTCCCCGTGGCGCTGTCGCTCGAGGCGCAGGCCATCGAGCAGTCGAAGAAGTCGGCGTGCACCTTCACCGGCTTCGACAAGGCGATGGCGCTCAACAAGAAGGCGACCGATCGGCTGGCGAGCCTCAAGGGGCTGGCGGGCGTGCTGCGCTCCAAGGCGGCGCTGGCCCGGTGGAAGGAGAACCTCCCCTCGGCGACGGCGGACGCGAAGACCAGAATCTGCGAGGCGAAGCCGTCGGCGCCGACGGTGTACTTCGCGTCGGAGGACGAGAAGGGCAAGGCGGAGTGGCTGTTCTGCGACGGCGCCAAGGTGACGGCCGCGCCGGGCTCGCCGCCCGCGATGACCACGCCGCCCGAGGTGGTGGCCGCGCCGCCTCCGCCGGAGAAGAAGAAGAAGGGCAAGAAGGCGCCGCCGCCCCCGCCCGCGTCTGCCGCGCCGGACGCGAAGGTCTACACCGACGCCGCGGCCTCCTTCCCCTCGGCCGACGTGAGCCGGGCGCCGAGGGTGCAGTCGATGGTGCCGAAGAAGAAGGACGACGGGGCGGCCGAGCCGAAGGACGGGTGAGCGGGCCTGCCGTTCACCCTGAGCGAAGTCGAAGGGTGCCGACCCACCGTTTACCCTGAGCCCGTCGAAGGGTGCCAGATTCGTCTCCCGTGACCACGCCCTACGAAACGAAACAGGAGCACGTCACCGTCGGCGGCACCACCTTCACTGTCCGCTCGCTGAAGGACCGCAACCAGTACTGGGATCCACAGGGGACGGCGGAGGCCGCGGGCTTCGGCTCGGCGAATTGGTCGCTGTTCGGGAACCTCTGGCCGTCGGCGCGGATCCTCGCGGCGATCGCGCAGACCCTCGACGTGCGCGGGCGGCGGGTGCTGGAGGTCGGCTCGGGGCTCGGGCTGGCGTCGCTGGTGCTCGCGCGCCGCGGCGCCGACGTCACCGCGAGCGACAGCCACCCGCTCGCCGGCGAGTTCCTCGTCGAGAACTGCGCGCTCAACGGCCTCGCGCCCGTGAAGTTCGTGCTCGCCGACTGGGCGAAAGACGACGCGCCCTTCGGAGGGCGGACGTTCGAGCTCATCCTCGGCAGCGACGTGCTCTACGACCACGGCATGGCGGCGTCGCTCTCGGCGTTCATCGCTCGCGCCGCGGCGCCCGAGGTCGAGGTGATCATCGTCGACCCCAACCGCGGCCACCGCACGCGGTTCACCACCAAGATGAAGGAGCTCGGCTTCGCGGTCGTCGACGTGAAGGCGCCAGAGCACCTCGAGGGCGGCGACGCCTTCAAGGGCCACGTCATCACGTTGAGGCGCGGTCAGAGCACGCCGGCGATCTGATTCCCCGCCCAGCGGGCGATGCCGAAGATGGTCTCCTGCGGGTTCACCCCGAGGCCGGTCGGCAGCACCGAGCCGTCGACGACGTAGAGGTTGTCGAGGCCGAAGTAGCGCAGGCGCTGGTCCACCACCGCCGTCGCCGCGTCCGCGCCCATGGGACAGCCGCCCATCTGGTGCGCGGTCACCACCTTCACCCTGAGCCGCTCCCACGGCGCGGCGTCGAGCTTGTCGATCTCCTTCGCCGACTCCATCACCACCGGCTCGAGGTGCAGCGACATGACCCGCTTCGCGCCCGCGGCGAACTGAATCTTCGCCATCTCCTTGCAGGCGGTGCGGAAGGCCTCCCAGTGCGCGGGGGTGAAGGCGTAGTCGATGGAGTGCCGGCCGTAGCCGTCCTTGCGCAGCTTCACCGTGGCGCCGGTCTCCTCGGGCAACAGCCCGTCGACCGCGATGGCGAGCATCGCCTGCATCTTGGGCAACCTCTGCATCAAGGCCTGGGAGCTCGCGCCGGTGCCCGGGTAGACGATGGCGGCGAGCATCGGGTGCACCGGTGGCACCTCGAGGAAGAAGCCGATCTTCCCCGGGCCGCGATCGACGAAGTGGTGCGAGTACACGCTCTGCGGCGCGCCGGAGAAGGCGTTGATGTCGTGCTCGAACTCCGCGAGGGTGACGACCACCGGGTGCAGCCAGGTGCGGCGGCCCACCAGCCCGCGGCCGTCGAGCTGCGAGCGCAACAGGAGCGCCGGCGTGTTGATGGCGCCCCCGCTCGCGATGACCACCCTCGCCTTCACGCCGAGCGTCCGGCCGGTGGGCTTGTTGGTCGCCGGGTCGAGGATGTCGGCCTCGACGCCCGAGGCGGTGCGCCCCTCCCAGACGATGCGGCGCACGGAGACGTTGGCGTAGACGTCGAGCCCCCGCTCCACCGCGTCGGGGATTACGGTGACGAGCATCGACTGCTTCGCGTCCACCGGGCAGCCCATGCCGCAGTAGCCGATGTTCAAGCAGTTGTTCACGTTGCGGCGAATGAGGCCGCGCTCGTAGCCCAGCGCCCCCAGGCCGTCCCACAGCACCTTGTTGTTGGCGTTGACGAGCTCGAGCGGCCACTCGGCGATGTGGAGGCGCTTCTCGATGGCGTCCCAGTGCGGCGCGAGCGACTCCTTGGAGAGGGCCTCGAGGCCGTGGTGCTTCTGCCAGTGGGCGAAGATGCGGTCGGGGGTGCGGAAGCTCGCGCACCAGTTGACGGTGGTGCCGCCGCCGACGCTCCGGCCCTGCAACAGCGTGATGGAGAGATCGTCGGTCGTGCGGGAGCCGAGCTCCTGGTAGAGGTTCGGGAAGGCGCGGGCCTCGGTGAGATCGAACTCGCGGCGGGTGTGGTAGCCGCCCTCCTCGAGGAGGACGACCTTCAAGCCGGCCCTCACCAGCTCGTGCGCGACCCAGGCGCCGCCCGAGCCCGAGCCGACGACCACCGCGTCGGCCTCGAGCACCGCGCTCTCCTTCAGCTCGTCGCCGGTGACGATGTGCCCCGCGCTCATGGCGTCGAGCCCTCCGGCGCGGGCTGGGGCGCGGGCTCGGTCCACACGCCCAGGCCGGGAGGCCGCGGGGTGTCTCCGCCCCGCCACTCGGGCGCGTCAGGTTGGTGGATACCCGCGGGAGGGCCGGGGTAGCCGGAGACGACCCAGGTCTCCTTCTGGCCGTAGTAGGCGCTGACGACGATGGCGCGCAGGGCGAGCCAGCCGGTGCGGCGCACGGCGATGCGGCTGGTTCGCCACTCGTCGAGGACCTCGTCCTGCTCCTGGGGAGAGAGCTGGGTGAAGGGGCGCGTGCGGCCGCCGAAGAGGAAGCCGGCGAGCGCGTTCTCGAAGAGGCCGAGGAGCTGCAGGGTCTCCTTCTGCGCCGACGGGTCGGTCCAGGAGATGACGCGGTCGGCGGCGAGCGCGGTGTGCCGGGAGTCGGCCGAGGGGAAGCCCGGGTGATCGGGGATGAAGCGGCGGGCCAGCGCGGCCAGCACCGCGTACTGCTCGGGGGAGACGGCCTTCAGCGGCTCGGGCGGGGGCGGCTCGAGCTTCGAGGAGCGCGAGGCGAGGAAGCCTCCACCGCCCAGGGCGAGGAGCCCGGTGCCGAGCAGACCGCGCTTGAGGAGCGTGCGGCGGGAAGACCCGGCGGGGGAGGTCATTCGCGGGAAGGTAGTGGGTCGCGCCGGTCAGGTCGAGCGTGAGCCGCCCAGATACGGCGCGGTGCCTAGCGCGCGTTCGTAGTCGTCACGGGTCAGGAAGGGCCAGAGGTCCTTCTCGCCGCGCCTCCCGAGAGCAGCGCGGCCCTCGATCGCCATTCGCGATTGGGCGGTCAGCTCTCCCGAAGCCGAATTCGCCGCTTTCCGAAGACCGCGAATACCTCGATCTCGCCGCCAAGTGCTTCAACGTAACGCTTCAGCGTCGAAAGCAAGAAGTCATCTCGACGCTCCAGCCGAGACAGCTCGCTCTGAGCGACGTCCGTGAGCTCGGACACCTCCTGCTGTGTCTTCCCGGCAAGTTGGCGGATTTCCTTGAGCGTCAACTCGAGGGCCTCCTTCCGCGCGCCGGCCTCGATTTCGCGAATCTCGCGTGCAGAAAACCGCTCCTTCTTGAGCACGTCCCACCGAATAGTCTTCATCGAGGTTCCTCCTTCTTTGGCACTTCGACCCTTTCGGTTTCCAGGCTTTCGAGGAACTCGACCCACAGCGCCTCCGCTCGCTTCACCATCGCCTCGTAGAAGCGTGGCTCCCCGGACTTGTCGCCGCCAGTGAGGAGAACTGCTCGTCGTTCCGGGTCGAACGCGTAGAACACTCTCAGAGCACCTCTTCCAGCCTGCGCACGAAGTTCTCGAATCGGCCATGCAGCTCCGCGGATCGAGCTGCTGTATGGGTGACCCAACGAGACTCCCTTCGCGCGTAGGAGTTCGACGACATGTGCCACCCGCTTCGCATCCTCTCGTTCGAGCGCATGAAACCACTCTTCGAACGCCTCGGTCGCCAACACCTCCACCACGCCCCACCCCCGATATCTTAAGACTCATATGCTGTTCATGTCATATTCACATTCCCAGGGGCCATCCCCGGGGCGCATTCGTCAGCCTAGGCTGAGGGTCTGACCAGTCCCGAGCGGCCGATCCCGCGCGCAAGTTCTGCATCGCCCCTAGGGTTTCATCGCGGCGCGTTTTTCCCTGACATCACCCACTGCCGAGGGGACACTTCCGGCCATGGCCGCTCCCACCTCGCGCGTCGACGTCAACCGCACTCTCGCGATGATCATGGCGGGCGGGGCCGGGACCCGCCTCGATCCGCTCACCCGCGAGCGCGCGAAGCCCGCCGTGCCCTTCGGCGGCCGCTACCGCATCATCGACTTCTGCCTCTCGAACTTCTGCAACTCGGGCGTGTACCGGGTGAAGGTGCTGACCCAGTACAAGTCCGACTCGCTGAACAACCACCTGTCGCGCTCGTGGCGCATGACGGCCTTCCTCGGCCACTACATCGAGTCGGTGCCCGCGCAGATGCGCACCGGCATGGACTGGTACAAGGGCAGCGCCGACGCGATCTTCCAGAACCTGAACCTCATCGAGGACGAGAACCCCGAGCACGTCTTCTGCTTCGGCGCCGATCACATCTACCAGATGGACGTGCGGGGCATGCTCGACTTCCACGTGCAGAACCGCGCCGACTGCACCGTGGCGGTGATCCCCGTGCCCATCGCCGAGGGCAACCAGTTCGGCATCCTCGACGTCGACGCCGACGGCCGGGTGAAGTCCTTCATCGAGAAGCCGAAGAACCCGCCGCCGATGCCGGGAGACCCGACGCGCTGCCTCGCCTCGATGGGCAACTACGTCTTCACCACCGACTCCCTGGTGAAGCAGGTCACCCAGGACGCGAAGGACGACGCGTCGGCGCACGACTTCGGCAAGTCGATCCTCACCAAGATGTACAAGAACGAGCGCGTCTTCGCGTACGACTTCTTCACCAACGAGGTGCCCGGCCAGGGGCAGCGCGAGCGCGGCTACTGGCGCGACGTGGGGAACATCGACGCCTACTACCAGTGCAACATGGACCTGGTGGGCGTGGAGCCGATCTTCAACCTGTACAACGACCAGTGGCCCATTCACACCGCCACCTCGAACCTGCCTCCCGCCAAGTTCGTCTTCGCGGACGTCCCCAACAAGCGCGTCGGCCACGCCATGGACTCGCTGGTGTCGGAGGGTTGCATCATCTCCGGCGCGCTGGTGCTGCGCTCGGTGCTCAGCCCTCGCGTGCGCGTGAACTCCTGGGCCGAGGTCGCCGACTCCATCGTCATGGAGGGCGTGGAGATCGGCCGTCAGGCGATCGTGAAGAAGGCGATCATCGACAAGAACGTGGTCATCCCGCCCGGGGCGAAGATCGGCGTGGACCTCGAGGCGGACCGCAAGCGCTTCACCGTGACCGAGAGCGGCATCGTGGTGATCCCCAAGGGCGTGACGGTGACCTGAGCCCCTCGGGAGCTTCGCGCCCTACGGCTCAGAGTCGCACCGCCGCCTCGGTGTAGAAGCCGCACCGGCTCGGCAGCGGGCGCTGGGGCCCCGCGGCGGGCACCTGGCCCCACGGCGCGTCGGTGTGCACCGCGTCGAACCACACCAGCGCGTCCACCTCGGGCTTGCCGGTCTTCACCGTGTACGAGACGCCGCTCGCCTTCGCCTTCTCCCGCGCCGCCGCCGCCACCCGATGGGCCTCGGCGAGGTACTGCCTGCGCAGCGCCGCGACCTGGGCCTCGGAGATCGGCTGCTCGTGATCTCCCGCCGCGAAGCACTGCGCGGCCTCGACCAGCGCGTCCACCGTGAGCTCGAGCGGCCGCACGTCCGTCGTCGGGTTCTCCACGTGGCGCCACACGCCGTCGAGCCAGCCGAGCCGGTACTCCGAGAGCAGCTCTCGCCCGTGCTCCGCCACGAACTCGATGGCCGAGAGCACGTACTCGATGTCCTCCTTCGAGGCGTAGTACGGCAGCGTCACCCGCACCCAGCCCGGCTTGAGGCCCAAGAGCCCGCGGTTGATCTGCCCCCGGTACTGCTCGCTCTTCTCACGATCGATGCCCAGCAGCCGGTGCCCGTACGGCCCCGCGCAGCTGCAGCCCGCCCGGTTCTGCACGCCGAAGAGGTGGTCGAGCAGCGCGGACACGAAGTCGTGGTGCAGCCGCTCGATGTTGAAGCTGATGATGGGCAGCCGCGGCACGTCCGTCGGGCCGAGGATGTGGATCTTCGGGTGCCGCGAAAGCCGCGCGATCGCCGCCCGAGCGAGCTCGAGGTCGTGCTCGAGGATTCGGTTCGGACCGACCATCTCCTTCACCAAGAAGCCGATGCCCGCGCGCAGGTCGGAGAGGATGGCCGGCGTGCCGCCCTCCTCCCGCTCGTCGAGGCGGCCGACGTAGTCCACCGCCACCTGCTCGAAGCTCGAGACGTAGTCGACGGTGCCGCCGCCGGGCCGCTCCGGAGAGCGCGTCTTGAAGAAGTCCTGGTGCGCGACGAGGAGCCCGGAGCCCTCCACGCCGCCGATGAACTTGTGCGTCGAGAGGAAGAGCGCGTCGATGCGCTCCGCCTCGTTCACCGGGTGCATGTCGATGGGGGCGTAGGGCCCCGCCGCGGCGAAGTCGAAGCAGGCCAGCGCGCCGTGGCGGTGCAGCGTGCGCGCGACCGCCTTCACGTCGGTGACCACGCCCGACACGTTCGAGGCCGCGGAGAACGCCCCGAGCTTCATCGGCCGCGAGGGGAAGAGCGCCAGCTTCCGCTCCAGGTCCTCGAGGTCCACCTGGCCCTTGGGCGACAGGCCGATCTCCACCACCTCGGCGATGGACTCCAGCCAGGGCAGCTCGTTGGAGTGGTGCTCGTAGGGCCCCACGAAGACCACCGGCCGCTGCTCGCGGGGGATGTGGCGGGAGAGCCCGTGCTCGCGCTCCAGGGGCTCGGAGATGCGCCAGCCCAGGAGCCCCACCAGCTTGTTCACCGCCGCCGTGGCGCCCGCGCCGACGAAGAGCACCTCGTCCCTGGGGCCGGCGTTCACCGAGCGGCGAATCACCCGGCGCGCCTCCTCGCGCAGCTCCGTCATCACCCGGCCGGTGGTGGAGATGGCGGTGTGGCTGTTGGCGTAGAACGGGCGCACGCGCCGCAGCCACGCCTCGACGAAGTGCAGGTAGCGCCCCGACGCGGTGAGGTCGGCGTAGCAGATGAGCCTTCGGCCGTACGGCGTCTCGATGCAGGCCCGGCGGCCGACCTCGTTCTGCGCGATGAAGCTCGCCACCTGGTCGAAGGTCTGCATGCGCCCGGCCCTAGCACAGGCGACGGCCGCTGTTCTCCTGGCGGGACGTCGGCGCCGGGGTGATCTGCCGCGGAGTGTGGAAGAGTCCGTCCGATGCGCCCTGCTCCGGCACCTTCGACGCTGACGACCCTGGCCACCCTCTCCTTCTCACTGGCGCTGACCGCGTGTGGCGCGTCGACGAGACCCGACGGCGTCGTCCCTTTCACGCCGCCCCACGGGGTGACGTGCAGCCGGACGCTCGCGGCCTCCACCTCCGCCTCGCTCACCGACGCGCTGGGTCGCGCCGCGGCTGGCGACTGCGTGGTGGCCGAGCCCGGAGACTACGGCGGGGAGTTCACCGTGCCCGCGGGCGTAAAGCTTTTGGGGCGCACCCCCGGCACGGCGCACCTTGCGTCCGACGCCGGCACGGCGCCGGTGCTGCGGGTGAACGGCGCGGAGGGATCGGGCGTGTACGGCGTTGCCGTGACCGGCAATGACCGGGGCGGAATCCAGGTCTTGGGCTCTCCGGCCACGCTCAGTCAGGTCTCGGTGCGCGACGCACAAATGGGAGTCTGGATGGAGTGCCCAAACGGACAGACCTGCGACGGCGTCGTCACGCTCGCTGAGCTCGAGCTGGAGCACAACGGCAGCGGGCTCGCGATCTCCGGCGTGGCCGCGACGGCCTCGAACGTGGGCGTGCACCGCAGCAACGACGACATCTACCACGTCCTCGCCACGGGCATCGGCGTCTCCGTCAGAGACGGCGCCCGCCTCACGGCCACGGACCTGGTGGTGGACGGCTCGTCCCAAGCGGGGCTCATCGTCGATGGAGAGCGGGGGCCGACGCGGGTGCAACTCGAGCGCGCGACGATTCGTGACAACCGCCAGTTCGGGATGGTCGTGCTGAACCTCTCCGGCACGCTCGCGGACCCGCGGTTCACCCTGGCCGCTTCCTTGATCGAAAGGAACGCGGGGAGCGGGCTGACGCTCTCCAGCGCGAACGGGGTGGTCGTCTCGGGGACCACGGTGCGCGAGACGCGGAAGCTCCCCGTCGTCATCAGTCTGGGCCACACGGAGTGGGTCGGCGACGGCGTGGCCATCATCAAGGGCAGCGGCGAGGTGCGCCTCGACGACGTCACGCTCGAGGGCAACCTCCGGTGCCAGGCCATCGTCGACAACGGGCGCGACGGCATCAGCTTCGTGAACCCGCACGTCGCGACCGACGGCGGCCAGTACCTGATCGTGGTGCAGAACAGCCGCCCGGTGAACGTGCCGCCCGAGGTGGTCTCGGACGCCGGCGTGGACCAACTCGGGGTGAACTGACGCTCGCCCCGCCCCGCCGGGCCCTTCTTCGGGCTCGGCTCGGCTCGGGTCGCGAAGCGCGCCTCCCCCTTCGCCAGCCGCTGGGCCTGCTCGCGCACGCCCTCAAAGAGGCCCTTCACCGCGAGCAGCTTCTCGCCCAGCGCCTTCGACTCGAGGGGGCTCGCGCGGCCCCTCGATTCCCTCCATCGCCGCCGATCGCCCCCGAGCGCTCCGTTCGCGCGGGCTACCGCGGAGGCGGCCGGGGCGCCGACTCGCGGGCTTCCTTCTGCCGCGCCTCGAAGCTCTTGAGCGTCTGCTCGATCTCCTGATTCACGAGCTTGAGCATGTCCTGCTTCTCGCGCGCGGGGAGGAAGGCGCTCTTGAAGCCCGACACGGCGATGATCGACAGGTCCTCGAGAGACAGGCCGAGCTCCTTGTGGGCGAGCCAGAACTCGTTGGTCGAGGTGGTGTTGGTGATCAGCCGGTTGTCGGTGTTGATGGTCACCCTGAGGCCGTAGTCGAAATAGAACTTCAGCGGGTGCGACTTCATGTCGGAGACCGCGCGCGTCTGCACGTTCGACGACGGGCACATCTCGAGCGGGATGCGGTGATCGTTGACGTAGTTGAGCAGGTCGCCGTCCTCGCGCAGGCGCACCCCGTGGCCGATGCGGTGCGCGCCGAGGTAGTGAATGGCCTGGGAGATGGACACCGGGCCGTACGCCTCGCCCGCGTGGGCGGTGCAGTTGACGTTGTTCTTGAGAATGAGCTGGAACGCCTCGCGGTGCTCCTTGGCGGGGAAGTTCGCCTCCGCGCCGGCGAGATCGAAGCCCACCACGCCGCGGTTCTTGTAGGCCACGCACAGCTCGGCGAGCCGCACGCTGGTCTGAGGCGACATGTGGCGAATGCCGCAGAGGATGACGCCGTACTTGATGCGCGTCTCCCGCTTCGCCGCGCGCAGGCCCTCGAGCACCGAGTCGACGATCGCGGTCAGCTTGAGGCCGCGCGCCTGGTGCAGCACCGGCGCGTAGCGCACCTCGATGTAGCGGACGTTCTCCTGGCCCGCGTCGATGCCCAGCTCGTAGGCCGCGCGGTACAGCGCCTCCTCGGTCTGCAGCACCGAGCAGGTGACGTCGAAGGCCACCAGGTAGTCCTCGAGGCTCTTGCAGATCTCCCCCATGTGGATGGCCTTGGCGAGGCCGTCCTCGGTGTCCGCGGGGAGCTTTACCTTCTGCTGCGCGCCGAGCTCGAGAATGGTCTTCAGCCGCATCGACCCGTCGAGGTGGCAGTGCAGGTCGGTCTTCGGGAGCGCGCGCAGGAGCTCCTCGGTCACCTCGATCTTGGGGACCTCGATGGTCGGTGGCGGCGGCGGGTGCCAGGCGGTCGAGGAGATGCCTTCCGAGCTCGCGACGTCGTCGTCTGTGTCGTGCAGCGAAGTCATGCGCCCATGTAACGCCCGCGAGGGGGCGCTGACAAATCGGCTGTACGGGGCGCGCTACAGGCCTGTGTCAGCACGCCTCACGCCAGCTCGAAGAGAATGGCTTCAGGTCGGCGTCAGGAACCGGGCGATCACCAGCTTCACCCCGACGGAGTCGAAGCGCACGGTCAGCTTCGCGTTCGGCCCCTGCCCGTTCACGTCGAGCACCACGCCCCGGCCGAACTTCTCGTGCATGACCTTCATGCCGCGCACTTCGCCCTCGCCGCCCTGGTGGTAGCTGTCCTGCGAGTAGCTCTTGTCCACGCGCGGGCCGAAGTCGTCCTCGTCGCTCGCGCGGCGGCGCACCATCGGCGGGCTGGCGTGCGCCGGCGCGGGGATCTCCGCGAAGCCGAACAGCTCCTGCGGCACCTCGGCGAGGAAGCGCGAGGGAGCGTTGAAGCGCAGCTCGCCGAAGAGGGTGCGGGACGCCGCCAGCGAGCAGGTCAGCCGCCGGCGCGCGCGGGTGAAGCCGACGTAACAGAGGCGCCGCTCCTCGGCCATGTCCTCCTCCGACGCCTCCGGGCCGGTGGCGCGGCGGTGGGGGAAGATCTCCTCCTCCATGCCGGTGATGAAGACGGCGTCGAACTCCAGGCCCTTGGCCGCGTGCAGGGTCATCAGCGAGACGCGGCCCTGGCCGGCGCCGGTGTCGCCGTCGGCGTCGCCCACCAGGGAGATCTGCTCGAGGAAGGCCTGCAGCGGCGGCGCCTCGACCTCGAGGGACAGCCCCTGCACAGGCTCCGCGGCGGGCGGCGGAAAAGACGCGACCGGCACCTCGAGCGCGGGCGCGGCCGGAGCCCTGGGCGCGAAGCCGGCGAAGAGATCGCCCTGCGGCGACTCGGGCTCGGCGTCCTTCGGCGCGACGGCGACGGTCTCGGGGACGGGCGCGGGCGGCGGGGTCGGAGCGCTCTCCGCCACGCCCTTGCGCTGCGCGCGCTGCACGTCGAACTCGTTGGTGGCGGTGAGGAGCTCCTTCAGGTTCTCGGCCCGAGCCAGCGCCTCGTCGCTGCCTTCCGCCTGCCAGTGCGAGACCATGCCCGTCTCCTGGAGCATGAACTGCGTGGCGGTGGTGGCGTCGGGGAGCGTCTTGGCGTGCGCCACCAGGCGATCGACGAGCTCGCGAAACGCCGTGAGCCGCTTGATGGCCGCGCTGCCCAGGGTCTCGATGCGCGCGGGCTCGGCGAGGGCCTCGTAGAGCGAGAGCCCGTGGTCTGCCGCCCAGTCGCGCACGCGCTCGATGGTGGTGTCGCCGATGCCGCGCGGGGGCGTGTTGATGACCCGCTCGAGATCGTTGTCCGACTTCGGGTTCACCATCAGGCGCAGGTAGCTCGACGCGTCCTTGATCTCGGCGCGCTCGTAGAAGCTGCGGCCGGACACCAGCACGTACGGCACCCGCGAGAGCCGGAAGACCTCTTCGAGGACGCGGCTCTGGGCGTTGGTGCGGAAGAAGACCGCCATCGAGTCGAAGTCGGCGACGCCCTCGTTGCGGAGCGAGAAGATGAGGCGGGCGACCTCCTGCGCCTCACCGCGCTCGTCCCGCGCCGCGACCAAGGCCAGCGGCTCGCCCTTCGGCCGCGCGCTCCACAGCTTCTTCGGCATGCGCCGCCGGTTGCCGGCGATGACCGCGTGCGCCGCCTCGAGGATGGTCTGGTCGGAGCGGTAGTTCTGCTCGAGCTTGACCACCTTGCAGCCCTCGTAGGTCGAGGGGAAGCCGAGGATGTTGTCCACGTCGGCGCCGCGCCACCGGTAGATGCTCTGATCGTCGTCACCCACCACGCAGACGTTGGAGGCCGGCGGCGGCGCGAGGAGCTGGAGCAGCTCGTACTGCACGGGGTTGGTGTCCTGGAACTCGTCGACGAGCACGTGGGTGAAGCGGCGCTGGTAGTGCAGGCGCACGTCCTCGTGGTCGCGGAAGAGCTGCACGAGGAGGAGCAGCAGATCGCCGAAGTCCACCGCGTCGGCCGCGCGCAACAGCTTCTGGTAGGCGCGGTAGATCTTCTGGGTCGTCTGGCCGCGAACGTCGTGAGGCTCGACCCGCATCTGCTCCGGGAGGCGGCCGGCGTTCTTCTCCGCGTCGATGCGGGAGAGCACGTCGCGCGGGGTGACGGACGAGACCTCCACGCCCGCCTCGCGGATGGCGCGCTTCACCACCTGGATCTGATCGGAGTCGTCGTAGATGACGAAGGAGCGGGAGAGCCCGGCGCGCTCGGCCTCGCGGCGCAAGATCATCGCCGCGGCGGAGTGGAAGGTGCTGACGGTGAGGCCGTTGGCGGCGGGGCCGAGCAACTGCTCGAGGCGCTCGCGCATCTCCCGCGCCGCCTTGTTGGTGAAGGTGACGGCGAGGACGCGCCAGGGCGCGACGTTTCGCTCCAGCACCAGGTGGGCGATGCGGCGGGTGATGACGCGCGTCTTCCCGGAGCCCGCGCCGGCGAGCACCAGCAAAGGCCCATCGCCTTGGAGCACGGCCTCCCGCTGGGGCGGGTTCAGATCGTCGAGGAGGTCGGACGACACGGGGGCGCGGAAGACCACGGACCGGGCGAGCGTGCAAGCGCGAGTCGGGGAGGTGCGCGGCCGTTCGGCGGCCCGAGCAGCGTCGAGGGCCCGCGCGACTGAGGCGGCGGGTCGGCCGACCGCCCGTTCCCCGAGCGAAGCGCTCGATTGCCACGCGCTCACGGCTCGCGAACGTCAGTCGTGCGGAGCCTTCGCATAGGGAAGGTGCGCGCTCGCGGAATCGCTTCGCCCCGAAGGCGCCTGGCGCACAGCCTGCGTCGTATGCGCCGGCGCTCCCTGGGACGGAGAGGCGAACGAGGAGGCACTCCAGTTGCACTCGCGCGGCGCCTTCTCGCAGTTCCCACGAGGGAAACACCCCTATGAAGAAGCTGATTGCCCGGTCGTGCCTGGTCTCGGCCGTCGTCGTCGCAGCGCTCGTCTTCTCCCAGAGCTGTGGTCCCAGCCCGACCACTGGAACCGGCGGCGGAACCGGCGGCGCAACCGGTGGTGGAACCGGCGGAGGCGCGACCGGTGGAGGCACGGGCGAGAGCGCGACCGGCGGCGGCACGGGCGGGAGCGCGACCGGCGGTGGCACGGGCGGGAGCGCGACCGGTGGCGGCACGGGCGGTGGCGCGACCGGCGGCGGCACGGGCGGAGCGAGCGGCACGGTCACCTTCACCACCGTGTACACGACGATCATCGCCAACCGCTGCGCCCCGTGTCACACCACGAGCTCCGGCATCGGCATCACGCAGGGCACACTCGACATGACCAGCAAGGCCACCGCCTACGCGAGCCTGGTCAACGTGGCCGCGGCCGGCTCGGCCTGCGCGGGGCAAGGCACGCGCGTAGTCCCCGGCAACCCCGGCACGAGCATCCTGTACCTCAAGGTGAACCTCACCGATCCCGCCCCCTGCGGCGCGAAGATGCCCTTCGGGCTCGCGGCCCTGCCGCAGAGCGAGGTGAACTCGATTCGCGACTGGATCCAGCAAGGCGCGCTGAACAACTAGCGCACGGATCGCTCCGGCCGCCCCTGCCCGCGGAGCTCCGGCGGCCGGGGGCGCCCAGCGCCGCGAACGCCCCGTCAGAAGAACGTCCACTCCACCTGAAGGCGCGCGTTGAGGAGCCCGTCCAGCGTGCGCTCGGAGCTCGGCGGCCGGCGCACGAAGAGCGGCGAGTAGAAGACCTGCGCGCTCGCGTGCAGGTGCTCGCCGAACGGCATGAAGAAGCCGGCCGCGGCGGAGAAGGTGAAGCCGTTCGTCGTGAGGACAGTCCGATCGACGATGCCGGCGTAGCGCGCGTTCACCATGAACTTGCCGTCGAGGTAGTTGCCGGCGACGACGAGGTGCGGCGTGAGGCCCCGGAGGCTGTCGAAGCGATAGCCGCCGGAGAGCTCCGCGCTGGCGGTGCGCAGCTCGAGGTGATCGCTCGACGGCGCCTCGCACTGGTACGGGTTGGCCACCGGGTCCGTCCCCGCCTCGGCTGCGGTGCGCGGGCAGGTGAGGTCGCCGTCGATGCCCCCCAGTTGGCCCATCAGCCGCGCGCCCAGCGTCGCGCCGCGCAAGCTGAAGAGAGGCCGCCCGACGGAGACCGCGTAGAGCGCGGGGCGGATGCCGGCGAGCTGGATCGGCGGCACCGCGCCCACCGTGACCGAGACGTCGCCGGGCAAGCCCACCGTGAGGCGTGGCCGCGCGAACACCGGCAGCCGGTTCAGGTCTTCCTTCTTGGTGCCGCCCAGCCCCACCGTCTGCTGGCTCGCGGTGAGGCCCGGGAGCGGATCGATTTCCAGCCCGAGAGTCAGGCTGCCGCCACCCGTGGGCGCAGGGGGGCCGTTCCCGACCAGGAGCGACTCGCTGGCGATGTAGGCCATCGCCCAGGACTCCGGAGCGTCGAAGGGGAGCGCTCCGCTGGGGCCGGGGGCGACCTGGGCCAGGACGCAGGGCGCGCGAAGCAACGCTGCGATGAAGAGCGCGGCGGCGTGGGAAGACCTCATGTCCTCCACGTCGGTGCAGCGCGCGAGCCACCGCCCCTCCGTACGCAGCGCAGATCCCGCGCGCCGGCCGCGACGATCCCGCACGGCTGGCGCGCCGCGACGAACGCGTCCGGGTGACCTCGAGCTTCTCGTCGTCGGCCCGCGGAGGCGACCAGGCCTCTCTGGCGCGCTTCCAGAAGGGCAGCGTGCCGTACCGCGAGCCGTAGTCACGCCCCCGACGTCGCCGGAGCCCGCCTCAGGGCTTCTGGTGCGCCTGCACGAACGCGTCGAACGCGTCCGGGTGCCCCTCGAGCTTCTTCAGGTCCACCTTCCCGGTGGAGAGGAGCTGGCCGTTGGCGGCGACCTCGGTGAAGCGCGGCGTCCAGCCGGGGCGGGAGAGCGAGGCCGGGGGCTCACCGGCGCCAGCGCTGGCCTTCTCCTTCTTGGCGTCGGCGGCGGCGTCTACGCCCGACCACACGCCCACCTTCCCCTCTCCGACGCAGACGCAGGTCGCGGGGTGCTTCGGGTCGGCCGAGAGCACGTCGACGCGGAAGGTGGTGCCGCGCACGCCGGCCACCGCCCGCTCCGTCTGCACCTCGTAGCGCCCGCCCTTGGTCACGTGCGTCCACAGCGCGCCAAGCAGGAGCCTGAGCGACACGCCCTTGCGCTCCTTGCCGGCGAAGGTCGCCTCGTCGAGGCGCAGCTCGCTGCCCTCGCCCAGCATCAGCACGCTGTCGTCGGCGAGGACTACCTTCAGGTTGCCCTTCGCCACCTTCACCAGGTCGCCGGCCTCGAGCGCCGCGCCCTTCGCCAGCGCGACCGCCTTGCCCCCCTGCGGCGTTCGCTCGGCGCTGCCGTCCAGCACCGTGACCGTTCCGACGCCTCCGTGGGCGACCGCGGACAGACACGCGACGAGCATCAGGGAGACATGTGACGAAGTGCGCATGAGACCTCCAGGAAGCCGAACGAGGGCCGTTCGACGGGGGAACGGACACTGTACGCACGAGCCTCGATCGCGGCTACATCGGGCCGCGCGGAGGCGCCGGCTTCCCGGCCGGTCAGGGACAGGTGCACTGCGAGGCGGCCGAGGCGCTGCTCCTGGGCGCCGGCGTGGCGGTGACGAAGTCGGCGCTGTTGCTCGAGGTGCTCACGCAGGCCAGGTTCGGCGCAGCGGTGTTCTTGCGGAAGGCCCCGAGCGTCGCGCTCAGCGCCGGCGCCGCGGTCCCACCGAGGAAGCAGCTCGCCGTTCCCGTCCCCACGAGGTCCGCGAAGCCGGTCGAAGGACACAGCGCGGTGAGCAGCGTCGCGCTCGGCACCAGGGCGATGATGGCGTTGGCGGGGCTGATGGAGATGGTGAACGGCGCCGAGAGGTCGGCGGTGGGCGACAGCGGGGCGCCGTTGGTGCCGGCCGCGCGAATGGCGACGAGGAGGAAGCCGCCGGGCGGAATCACCGCCTTCGCGCCCGTCAGCGCCGGGGTCGTGTACCAGGCGCCGATGCCGGTGGCGGAGTGGTACTGCAAGGTCCACCCCGTCACGTCGGCCGAGGCCGCGCCGCGGTTGTGGAGCTCGACGTAGGACGTCGTCCAGGTCGCGCCGACGTTTCCGCCGGCCGTGTACACCTGGCTGATCACCACCTGCGGCGCGCCGCACACGCCACCGTCCACGCCCGGCGTGCCGGCGTCGACCGGCGGCGTGCCCGCGTCCACCACCGGCGAGCCCGCATCCACCGGCGGCGTGCCCGCGTCGACCACCGGCTGGCCGGCGTCGGGCACGACTCCGGCGATGCCGGTGAAGGTGGCGCTGATCGCGGTCGAGTCCACCCCCTGGCCGCGCGAGTCCGTCACCGTGGCGTCGACGGTGAGGGTGTAGCTGACCGCGCTCTGCGTCGCGGTGGTGAGGGTCACCTGCCGGGGCGCGGTGAGCGTCGCGCCGGTCACGGTGAGCGCGGAGGGGCCGGGCCCCGCGACGGCGAAGGCCGAGGCGGCGATGGTGGTGCCGTCCAGGTTGCGATCGAAGGAGGCCAGCACCGCGGTGCTCGTGGTGGCCTTGGCGCTCAGGAGCTTCGGCGCCGGGCAGCTCACCCGGGTCACCTCGGTGGGGTCCCACGCCGAGATCTGCGCGCGGGCGTTGAAGCGCCACAGCGGCGTCGGGCCCACGGTCACGGCGCAGCCAGGCGTGAGGTCCTCGATGGCGGCGAGATCGAGCGGCAGGCGCAGCTGCGCCGGGCTCCCGCCGTCCGCCAAGGCGAGCGTGCCCAGGGAGGTGATGGCCGCGCCCTTGTAGCCGCTGCCCGCCGAGACGGTGCTGCCGACGATCTGCCCGGTGAAGCTGACGAGCTCCGACTCCAGCTCGTCGATGTTGGCGCTCTGGCCGAGGTTCGTGGAGCTGGCGTTCTGCACCAGGCTCCGCACCGGGCTGCCGCTGGAGCTCTTGGACAAGGCGTCGATGCCGCTCGCGATGCGCAGGCTGCCGGAGCGGGTGACGCTGGTGACGGTGAAGCTGACGGTGTCGCCCACCGCCAGGGGGCCGCCGATCACGGTCGAGGGGTCCGCCTGAACGAAGAGCGCGGGGCCGGTGGTGCTGAACTGCACGAAGAAGCCGGCCGGATCGCTCGCGCCCGCGTCCACCACCAAGGGCTTCAGGTAGCTCACCAGTACGCCGTCGATGGGGAGCGACACGCTGCCCGCGTCCCGGTCCGCCGCCGCGCGCACCGCGGCGATCTCCGCGTTCACGTCGACGCCGCCGCCCGTGCCGCCGCCGGTGCTCCCGCCCGTCGAGCCCCCGCCGGTGCCACCTCCGGTCGCGCCGCCACCCGTACCGGGGTCGCCGCCCGCAGAGCCGCCGGAGCCTCCGCCCGCTCCGCCGCCGACGCTTCCGCCGGTGCCGCCGTCCTGGCTCGTGGCGGTGCAGGTGCCGAAGAGGCACTGCTGGCTCGCGTCACACTGCTTGCACTGCCCGCCGCTCGTGCCACAGGCCGCGAGATCGTTCCCCAAGACGCAACGGTCGTCGGCGGTGCAGCAGCCGCCACAGTTGGCGCGGGTGCAGTGGATGACCTGAGGTCCGCACGCGGAGACCACCGCGGCGAAGAAGCCGGCCACGGCGGCGGCGAGGAAAGCGGAGAGCGTCGTTCGAGCCATGAGGCGGAGCGCTTCACCACACCCCGAACGAAATTGAAATGTGCCGGGAAGGCGTCAGTGGGCGGGCGGCGCGCTCGCCTTCTCGATCTGCGCGAGCACCTCGTCGGCGTGCTTCTCGGGGTCGACGTCGCCGTAGAAGGCCGCCAGCTTCCCGTCGGCGCCGACGAGCAGGCTCTGGCGCTTGTGCACGCCGATGATGGGCACGGTGCCCACGCCGAGGGCCTTGGCGATGTCGCCGTCTTTGTCGGTGAGGAGATCGAAGGGCAGGCGGTACTTCTCCCGGAAGGCGCGGTGGCTCGCCGCGTCTTGCCGCGAGACGCCGAGGATGATCGCCCCCGCCTTCTGGAACCGGGAGAAGCGATCGCGCAGCGCGCAGGCCTCCTTGGTGCAGCCCGGGGTGTCGTCCTTCGGGTAGAAGTAGATGAGCACCGGCTTGCCGGAGAAGTCCTTCAGGCTGACCGTCTTCCCGTCCTGGTTCGGAGCGGAGAAGGCGGGCACCGGGCTCCCTGGCGGCAACCCGGCGACGGACGCGGAGAAGAGCACTGAGAAGAGCATGGGGCCACGAGCTAACCGGCGCCCCGGTCGGACGCACGGGGAAGCGCCTGGCGCAGTCGAACTGTCGTACAAGGCCCTTCGTGCTCGTCGTCCACCCGCACTTCCACCCCCGCCGCACCGGCGTCACCAGCCACACCGAGCTGGTCGTCCCGGCGCTCCGGCCGCTGGTCGACGCGCGGGCCATGGGCGAGCTCCTCGACGCGGGCGTCCCGCGCATCACCGCGCGCGAGGTGCTCGCCGCCGCGAAGGCGGACGACGTCATCTGGCACGCGCACCGGAACAACGAGGTGCTGTGGGGGCTCGCCCTCAAGCTGTTGCGCAAGCGCGTGCGCCTGGTCTTCACCCGGCACGGCTCGAACCCGCCCGGCTGGCTCACCCGCTGGCTGTTCGCGAAGGTCGACGCGCTGGTGACGCTCAACGACGAGGTGGCGGCGCTCGCCGGGCACCCCTCGCGCATCGTGCAGCACGGCGTGTCGCTGGCGCGCTTCCGCCCGCCGGTCGATCGGGCCGCGGCGTGGAAGGCGCTGGGACTGCCAGGCTCCCGGGGCATCGGCGTGGTCGGCCGAATCCGCGCGGAGAAGGGCCAGGGCGACTTCGTGCGCGCGCTGGTGCCGCTCCTCGACGCCCACCCCGACTGGACGCCGGTGCTGATCGGCCTCGCCAAGGGCGCGGACCTCGACTGGGCCAGGTCCCTGGTCGCCGAGACGAAGGGCCGCCTGGTGCTCGCGGGCGAGCAGCAGGACGTCGTGCGCTGGTACCAGGGGCTCTCCATCGTGGCGCAGCCGTCGCACCGCGAGGCCTTCTCCATGGTGCACCTGGAGGCGATGGCCTCGGGCGCGGGCCTGGTGGCGTCGAGGCTGCCCTACCTGCCCTCGGTCGTCGACGACGGCCGCACCGGCTTCCTCTACCCGCCCGGCGACGTGGAGGCGCTGCGCGCCCTGCTCGCCCGCCTGATGTCGACCCCCGCGCTGGCCGAGGCCGCCGGCCGCGCCGCCGCCGAGGAGGCCAAGGCCCGCTTCGGCGTGGAGCGCGAGGCGCGCGCCCTCGCCGAGCTCTACCAGCAGGTGCTCCAGAGCGCCTGAAGGACTCCCCATGCCCGCCACGCCCGAACAGCTCGCCCGCTACGCCCAGGCCTTCAACGCCTCGCTCACCCTGCGCTACTTCGGGGTGAAGGTGAGCTTCCCCTCTGCCGAGCTGGTGCGCGTGACGCTCGACCCCGTCCTCCCGGAGCATCGGGGCGGCCTCGGCACCGACGCGGTGAACGGCGGCGTGCTCGCGGCGCTCTTCGATCTCGCCATCGGCTGCACGGCGGCGCTCGTCGACCCCACCCGGCGCTCGGCCACGGTGCAGCTGTCGATGAGCTTCATGCGCGCGGTGAAGGGGCCGTCGCTCACCATCGACGCCCGGGTCCAGCGGGCCGGCGGCGTGCTGGTGTTCGCCGAGGCGACGCTCTTCGACTCGACGCCCACCGCCTGCGCCATCGCCACCGGGATGTGCCGCATGTCCGAGCTCCCCTGGGCCGACGGCGCCTCGCCGGCCACGAACTGACGGCGGTCGAAGAAATCGACGCAGAGGCGTTCGGCCCCACTTTTCCGAACCTCGCCGTTGGTGTAGGCGCGTGGTCCATGAAAATTCCCGCGCTGCGAATCACGTCCCTGGTCGCCGCCCTGCTGTTGGCGGCGTGCCCCCCGTCTCCCAAGAAGTGCACCTCGAACACCGACTGCGCGACTGGTCAGATCTGTAGCGCGGGCGCCTGCGTCACCGGCGGCACCGGTGGCGGCACGGGTGGCGGCGCGACCGGCGGCG
>JBBIOE010000022.1:0-51742 GCA_037443525.1 Archangiaceae bacterium | reverse complement strand
CTTCGAGCGGCGCGGCGGCGAACGCGGCCGGAACGAGCGGCACGAAGCCCGGCGCGGCAGGTCCGAGCGGCGCGGCCACGGTCGCGAAGCCGGGCGCACCCGCCGGCACGGGGCCGATCGCGTCGCCCTCCACGCCTCCGCCGTACCCCGCGGTCTCGCGCGGCCTCGTCCCCGGCTCGATGCGGGTCATCGTGGCGCGCAAGGAAGACCTCCCCGCAGGCGACGACGACGTCATCGCGGTCCAGGTGGTCACCGAACCCGCCGGCGCGACGGTGCAGCTCCTTGGGCAGCCGCGCGGCGAGACGCCGCTCACCCTGCGTCTGCGCTCCGGGCTCACCTACGACTTCGAGCTCGCGAAGGACGGCCACGCGCCGCTCAAGAAGCGCCTCTATGTGCCGCGACTCGGCGGCCAGGTCATCGAAGCGGCGATGGTTCCCGCCGCGCCGTAGCTTCGGCCGCCAGGTGCGGGGGCTCTTGACCCCCGACGGAAAGCGCATGGGGCAATCCACCGTTCAGTGCGCCGTTCACGGACCCAGCCGCGTGTCGCTGATCCGCCGGCATCTTTGCGAGCCCGGGCGACTCGCCTTCTACGCCGTGCCGGCCTGTCCCCACGGCGACACGCAGGCGTGGTGCGAGGCGTGTGACGACTCCGCCAACACGTCTTCCTCCAGTTCTCGAAGGGGCCGGGCGAGCCCTGTGACTGGAGCACCGAGCTCGCTCCGAACGCGGAGGCGCCGGCAGCGCCCGGTCGTGCGTGAGGCCCGGCCACGTCGCGGCTACAGGCCTTCGAGAATCCGCTTGAGCTCGCTCCCCAGCGCCGCGGCGGACTGCACCCGCTTCGCCGGATCCTTCTCCAAGAGCTTGAGCATCACCGCCTCGAGCCGCGGCGGAATCGCCTTGTTCCGCTCGCGCGCCGGCTGAGGCGCCTGGGTCGCCTGGGCCATCAGCATCGGCATCAGCTCCAGCCCGTGGAAGGGCGGCGCGAAGGTGAACACCGTGTAGGCCGTCGCTCCCAGCGCGTAGAGGTCGGTCAGGTGCGTCACGCTGGAGAAGCCGTTGATCTGCTCCGGCGAGATGTACTCCGGCGTGCCCGCCACCATGCCCGTCGTCGACACCCCGCGCGCCGCCATGCGCTTGGCCAGACCGAAGTCCATCAGCTTGGCCTGGCCTTGCGTGGTGATGAAGATGTTCTGCGGCTTGATGTCGCGGTGCACCACGCCCTTTTCGTGCGCCGCCTGCAGGCCGTCGCAGACCTGGACGAGGTAGCGCAAGCCCAGCTCGAGCGGCAGGGGACCTCCCGCCCGCTCCACCACCGTCATCAGGTCCGCGCCCTCGAGCAGCTCCAGCGTCAGGTAGCGCCACCCGTCCTGGAGGCCCAGGTCGTAGAGCCGAATGATGTTGGGGTGCGCGAGCTGGCGCGAGAGCGAGAGCTCGAGCTTGAAGCGCGCCACCTGGTTCTCCGCGTCGGCCGCGGAGGTCGGCTTGAACAGCTTGATGGCCACCGCCTCGCCCAGCTCGAGGTCGGTGCACTTGAAGACGGTCGCCGAGCCGCCCTCGCCGAGCAGCTCCTCGATGCGGTAGCGCCCGGCGAAGGTCGAGCCCACCTCGGGCAACACCAACATCACGTGCGTCTTCTGCGTGCCTTTGGACGCCGGCGCCGGCGTGGCCATCGGCGGCCGGGGCGGAGGGGGCGGCGGCTCGGTGATGGTCGACGGGTCGAACGCGTCCCTCCCGCGCCAGTCGCTCCCCACCTCCGGCGCCGCCGCCGGCTCGGGCGGGGCCGCCTGCGGGTACTGCCTCGCCAGGCCGCGCTCGATGGCCCTCTGGGTGACGAACACACCCACCACGTTCGAGGCCCCGCTCGCCGCCCTCACCTGCTCCACCAGCAGCGAGTCGCGCGGGTCGCGCATCGCCACCGTGAGCTGCTTCTCCACGAACCACAGCGGCACCAGGTTCCACCGCTTCGCCTGCTCCACGGTCAGCGCTCGCGCGGCCTCCGCGGTCGCGCTCGCCACCACCTGGGCCTCCTCGAGGCGGGGCAGCCTGGCGTGCTCCGACAGGGCGAGGACGATCTCCGCGTCGCTCACGTGGCCGCCCTTCACCAGGGCGTCGGCGAAGGCCGTGTCCGACTGGGCCAGCGACGGCTTCTCCCACAACAGCTGCGCCACCACCTCGACGTCGGCGCTGCCGCGCTTGAGGAGCAGCTCGCCCAGGTTCGGGCCCTTGCTCTTCGCCGCCGCCGCCGCCGCCGGCGCGCTCGGCTTCGGCGCCGCGCGCACGCCCGAGGCGGTGGAGACGACCGGCAGCTTCGGCGACGAGCCGCTGGCGCTCTGGGGCGCCGCCCGCACGCCCGACGCCGAGGCCGCCGCGTCCGGCGAGGAGGCGCCCGGCTTGCTCACCAGCCGCGCCGCGCTCATCTTGGCCTCGGCGTCGTCGGGGAACGCCGCCAGCACGTTGCGGTACACCGACTTGGCGAGCAGGCCCTTGCCCGCCGCCTCCAGCGCGTCGCCGAGCTGGTTCATCGCCCCGGCCTCGGCGCGCGACTGCGGCTTGGTCGACAAGAAGGGCATGAAGAAGGTGGAGAACGCGGCCAGGCCCTTGTTCATCGTCACCGCCACCCGCACCGCCTGGATGCAGGCGCCGCGGTAGCGCGGCGAGGCCGCCGGCACCTGCACCAGCATCTCCAGGCACTCGGAGAGCTTGCCCGCCCGCTGGAAGCACACCGCCGCCTCGAAGGGCTTCTGCGCCTTCTGGCAGAGCTGCGCCGCCTCGAGGTGGCGGTTCAGGCTCGACGCCAGGCGGATCGCGTTGTCCCAGTCCTTCGCCTTGGCGTAGGCGGCGAGCGCCTTGTCGAGGGCGCCCTTCGCCTCGAGCTGTGCTCCTTCATCCATGCGCCACTCGCTTCACCCGACCTCGACCGTCGATCCACCGCTGCCTGGGAGTATTCATCGCATGGTCCCTGGTGGAACAGAGAGACGGTGTACCGAACGGGGGAGGGCGGTGCAATTTCGTTTGGCCCGTGCGGGCGCGACGGCGTGACGGGCGACAGCCAGCGCGTCGGTGGGTGGGAGCGCGCAGCGCCTGCGCCGGCCGCTGGCCGACCTGGCGGCACATCGACTGCACCGGGCCTTCGGGAAGCGGTGAACGGAACGCGACTCGAAGGAGGTCACGCCATGTGGATGCAGAAGGTGAGGAAGGCGATTCCCTACGACACGGACGACGTGCTCAACGCCATGGGGCTCGAGAAGCGCCGCTCCGGAGTCGAGATCGCCCTGACCTCGATCATGCTGGTCGGCCTGGGCACGGCGGTCGGCGTCGGCATCGGCCTCATGCTCGCGCCCAAGCCGGGCAAGGAGCTGCGCGCCGACCTGAGGAAGAAGCTCAAGACCGCCCAGGCCAAGGCCGACGGTGTGCTCCCCAAGCTCAAGGAGGGGCTCGAGCAGCTGCAGGCCGCCGACTGACTCGAGCGCGCTTCCCCCGCGGAGGGCGTCTCGCTCTCCAGCGCCCCGGTGGCCGACGCGGCCGCCGGGGCGCTCTTCTTCCCCTTCACTTCGGCTGCGGGCCCTTGCGAACGCCGAAGATCGACGACGGGTTCGGCGGCCGGGTGCCCAGCCACCAGGCCACCATGGCGAGCACCACGACGACTCCGGTGATGAGCACGACGGGAACGAGGTCGTCCATGGCGCCTCCTCGAAGAGCGACGGGGTTGGGGCCTCGAGGTGCAGCGTGCGTGCCTCGCCGGCGGGTCTTGCCCTGGCGCATGGCGTGCAACCCACCCGGTCGAGCGGGTCGAGCTGGAGGCGAAGGACGTGAGCGTCGTGGCGCGGTGGGTGCTTCTCTCGTTGGGCGTCGTCACCTTCCTCGTCGCGGCGAAGGCCCACGGCCGGCAGCTTCGGCTCGAGCGCGAGCTGATGGGCTACTGGCGGGTGAGCTTCGGCGGGCTGAACCCGCCCTGGGTGGACGCCCTCTGGCGGCGCGAGCGCTTCGCCTTCTGGATCCTCGAAGGCGGGCTGGCCTCGGTCACGGTCTGCGCCCGCGCGCTGGTGCCCGAGGCCTGGTGCCTGCCGCTGGCGGGGGTCGACGGCGAGGGCGGGCTGCACGGCGGGCTGCTCTTCCACGTGCTGCTCCCGCCCACCGCGGCCTTCCTCGCCACCGGCTTCCTCAGCGTCTGCCGTTGCGCGCTCCGCCCCGGCGGCGAGTGGGCCCTGACCGCCGCGATGCCTTCGGGCTGGCGCGCCGAGGCGCTCAAGGGGAGCGCCGGCTGGTGGCTCCTCGCGCTGGTGATGACGGGCACGCTGGTCGTCTGCGCCTGGACGCCGGTGTGACGGCCGCTGGGTCAGCGGCGCCGCGCCGCGCTGGGCTCCGACGGCTCGTCGAGGCTGTAGGGCCCCGAGCCGAAGTGGGCGATGAGCAGCGCCCCGCCGAGCAGCGCCAGGTTCTTCATGAACTGCACCTGCTGCATCGCCGCCTGCGCCGCGTCGCCGAGCCCCCAGAAGCGGTGCATCACCAGCGTCACCGGCACCAGGAAGAGGACGAGGAGCCACGCCCCCACCCGAGCCGCGTAGCCCAGCGCGATGCACAGCCCGCCCACGAAGGCGAGGACCCCCGACACCGGCACCAACAGCGAAGGCACCACCACGCCCTTGGCCGCGGCCGCGTCGATGGCCCCGCGGGTGAAGTGCCCGAGCGGCGCCATCAGGAAGATGAGGGCGAAGAGCGTGCGCGCCACCGGCACCAGGGCGGCCGTCGCCCGGCGGGTCGGTTCGGTCGTCGCGCGGGGCCAGGCCTGGGGAGGGCTGAAGATTTCGGTCGACATGACGGGCTCCTTGAGGAGGACACCCCAGGTGGAGCACGCGAGGTGCCACGGGCGTGAGCCGTCTGGGCGGGCGCAGCCGCTGCGGTGAGCCGCGCACGCCTTCGCGTTCGTGCCGGGCGCCGTCCTTGCAGTAGCTGGGGGCGGAGGCCCACATGGCCAAAGAAGACCTCGACACTCCCATCGGCCAGTCCCACGAGGTGCCCGACACCAGGCTGACGCTCAGCAGCGCCGCCTTCTCCCGCGACACGCCCATTCCCCGGCGCTACGCGATGGCCGGAGACAACGCCTCGCCGCCGCTCGCCTGGGCCGGCGTGCCGGCGGGCACCCAGAGCCTGGCGTTGATGTGCGTCGACCCCGATGCACCGGGCGGCAACTTCACCCATTGGACCCTGTGGAACATTCCGCCGACCGTGACGGCCCTGCACGAGAACATCTCGGTGCGGGGGGCGTCGCGCGGGTTCGTCCAGGGGACGAACGACTTCGGCAAGATGGGCTGGGGCGGCCCGCAGCCGCCGAAGGGCTCGCCACACCACTACCGCTTCCAGCTCTACGCCCTCGACGCGCCGCTGCACCTGGCCACCGGCGCCTCGGGCGAGGCCTTCACCAAGGCCCTCAACGGCCACGTGCTCGCCGAGGCGGCGCTGGTGGGGCTGTACCAGAGCTGAAGCGGCCCGACGGTCACCCCGCCAGCGCGCGGCCGACGTGCAGGCCCATCGCGTAGATGGACAGCTGCGGCGGCACGCCGATGGAGGAGGGGAAGAGCGAGCCGTCGGCGACCCAGAGGTTCTGGAGGTGGTGGTGCTTGCCGTCGCTGCCCACCGGCGCGCGAGCGGGGTCGTCGCCCATCGGCACCGAGCCCATGGGGTGCACCGCCACCAGGTCCAGCTCGCCCTTCTCCAGGGGCATCGCCTTCAGCCCCTCCAGGTCGTCGCCGGGCAGGAGCACCTTCGGCACCCGGGAGGGGATGAGCACCCGCCGGGCGCCGGCGGCGAAGAGGGCCTTGGCGCAGGCCCACAGGCCGAGCATGAGCTCCTGGCGATCCGCCTCGTCGGGCCAGTAGTCGAGGGAGAGCCCAAGCTCGCCCTTCGGCGCCACGCGTCCCGGCGTCAGGTCGTGAATCATGGCGGTGAAGACGGCGAGGTTCGGGTAGCGCTCCATGAGGGCGCGGTGCGCGGCGCCGTGGCCGGGCACCATGGTGGCGGTGCCGAGCGGGTGCGCGAAGGCCGGCAGCACCCAGGCCCGGTGGCCGCCCTCCTGGTCCAGCTGGAGGAACTCGGTGCACTCGTAGGTCTGCGGGATGCCCTCCCAGGCCCGCACCGGCTCGTCGAAGTCGCCGGCCGCGAGCACCGCGGGGTGAATGCGCAAGGTGTTGCCGGTCAGACCGGAGGGATCTTTCACCCCCGAGCGCAACAAGAGCGCGGCGGTGCCGGTCGCGGACGCGGAGAGGCAGACGCGCTTCGCCTTCACCGTGACCGTGCCCAAGACCTTCCGCGTCCCAGGCTCGATGGCGCGGGCCTCGACGCCCACGGCCGCGCCGCCCTGGGAGAGCACGCGCACCGCGACGCAGTTGGCGAGCACCTGGCCGTTGGCGGCGAGGAGCCTCGGGAGCAGCACCTTGAAGGCGTTGTTCTTCGCGTTGTAGCGGCAGCCGACCTCGCAGAAGCCGCTGCCGAGACAGCCGGTGCGGTTGTGGGAGAGCCCAGAGCCCTTCCAGCCCAGCTCGGCGCAGGCCTTCTCCAAGAGCTGGTTGTGGCGGTTCCAGCGCTCGCGCGGGACGGCGCTGACCTGGAGCAGCACCTCCAGCTCGTCGTAGAGCGCGCTCCAGCGCTCGGGCGGGAGGTGGGAGAGGCCGTGCTCCTTGGCCCAGCCGTCGCGGATGCGCTTGGGGATGCGCTTGACCAGGTTCAAGTTGTGGAGCGTCGAGCCGCCGACGCCCCGCCCCTGGTGAAGCTTCACCGCGCGATCGGCGGTGGTGCGGCTTCCGGCGTCCTGCAACAGCAGCGGGAACATCTGCTCCTCGCGCTGCGACATGGCCTTGGGCGTGAGGTACTCGCCGCCCTCGAGCACCAGCGTCTTCACGCCCTTCTCGGCGGCGGCCATCGCGGCGGCCATGCCTCCCGCGCCGGAGCCGACGACGACCAGGTCGGTCTCCAGGGTGAGCGGGAGCGGGGCGGTGGAGGCGTCGTGGATCATCCGTTCACCCCGGGAAGTCGGCAGGCTTCGACTCCGCTCAGCCCGAACGGAGGACCACCGTTCACCCTGAGCGGAGTCGAAGGGTGCCGAATTCCGTTCGGAGCCCTCATCGCCCGCCCCCCGGCACCGAGCCCGGCTTCGCCCGGAACGCCTCGTACTTCGCGTCGTCGTTCTCCGGCCCGAGCAGCTCCTGGGCCCAGGGGCCCTTGTAGCCGAGGGCCGGCCACAGCTTCGGCTCCTGCCAGGTGCCGAGCAGCACCAGGTCGCGCAGCCCGCGGAAGGCCTGCGCGAGCAACCCTCCGCGCGCCCCCAGCGAGAGCAGGAAGGCCTCGCGCGCGTCCTTGGGAAGGTTGGTGAAGCGGTGCCCCCACAGCCCGAGCGGCGTGGTGCCGTGCTCGACGAGGCCCATCAACTGGTGAATCTCCGCCTGGGCGGCTGGGGCCATCACCACCAGGAAGCGGTCCACGTTGGCCGCGACCACCAGGCCGTCCACCTCCGGCACGCCGGAGAGCACCTCCGCGGCGGCGGCGAGCACCTGGGCCTCCCACGGCGCCAGCACCTGTCCCGTCCAGCCCGGCAGCGGCGCGTAGCCGGTGACGCGCGAGACGGCGGCGGCGGCCGCGGCGGCCAACACGCCTCCCACGAAGAGGCGTCGGCCGCGGTGCACCGTCGAGGTGGCCGCGTCCAGCCGCTTCGACAGCCGCGCCGGCAACCGCTCGCGCCAGTTCGCGTCGTGCTCCAGGGGCCCGCGCCGCACCGTGCTCCAGAAGAGGACGTGCTTCGGCGCCCGGTGGAGCGCCGCCTCGGCGAGCAGCGCCGCGAACGCCTTGCCGGTGTAGATGGGCTCGATGGGCACGCCCTCGTGGCGCAGCACCTCCACCGCGGCGAGGGACTGGGCGGTGGCGATGCCGTAGCCCTTGCCGAGCTGAGAGCGCACCAGGCGCACCGGCACCGCCTGGCTCGCCTCGGCGGGGACGCCCTGGGCGCGCAGCCACGCCGCGGCCTCGGCGATGAGGCGGCGCACGAGGCGCTTCGAGATGAAGAGCCGCTCCACGGTGGAGACGGCGACCAGCTCGGCCTTCACCCCCGCGAGCCCCAGGCCCAGGGCGAGGCCGGCCACGGTGCCGCCGGTGCCGAGGGCGCAGTAGACGAGGTCGGGAGCGGGCAGCTCGCCCGCGCGAAGCTGCTCCGCCAGCTCGAAGCCCGCGCGGGCCACGCCGGCGATGCCCGCGGGCAAGGTGCCGCCGGGCGGAATGATGGGCACGCCGCCGACGGCGGGCCGGGTGAGGAGGCCGGGCTTGGTGAGCCCGAGCTCGACGCGGCTCCCGGAGTAGTGGAGCGCCGTCGGCCCCGAGGCGACGAAGGCCAGGTTCTCCAGGACGCCTTGGGAGAGCGGCTCGAAGAAGAGGTGGGCGTCGACCTCGCGGCCGAGCAGCTTCGCCGCCGCGGTGCAGGCCGCGAGGTGCCCCGAGCCGATGGCGCCGATGGAGGCCCAGCGCTGGGCGTCCTTGAACGGGGGCGTGGCGAGCAGCACGTCGAGCTTGCGCGCCTTGTTCCCGCCGTGGAGCGCGGTGAGCAGGTCGTCCCGCTTCACGGTGAGCGAGGAGAGCCCCAGGTGCCGCGCGAGGCCGGGCAAGGCCGTCACCGGCGAGGGCTCCTTCACCCACCCCTGGGACGGCAGCTTGGCGAACGCGTCGGCGAGCCCCATCCCCCATCTGTAGCAAGGCGCGCTCGTCTCGCCCAGCAGCGTGCCGTGGCGAATAATGAGGTTCTCCAGCCTGCGCCGCCTGTGCGCCGGACGGGGCAGCCGTCCGCGATTGCTCGCGTCGAGCCCGCCGGCCTCGGTCGGCCCAAAACGGGCTCGAGGTTCGAGCGCAGCGCGCCGTGCGTCGGGTTGCGGATGCGTATCACCCTTGTGATACTTGACTCGCCATGGCCGTCTCGCTCCGCGTTCCTCCAAAGATGAAGCACCGCGTCCAGAAGGCCGCGGCCTCCCAGCACTCGACGCCGCACGCCTTCATGCTCGAGGCCATCTCCGAGAAGCTGGACGCCGACGAAGCCCGCGCGTCGTTCCTCGCCGAGGCGGAGCGGCGACTCTCGGAGTACACCAGACATCCGCGAGGATTCCCGGCCGATCGGGTCTTCGAGTACCTCGAGAAGCGCCTCCGCGGCGAGTCCCCGAAGCGCCCCACGCCCCGTCGCAAGCGATGATCGACTTCGCCGAAGGTGCGCTGGTCGATCTCGAACGCATCTTCGAGTTCTACGACCGGTCCGCAACGGCCGAGGCCCTCGCGATCGTCGCGAAGATTCGAAGCGCGATCCTCGTCTTGGAGGAGCACCCGTACATCGGGCGACCGGTCGGTACGCCGAGTCGCCTCCGCGAGCTCGTCATCTCTCACGGGAAGACCGGCTTCCTCGCGCTCTACGCGTACTCCGAGCTCGACGAGGCGGTGATTGTCCTGGGGATTCGCCACCAGCGCGAAGCGGGCTATCGGGGCCGCTGACCGTCAGCGCGGCGCGGTCGTGCCGCCAAGCAGCGTGCTGCGGTGGATGACGAGGTCGTCCGAGCTGGGCGGCTGGAGTGACAGCCACGCGCAGGGCGGCAAAGGCAGGTCGACCGCGCAGACCTTGAGTTCCCGGGGGCGGGCGAGGGGCTCGAGGCCAGCGAGGAGCTGCTCCAGCCTTGCACCGCTGAAAGGGCAGTAGAGGAAGAACACCGAGCCTTCGGTCATGCGGGGCGCGAGGTCGACCGCGTCGCCGCCGAGGACGGAGACTCGCGAGAGGCCGAGGCGTGTGGCCAGAGCGCGCGCCGCCTCGACCAACGCCGGCTGCACCTCGAGCCCCACCGCGCTCGCGCCGGTGAGCAGGTGCACCAGCGCCGTGGCCCGGCCCGCGCCCGAGCCCACGTCGACGAACACGTCCTCCGCGCGCACCGGCGCGTGCTCCACCACTCGCAACAGCGCGTCCACGGGGCAGGGCAGGTAGGGCACGCACCCGCGGGGGAGCTCCGGCCCGTCGTCCGGGAGCGCGTCCAGGCCCAGCACCAGGTCCACCCAGGCGTCGCGCTCGAGGGGTGAGACGCCCAAGAGCGCCTCGCGGAAGGCCGCCGGAGTCGAAGCGCCCCGCTCCACCAGGGCGCGGAGCCGTTCGGCGCTCTCTCGGTGCGCGGGGTTCAAGGGGCCGAGCTTAGTCAGGCCTCCTCCGAAGGCCATCGGGGGCGCTGGCGCCGCGCACCGAGTTGCGGGAGCGTCGGCGTCCAAAGAAGGAGAACGCCATGCCCCGCCTCATCGTCGTCGTCGCCGTGTCCGCCCTCGCGCTCTGGGGCTGCAAGTCCAAGGAGGAGAAGCTCCAGGCCGCCGAGGAGACGGGCAACACCCTAACCGCCACCAAGGCGCGGCTGGTGAAGGGGGTGGGCGAGGCGCTCCAGAAGGAAGGCAAGGAGGCCGCGGAGAAAGTCAGCCAGGGCGTCGGCGAGGTGGTGAAGGGCGTCGGCTCGGGCGTGGAGAAGGGCCTGCTCGAGGTGAAGCTCGAGGTGCAAGCGCAGCTCGCCGCCAAGGGCATCGCCGCCACGCGCGCCACCCGCGGCGATCAAGGCGCCCAGACGCACGCGGTCTCCGTCTACCTGGTGCTGGAGAAGCCGGTGGACGCCAGCCTGGAGCTGCGCGCCTACGACGAGCAGGACCGTGAGGTCGGCCGGACCCAGGTCGCCCTCAAGGAAGCGACCGGCACCGCCAAGTACGTGGATTTCGCGTTCGATCCGCGGACGCCGCTGCTCACCGCCAAGCGCTTCGAGCTGCGCGATGTGCCAGGGGCGAAGCCCTGATCATCCCCCGGTGGCGCCGGAACTTGCCCTCCGAACCGCCGCTGGCGGCATAATCCCCGCTCGACGGCCGGCCGGGCCCTGACCTCCGCGCTTCGCGTCCTCTCGTCGCATCGTTCCGCTTCACGGAGCCGCACATGATCTCCACCTCGCTGCGCCACTGGGCTCTCCTCGCCGTCGTCGCCGGCCTCCTCGCCGGCTCGGGCTGCGGCCGCACCGTCTTCGAGGCGCCCGAGGAAACCGGCACCGGCGGCGACCTGGGTGGTGGCACCGGCGGCGACGTGGGCGGCGGGACGGGTGGCGCGGTGGGCGGCGGCACCGGCGGCGCGATCGGCGGCGGCACTGGCGGCGCGGCGGGCGGCGGCACCGGTGGCGGCGTCGGCACCCTCACCGTCACCACGCTCACGCTCCCGTCCGGCGTGAAGGGCGTCGCCTACTCCACGCAGCTCGGCGCCTCCGGCGGCACGTCGCCCTACACCTGGTCCGTCACCGCGGGCTCGCTCCCCAACGGCCTGGCGCTCTCCAGCACCGGCACCCTCTCGGGAACGCCCACCGCGTCGGGCACCTTCTCCTTCACCGTCGCGGTGAGGGACTCCTCGAACCCCGCCCTGGTCGCGACCGCGGTCCTCACCCTCTCCGTCGCGCCGCCCCTGCAGATCGCCACCATGCCCGCGCCGCCCAACGGCACCGTGGGCGGGGCCTACTCGACGAGCTTCCTCGCCACCGGCGGCACGCCCCCGTACTTCTTCTCCGCCCCCGCCGCGTCGCTGCCGCCCGGGCTCGGCCTGTCCTCGCAAGGCACGCTCACCGGCACGCCGGCCGCCCTGGGCACCTTCTCCTTCACCGTCACCGTGAGGGACTCCACCACGCCGCAGCAGACCGACGCCGCGACCTTCACCATCGTCGTCAACGGCACCGGCGTGCTCAGCGTCACCACCGCCGCGCTGCCCAGCGGCCTTCTGGGCACCGCCTACTCGACCTCCCTCGGCGCGGCCAACGGCACGCCGCCGTACTCGTGGTCTCTCACCGCGGGCACGCTGCACCCCGGCCTCGCGCTCTCCGCCACCGGGACCCTCTCCGGCACGCCGACCGCCAGCGGCACCAGAACCCTCACCTTCCAGGTGAAGGACAGCACCGCGCCCACGCCGCAGACGGCCACCGCCACGCTCCCGCTCACCGTCATCCCGCCGCTGGTCATCACCACCACGACGCTCCCCGCCGGCGCCCAGGCCTCCGCCTACGCCGCCTCCCTCGCGGCCACCGGCGGCACCGCGCCGTACGCCTGGTCCGTCGCCAGCGGCAGCCTGCCCCCCGGCGTGACGCTCAACGCCGCCACCGGCGCGCTCTCGGGAGCGCCCACCGCCTCCGGGACCTTCAGCTTCACCGTGCAGGTGGCCGACGCCGCCAGCACGCCGCTCACCGCCACCGCGTCCTTCAGCATCGCGATCGCGCCGCTGCTCGCCATCACCACCGCCACGCTTCCCAGCGGTTTGGTCGGCACCGCCTACTCGCAGACCCTCGCCGCGACCGGGGGCACCACCCCGTACACCTGGAGCGTCTCGGCCGGCGTCCTCCCCCCTGGCCTCTCCCTCTCCAGCGGCGGCGTCCTCTCCGGCACGCCCACCGCCACCGGTGTCGCCAGCTTCACCGTGAAGGTCACCGACGTCTCCCTCCCGGCTCAGTCCGTCACCAAGGCGCTCACCCTGCCCATCAACGGCGCCGGGCTGCTCACCATCACCACCAGCACCACGCCCACCGGCGTGCAGGGCCAGGCCTACTCGGCCAGCTTCGCCGCCAGCGGCGGCACCACCCCCTACACCTGGAGCGTCGCCGCCGGCGCCTTGCCGCCGGGGGTGAGCCTCTCCTCCGCCGGCGTCCTCTCCGGCACCCCCACCTCCGCCGGGAGCTTCCCCGTCACCATCCAGGCCGCCGACACCTCGGTGCCGCAGCAGACCACCACCGCGCCCTTCACCGTGGTGGTCGCCGCGCCGCTCTTGGTGAGCACCACCTCGCTCGCCAACGGCGTCGCCGGCACCGCCTACTCGGCCACCCTCGCGGCCACCGGAGGCGTGGGCGCCACCACCTGGACCCTCACCGGCGGCGCGCTCCCCGCTGGGCTCTCCCTCTCGCCGGGCGGCGCCCTCACCGGCACCCCCACCGCCTCGGGCTCGTTCTCCATGACCTTCCAGGTGACGGACTCCGGCGCGCCCTCGCAGAGCGCCACCATGACGCTCACCCTCACCATCGCCCCCGCGCTGGCCATCACCACCGCGTCCCTGCCCAACGGAGTCTCCGGCAGCGCCTACTCGGCGACGCTCTCCGCCTCAGGCGGCACCCCGGCGTACTCGTGGACGCGCACCGGCGGCGCCTTCCCCGCCGGGCTCACCCTCTCCACCTCGGGCGCCCTCACCGGTACCCCCACCGCCACCGGCAGCTTCACCGTGCAGCTCACCGTCACCGACCAGGGCTCGCCGGCGCAGAGCCAGTCGAAGAGCTTCACCTTCTTCGTCAACGGCGCGGGCGTGCTCACTGTCACCACCGGCTCGGTGCCCAACGGCACCCTGGGAGTCGCCTACTCGGCGCCCCTCGCCGCGACCGGGGGCACCACCCCGTACACCTGGAGCGTCTCGGCCGGCGTCCTCCCCCCCGGCCTCTCCTTGAACGCCTCGACCGGCGTCATCTCCGGCGTGCCCTCCACCGGCGGCTCCTACGCCTTCCAGGTGCAGGCGAAGGACACCAGCAACCCCACCGCGCAGACCGCCACCGCCCTGCTGCAGATCACGGTGCTGTCACCGCTCACCATCACCACCGCCGCGCTGCCCAGCGGCACCCAGGGCGTGGCCTACTCCACCGCGCTCGCCGCCACCGGAGGCACCACGCCCTACGCCTGGTCCACCTCCGCGGGCTCGCTGCCCCCCGGCCTCACCCTCAACGCCGGCACCGGGCTCATCTTCGGCACGCCCACCGCCGGCGGGACCTTCACCTTCACCGTGATGGTGACCGACACCAGCGCCCCGCAGCAGACCACCACCCGGCAGCTCTCCATCGTGGTGACCTCGCCGCTGGTGCTGAGCACCACCAGCCTGCCCGGGGGCGTGCAGGGCGCGCCGTACTCCTTCGCTCTCTCCGCCTCGGGCGGCACCACGCCCTACACCTTCACGGTGGTGGCCGGCGCGCTGCCCACCGGGCTCACCCTGAGCGCCTCCGGAGTCCTCAGCGGCACGCCGCTCGTCACCGGCACCACCACCTTCCAGGTCCGGGTGCGCGACTCGTCGGCGCCGGCGCAGAACGTCTTCCGCACCTTCACCCTCACCATCAGCCCGCCGCTCTTGGTGTCCACCACCTCGCTGCCCAACGGCGTGGTGGGCGTGCCCTACTCCGCGCAACTCACCGCCACCGGCGGCAACCCGGCCTACGCCTGGTCCGTCCTCGGCGGCACGCTGCCTGCCGGCCTCACCCTCTCCTCGTCGGGGCTCCTCTCGGGAACGCCCACCGCCAGCGCGCCCTACAACTTCACCGTGCAGGTGACGGACACCACCAGCCCGCCCACCAGCACCTCCAAGGCGCTCTCCGTGCTGGTGAGCCCGGCGGGGACGCTCACCATCACCACCTTCTCCCTGCCGGACGGCGTGCGCGGGGCGGGCTACCCGGCCACCCCCTTCACCGCCACCGGCGGCACCTCGCCCTACTCGTGGGCGGTGAGCGCGGGCGGCTTGCCCCCCGGGCTCACCTTGAGCGCCGCCGGGAGCCTCACCGGCACGCCCACCACCACCGGCGTCTACGCCTTCACCGTCACCGTGACGGACGCCATGTCGGGCACCGCCACCCGCGCCTTCTCCATCGCGGTGCGCGCGCCGCTCAGCATCACCAGCCCCTCGCCCCTGCCGCTGATGCTGGCGGGCCAGGCCGTCAACCTGACGCTCACCGGCACCGGGGGCCTGGTGCCCTACACCTGGAGCGTGGCCTCGGGGACGCTCCCCGCCGGCCTCTCGCTGAGCTCCAGCGGCGTCATCACCGGGACCCCCACCGGGCCCACCGGCTCGTTCGTGGTGACGGTGCAGCTGACCGACTCGGCCTCGCCGGCGCAGGTCACGACCAAGGCCCTCACCTTCCGCATCGACGACGCGCTCAGCATCAGCACCGTCTCGCCCCTGCCCTCGGGCACGGTGGGCACGCCCTACTCGGTGACGCTCAACACCCTGGGCGGGGTGGGGCCCTTCACCTGGACCCTGTTCGGCGCGCTGCCTCCGGGGCTCACCCTCAACACCTCGACCGGCGTCATCTCCGGCACGCCGACCTTCGCGTCGAACGCCTTCTTCATCATCCGGGTGACGGATGCGCTCGGGCTCACCGCCTTCAAGAGCTTCCAGCTGGTGGTCAACTGACGAGCAGCGAAGCGTCGCGCTCACACAGAGGCGGTGCTACACGCGCGAGCCCATGACGCCCATCTCGATGACCGTCTCGGTCATCATGCCCGTGTACAACGAGCTGAAGACGCTCCCGGAGATCGTCCGCCGCGTGGTGGCCGTCGACTTCCCCAAGGAGCTCGTCATCGTCGACGACTGCAGCACCGACGGCAGCCGCGAGTGGCTCGAGGAGCTGTCCAAGAGCGGCCTCGCCTCCGTGCCCGGCGCGAAGCCCTCGCCGCGCACCGCGGTGCGGGTCATCTTCCAGGAGAAGAACCAGGGCAAGGGCGCGGCGCTGCAGCGGGGCTTCAAGGAGGCCACCGGGGACATCGTCATCGTGCAGGACGCGGACCTCGAGTACGACCCGCGCGAGATTCCCAAGGTGGTCAGGCCCATCGTCGAGGGCAACGCCGACGTGGTCTTCGGCAGCCGCTTCGTCGGCGAGACGCGACGGGTGCTCTACTTCTGGCACGCGGTGCTCAACCACGCGCTCACCACGCTCTCCAACATGACCAGCGGGCTGAACCTCACCGACATGGAGACCTGCTACAAGGCCTTCCGCCGCGAGGTGCTCCAGGGCTTCCCCTTGAAGGAGCAGCGCTTCGGCATCGAGCCCGAGCTCACCGCGCGGGTGGGGCGCGCCAAGCTGCGGGTGTACGAGGTGCCCATCAACTACTTCGGGCGCACCTACGAAGAGGGGAAGAAGATCGGCATGAAGGACGGCGTGCGGGCGCTCTACGCCATCGTGAAGTACGGCGTGCTCCGGCGGTGACGGGGACCGCCTCTTCCAGTCTCACCGCATCGCGAGGACGACGTAGCCCAGCACCAGCCCGGTGAGCTCGACGGCCAGGTGGGCCCCGAGCCCCACCACCAACCGCGCGCTCGACGCGGCGACCGGAGCGCTGACCGCGGAGGACGCCACCACCACGGTATCGCCCCACTTGTCGCCGACCCGCTGCTGGAAGGGGGTCTCCTGCATCACGCCGTAGGCCACCGCGCCGAAGAAGAACGCGTCGGCGACGTAGGCGAGCTCGCGCTTGGCCACCGCCAGCACGCCCGCGCGGGTGCCGTCCTTTCGCACCACGCGCATGCCCAGCACCAGCTTGCCCAGCGACGCGCCACAGATGCTGGTCCCCACCACCCGCGCCGAGAAGCTCGCCAGGCCTCCGATGAGCAGGTTGGAGAGCAGCCCGCCCTGCACCCGCTGCGGCCAGCCCGGGTCGAGGTGGCCGAGCTGCTGAGCGACGGCCAGCGCGAGGCCCGCCACCACGCCCGCCGCGACGCCGACCACCATGCCGACGCCGGAGTCGATGAGGCGGGCGCCGGCCCGCCGCCCGAAGCCGCGAGTCTGGTCGGCCGAGGGAGGCCGCACGCCCACCAGCTGTTGGCAGGAGGGGCACAGGCCCGTGGCCAGGCACGCGGAGCAGGAGAAGGTGCCGCAGCGCCCGCAGGGCGACCCCGGCCGCTCGGGATGGCTGGCGCAGGTCGCGGCGACGGCCGGCGGCAGGTCGGTTGGCGGCTGTAGGTCGGCTGACTGCATGGGCTCCCCCCGGCGAAAGAGCCCCGAAGCCTAGGTCACGTCGTCCAGCGACTCCACGCCCCGCTGAATCCCGCCGTCAGGCCCACCGCTTCGGCCGCGCGGCGAGCGAGCGGGTGCCGACCTTCGTGCACCAGGACTGGAACAGAGCCCGCGGCACGCCGTGGAACGCGAGCGCCGCCAGGTCTTCCTGGAGCGGGACGTCCCGGCGCACGGTGGCGAGCGTCCGGTAGAGGAGCGCCTCCTTTCGGTGCTCGCGCAGGGTGGCGGCCAGCTTCTCCGCTCCCCGGGGCCTGGCCCGCCAGGCCGCGATTTCGTCGGGAATGTCCTCCAGGTGGGGGTGCTCCGAGAGGAGGGCGGCGGTGCTCTTCTCCCCGAAGCCGTCGAGCCCGGGGATGCCGTCGGCGGTGTCGCCGACGAGCGCCAGGAAGTCGGGCACGCTCTTGGGGCCGTAGCCCTTGGCCTTCACGAAGGCGGCCTCGTCGGTCTCCTTCTCCCGCAGGCGGTCCACCTGGACCACCCTGGTGTCCGACAGGCACTGGGCGAGGTCTTTGTCCGGCGTGAGCAGCCGGACCTGGTCGACCCCCTTGGCCTTCTCGAAGCGCGCCGCGGCGGTGGCGAGGGCGTCGTCCGCCTCGAACTCCTTCATCGACCAGACCACCACCCCCAGGGCCCGGGTGGCCTCCTCCACGGCGTCGAGCTGGGCGAGCAGCTCCGCGGGCACGCCTGCTTCGGTCTTGTACCCGGCGAAGAGCTCATTCCGGAAGCTGCGGATGGGGTTGTCGAAGGCCACCGCCAGGTGGGTCACCGCTTCTTTCGGGTCGTCGAGCAGCGAGAGCAGGCTCGACGCCACGCCCACCGTCGCCTTCAGGTCCCGCCCGTCGGGAGAACGGTGCGGCGGCCGCTTCGAGAAGTGGGCGCGGAAGAGCTCATAGGTCCCGTCGATGAGGTGTACGCGAACGCCCACACAGCCTCCTGGAAGTGACGGCGAGAGCCTCGCCGCGCTTTCGGCCGCGCGCCAGAAGCCGCTCGCCGCCCGCGTCGCTGATCAGCCGCACCCGATTGGAGAGGTGGAAGTGCTCCTTCGTCCTCGGACAACGACTTGGCGCACCGTTCGCAACGGCGTATTCTGTTTTCACGGGAAGCCGCCCTCCGGCGGCTCCTTCTGAGGCCACCCATGTTCGACTGGCTGCACACGCTGTTCTCGCGAGATCTCGCGATCGATCTCGGAACCGCGAACACCCTCATCTACGTTCGCGGCATCGGCATCGTCTCCAACGAGCCGTCGGTGGTCGCGGTGCAGCAGGACGCGCGCGGGGGCAAGAAGGTGCTCGCGGTCGGCAAGGAGGCCAAGGAGATGCTCGGCCGCACGCCGGGCAACATCGTGGCCATTCGCCCGATGAAGGACGGCGTCATCGCCGACTTCGAGATCACCGCGGCGATGCTGAAGTACTTCATCCAGCAGGCGCACCAGCGGAAGTTCAACGTGAAGCCGCGCATCGTCATCGGCATTCCCTCGGGCATCACCGAGGTGGAGCGCCGGGCCGTGCGCGAGGCCGCGGAGAACGCCGGCGCCCGCGAGGTGCACCTCATCGAGCAGCCCATGGCGGCGGCCATCGGCGCGGGGCTGCCGGTCACCGAGCCGTCCGGCAACATGATCGTCGACATCGGCGGCGGCACCACCGACGTGGCGGTCATCTCGCTGGCGGGCATCGTCTACTCGAAGTCGGTGCGCATCGGCGGCGACAAGCTCGACGAGGCCATCATTCAGTTCGTCAAGCGCAAGTACAACCTGCTCATCGGCGAGCGCACGGCGGAGCTCATCAAGATGGGCATCGGCACCGCGTACCCGACCGACGAGATCATGAACATGGAGATCAAGGGCCGCGACCTGGTGGCCGGCGTGCCGCGCACGCTCTCCATCACCAGCGACGAGATTCGCGACGCCTTGAGCGAGCCGGTGAACGGCATCGTCGAGGCGGTGAAGATGACGCTGGAGCGCACGCCTCCGGAGCTCGCGGGCGACATCGCCGACCGCGGCATCGTGCTCGCCGGCGGCGGCGGCCTGCTCAAGAACCTCGACACCCTCTTGCGCGAGGAGACGGGTTTGCCCGTGTTCCTGGCCGAGGACCCGCTCTCGGCGGTGGTGATGGGGGCCGGGAAGGCGCTCGAGTCGCTCGACATGCTGCGCCAGGTGTCGACGCCGAGCTGAGCGGACTCGTCGGGCGAGCGCATCGAACGAAGCCCCGGTTCCGCCGGGGCTTTTTCGTTGCGGGCTCGATCGACCTCGAACCGACGCATGAGCGAACCCGACAAGTATGGGGCGCACGGTCACTCCGCCAACCACCGGAGGGAGATCTTGGCGAGCGAACTGTGCGGCTGTTTCCACTGCCTCGGTACGTTCGCCCCGACGGCGATCGTGGAGTGGGTCGATGACGAGACCACTGCGCTTTGTCCGAAGTGCGGGATCGATTCAGTCCTTGGCTCGAAGGCGGGATATCCGCTCACTCGCGAGTATTTGGGTCAAATGCACTGCACGTGGTTCGGCAAACCATAGGCTCACGCCGCGAGCGCCATCTGCAGCACGGCGGTTCTGAACTCGTCCAAGTACTGGAGCTCGATGAAGCCTCGGTTCTGCCGGGGCTTCTTCGTTGCGGGACGTGGGCGTTTGGAACTCGATTCCTTGGCGCTCAGTACCCGTCGCGCACGCGGGCTTGTCCTCCGAAGTACTCGCCGTACGCCCCACGACCATCGAAGACGAGAGGGTCAATGCCTCGTGGAGAGAGCTGACGGTAGCGCTGGCGATAGGCCTCGCTGCGACTCGTCCACGCTGCTTCGTGACCGATCAGCCAAGGGCCAAGGCGGGCCATGAGACCGACCACGTAGAGCGCCTCCGCGTCCTTCGTCTCCGACTCGCTCGGAAGCAACGGGCATCCGAGCTGACGCTACTCCACGCTCAGGCTGCTGCGCCCATCTCCGCCCGAATGTGTCAGCCCCTCCCGCTACGGTCCTCAGCATCGAGGAGGCGGGCATGGGGAAGGGTTGGGGAAAGTCGTTGGGCGGGGGGATGAGGGCATCACGGCTCGCGGCGAGGGACACGACGCGCGCGCCGAGGAAGGACGGCGAGCCGCACGTCGCGAGGCTCGTGCGCGAACTCGGTCGAATGATCGACTCGTCGAGGGATCAGGTCGCGCTCGTGGCCAACGCGGCGCTGACGACGCTCTACTGGGAAGTCGGGAATCGCGTTCGAAGCGAGATCCTCGGCGGCAGGCGCGCGGACTATGGGGAGCGGCTTGTCGTCGCGGTCGGGCGACAGCTCGAGGCGCGTCACGGACGGTCGTTCGGCGAGAAGTCGCTCCGACACATGGTTCGATTCGCCCAGTCCTTTCCGGATCCGATGATTGTCTCCGCACTGCGGAGACAGTTGTCGTGGAGTCACTTCAAGCAGCTCAGCTACCTCCCGGACGAGGTGAAGCGGACCTTCTACGCGGAGATGTGTCGAATCGAGGGCTGGTCGACCCGCGTGCTCGCGCAGAAGATCGAAGGGATGCTCTTCGAACGCACCGCGCTCTCCAAGAAGCCCGAACAGCTGGTGCGCCAAGAGCTCTCGGCGCTCCGCAAGAAGGACGAGCTCTCGCCGGCGCTCGTCTTCCAGGATCCGTACATGCTCGACTTCCTCCAGCTCGCCGACACCTACAGCGAGAAGGATCTCGAGTCGGCCATTCTGCGGGAGCTGGAGCGCTTCATCCTCGAGCTCGGCGTCGGCTTCAGCTTCGTCGAGCGCCAGAAGCGCATCGTCATCGACGGCGACGACTACCACGTCGATCTCCTCCTCTTTCACCGCCGCATGCGCCGCCTCGTCGCCATCGAGCTGAAGATCGGCGACTTCAAGCCCGCCGACTCCGGCCAGATGGAGCTGTACCTGCGCTGGCTCGACCGGCACGAGCGCCAGCCGCACGAGGAAGCGCCGGTCGGCATCATCCTGTGCGCGGGGAAGAAGCGAGAAACGGTCGAGTACCTCGACCTCGATGCCCGGGGTATTCACGTCGCGGAGTACCTGACCCAGCTCCCTCCTCGCGAGGTGCTCGAGGAGCGGCTCCATCGCGCCGTCAGAGCCGCTCGGCATCGCCTGGGGACCGAGCCCGCTGACGTCCTCGCCGCGCGCGCCCGCTCGGCGGCCTCTCGGGAAAAGTCTCACCAGCGGTGAGACAATTCATCGCGCCGGGCCGCGACTCCGAATCGTCGCACCGGTGCGACAAATTCCGCCGCGGCGAACGCCCACGACCGAGGAAGTCTCACCACTGGTGAGACCATTCAGGTGCTCGAGGAGGCATCGCAGCGGCGTGGCATCGTCTGATGCTCGGCCCCACCGAAACCCTCGCCACCTAGGTACGTTCTCCCCCGACGGTTTTCACTGGGGCCTCTCCCCGCGGGCGGGGCTTTGCGATTACCTTCCGCGCCCATGCGTGAACCCCTTCGCCTGAACCCCGTCTCCGCGCTCGCCGAGCGGGCCCGCGCCTACTCCCGCTCCGAGAAGACGCTCGACTACGAGTTCCGCGTCCAGAAGCTGAAGGCGCTCGAGGCCGCGATGCGCGCCAGCGAGGAGAAGATCTTCGCCGCGCTCAAGGCCGACCTGGGCAAGCCACCCCACGAGGCCTTCGGCGCGGAGATCGGCTTCATCTACGCCGAGATCCACCACACCCTGAAGCACCTCAAGCGGTGGATGAAGCCGCGCAAGAAGCCGGTGAGCCTGGTGCTCCTCCCGGCGACGGGCTGGCAGCAGGCCGAGCCGCTCGGCACCACCCTCATCATCAGCCCGTGGAACTACCCCTTCCAGCTCGCCCTCTCGCCGCTGGTGGGCGCCATCGCCGCCGGCTGCACCGCGGTGGTGAAGCCCAGCGAGCTCGCGCCCCACACCGCCCAGGTCGTCGAGGAGATCCTCGTCGCGGCCTTCGGCACCGACGGCTACGTCACCGTGGTGCAGGGCGGCGTCGAGGCTTCGCAGGCGCTCCTCGCCGAGAAGTGGGACCTGGTCTTCTTCACCGGCTCCACCACGGTCGGCCAGAAGGTGATGGAGGCCGCCGCCAAGCACCTCACCCCGGTGGTGCTCGAGCTGGGCGGCAAGTCGCCCACCCTGGTCGACGAGGACACGGACCTCGAGGTCACCGCGCGTCGCATCGTGTGGGGCAAGTTCTACAACTGCGGCCAGACCTGCATCGCCCCCGACTACGTCCTCGTGCACCAGGCGGTGAAAGAGCCCCTGGTGGAGGCGATGCAGAAGGCCATCACCACCCTCTTCGGCAGCGACCCCAAGGCGAGCCCCGACTACGGCCGCATCATCTCCGCGCGGCACCACGCGCGCCTGGTGAGCCTGATGAAGGGCGGGAAGGTCGTCGCCGGCGGCCAGGCCGACGAGGCGTCGAAGTACCTCGCGCCCACGCTCCTCACCGATGTCGACCTGATGCACCCCCTGATGCAGGAGGAGATCTTCGGGCCGCTCTTGCCCATCATCGAGGTGCCCGACCTCGACGCCGCGGTGCGCTTCACCAAGGAGCGCCCCAAGCCCCTCGCCCTCTACGTCTTCACCCGCGACTCGAAGAAGGCCGAGATGGTGCTCAAGCGCGCGCCGTCGGGCGGCGCGATGATCAACGACACCATCATGCACATCACCGCCCCCGAGCTGCCCTTCGGCGGCGTGGGCCAAAGCGGCATCGGCGCCTACCACGGGCAGGGCAGCTTCGACGTCTTCTCCCACCTCAAGTCGGTGGTGAAGAAGCCCTTCGCCATGGACCTGAAGGTCCGCTACCCGCCGTACCCGAAGTCGCTCGCCCTGTTCCGGCGCCTCCTCGGCTAGAGAGCCCCCGTGTCCAGAGCTCCGCTCCCCAAAGAGGCCGCCGTCGCGCGGGCCGTGCACGCCTTCATCGCCTTCCAGTTCATCGTGCCGGCGCTGTCGTACGCGCTCCAGCCGTCCATCGCCGTCGATCAGCTCAACCAGGTGAGCGCGCTCTTGGGCGGCGCGCCCCTCACCGTGCACGAGCACCAGGGCTACCCCTGGCACATGCTGGCGGTCGGCAACGTGATGACGCTCGGCTTCATGAACGTGCTGTTGGCGTGGGACCTGCGCCGCTTCCAGGGCATCCTGCCGGGGCTGTTGTTCCTGAAGGGCTTCTCCTCGCTCTACAGCCTCTGGCTCGGGCTCGCCGGGGGGCCGCGCTTCTTCTTCGCCATCTTCCTCCTCGACGGCGTGACCGCGGTCGCCATGTGGGCGGCGGCCCGCTACGGCCTGAGAGGATTTGCGCGGTCGGCGTCGGCGAGCCCCTCGGGCGCAACCGTCGCGCCTTGATCCGCCGCACGGAGGTGCCTGCCCCCGGCCTCGTGGCTATCTCACGTACTGAGAGCCACTGGAGGCCCCTACGGTCACCATCCGTGAGCTGGGCACGTTGCCCAACCTGTTGAGCCTGGCGCGGGTGCCGCTCGGCGTGGCGGTGTGGCTGGCGCCGACCAACGCGCTCTGGGTCTTCAGCCTGCTGGTCCTCGCCGGCGTCTCCGACATGCTCGACGGGTACTTCGCCCGGCGGGCCGGCGGCACCGCGGAGAGCTTCGGCGCCTGGCTCGACCCGGTCTGCGACAAGGCCTTCGTGGCCTCCACCATGGCCGCACTCTGGGTGAGCGTCGTACCGCCCTGGTGGCTGGGGGCGCTGGTGCTGGTGCGCGAGGGCGTCGTCCTGGTCCTCGTCTCGGCGAAGTGGCTCGATCCCGACCTGCGTCACCGGTCGCTGCCGACCCGCTCGCTCCTCCTCGGCAAGGCCACCACCTGCGCGCAGTTCCTCGTCTTCCTCGTGGTGCTGCTCGACGCTCGGGCCTGGTGGCTGCCCTCGGGGCTCCTCGCCGGCGGGCTCGGCCTTCTGGCCGGGGGCCAGTACACGCTGCGCGCTCTCCGCGCCATACGTGCGCTCCGCGAGGCGCCGCGGGGGCCGACGGCGAAAAGCATGCACCTGGTCTCGTGATGAGCCGCGGACGCGAAAATTCGGTGGCGAAGGACGGCCCCTCCCTCGCAGGAATGTTGACGAGGACTCTGATGCACGCACCGCGGTCGGCACTCCCTTCGCGTCACGGTGACGCGCCGTCGCTCCGGCGAGAACCGACGCGGGCGCTCACCGCCACTCGAGGCGGCTCTTCATGACGGTGGATCTCCACGCTCCCGCCCAGCCGCCGCGCCACGTGCTGGTGGTCGAAGACAGCCCCGAGGTGCGCCGGAGCATGGAGCGGCTGCTCGGCCGCCTGGGCTACTCCACCCGCAGCGCCGAGGACGGCATCGCCGGCCTGGAGGCCCTCGCGCAGAAGGTCCCCGACGCGGTGCTCTGCGACCTGCGCATGCCCAGGCTCGATGGCATCGCCTTCCTGGGGCGGGTGCGCGAGCGCTGGCCGGATCTCCCGGTCATCGTGATGTCCGGCGAGGGGCGCTTCGAGGACGCGGTGGCCGCGCTCAAGCTGGGCGCCTGGGACTACGTGGAGAAGCCCATCCTCGAGCTGGCGGTGCTGGAGCACGCCCTCTCCCGCGCGATGGAGAAGGCGGCGCTGCTCGCCGAGAACCGCCGCTACCGCAAGAGCCTCGAGGAGGCCAACCGTCAGCTCGCCACGTCGCTGCGCATGCTGTCCGACGACCAGACCGCCGGCCGCATGCTCCAGTTCAGCATGCTGCCGCGCAACCACCAGCGCTTCGGCGACTACGAGGTCAGCCGGCAGCTGGTGCCCTCCGCCGTCCTCTCCGGCGACTTCATCGACGTCTTCAGCATCGACGCGGCGCACTGGGGCTTCTACCTGGCCGACGTGGCGGGGCACGGCGTCTCCTCGGCGCTGGTGACGATGCTCCTGCGCACCTTCGTGCAGCTCCACGTCGCCGACCACGCGCGCACCGGGTCCCGGCTCATCTTCTCGCCGGCCGGCATGCTGGAGCGCCTCAACGGCGAGCTGGCTCGCGCCGGCCTCGACCGGCACCTCACCATCTTCTTCGGGGTCGTGGACTCGGTCACCGACGAGCTGCGCTTCGCCAACGCCGGCCACTTCCCCGGGCCGATGCTCTTCGACGGCGTGAAGACCGTCGTCCTCGACGGCCCGGGCCTGCCGGTGGGGGTGATGCCGAACGCCCAGTACGAGGACCACGAGATTCACCTGCCGCGGCCGCTGGTGCTCTCGGTCTTCTCCGACGGGTTGCTCGAGCTGTTGCCGCACGCGTCGCTGGAGCGAAAGGAAGCCTTCTTGCGGTTGTTGTTCGGCCGCGCCTCGGTGACGGTGGAGAGCGTGTGCAAGGAGCTCAAGCTCGACCCGCCCCCGTCGCTCGCCGACGACATCGCCATCTTGATCATCAAGCGGGGAGAGACCCATGCGTAACCTGCCGCTGCCGAAGGTGGGGTTCGGCCACGTCGACCACACCGCGGTGCTGACCTTTCAGGGACAGATTCGCCACGTGGCCGCGGGGGCGCTGCGCTCCTTCGTGGACGAGGTGGTGGCCGCCGACGAGGCCGACACGGTGGTCATCGACCTGAGCGGCGTGGAGTTCCTGGACTCCACCGGCATGGGGCTGCTCGCCCGCATCGGCCGGCACTCGCTGGAGGATCACGGCCGCCGCGCCGTCATCGTCTGCCCCGACAACGACGTGGCCATCACCCTGCGGTCGGCCTGCTTCGACAAGCTCTTCGTGATGACCGAGTACTTCCCCTTCGAGCACCCGGCGCAGCTCTTCGACGTGCCGCTGTCGCCGCCGCTCGGGGAGGGGGCCGAGACCGCGCAGGGCCGCGTCATCCTCGAGGCGCATCAAGATCTCTCCAGCCTCGGCGAGCAGAACCGCGAGGCCTTCAAGGACGTCATCGCCGCGCTGGAGGCGGACCTGGAGCGCAAGAGCGCGGCGGCCGGCGCGCCGCCGCAGCCCAGCGCGCACTGACCTCGAGCCGCTTTAGCGTTCGATGGCGACGTCCTCGGTCGTCGCGCCGAGCGCGTGCAGCAGCTCGAGGTACCAGGCCTTGGCGGCCTTGGTGCGGCCCGGCAGGGCGCTGGTGCCCCAGAGCACGGTGAGCGTGCGCGTGGTCTCGGCCGAGGTCTTGGTGCGCTGCGCGTCCTTCACCGCGTTGGCGCAGGGGCCGTCGGCGTCGAAGAGGCAGAGCAGCCCGGCGAGGTCGATGGTCTGACCCGAGGCGTTGAAGACGTACGTCGCGCCTTCGGGCGCGAGGCCCAGGCGGAAGGGCGGCTTCGCTCGATCGAGGTCCACCACCGAGATGGGGAGGCCGGAGTGCAGCGAGACCACGTTGCAGGCGTCGACCGCGGCGTTGATGGAAGAGAGGGCGCCCTCGCCGACGGCGCGAAGGAGGTACTCCGAGGCGGGCTTGCCGCGGCCGGTGGGCTTGTAGCCCCCGTGGCGGAGCAGCTCGCGCACTGCGGCGCGCACCTCGTCGCTGGAGGCGAGCGGCGCCTGGGCGCCGGCCGCGAGCAGCGAGAGCAGCGCGGGCGCCGGCGGCAAGGTCCCCAGCTTGGCGGGGAAGGTGGTGGTGAAGGCAGCGGCGTCGAGCAGCGGGTGAGGGTCCTGTCGCAGCACGCGCGGCACCGAAGCAGACCGAGGCTGCGGATTCAACGAGCAGCGTTTACAACGGGGCGATGGTCGACGCGCTCCTCCTCGATTTGGGCAACGTGCTCGCGTTCCACGACAACGCGCTGTTGTTTCGGAAGATGGCGGAGGCCTTCGCCACCACGCCCGAGGCGATGAAGGAGCGCCTCGACGGCGGCCTCTGGGCGAAGGTGAACCGGGGGCAGCTGCCTGGCGACGCCCTCAGGCTCGAGCTGGCGCGGCGGCTGGGCCGGGAGCTGTCGCCCGAGGCCTGGTTCGCGCTGTGGAACTGCCACTTCACGATTCACGACGAGATGGCGCGCCTGGTGGAGCAACTCGTCGGGCGGGTGCGGCTGGTGCTGGTGTCCAACACCCACGATCAGCACGTGGCCTACCTGCGCCCGCGCCTGCCGGTGCTGGAGCGCTTCGACGGGCTGGTGCTGAGCTGCGAGCTCGGCGCGCTCAAGCCCGAGCGCGCGATGTACCAGGCCGCGCTGGACATCGCGGGCGTGCCGGCCCAGCGCGCGGCGTTCTTCGACGACGTCGAGACCTATGCCAGCGCGGCGAGCGCGCTGGGCATTCACGGGCGCGTGTACACCACCGCGGCGGCGTTCCGGGAGCAGGCGAAGGCGCTCGGCCTGGCGCTCTGACGACCCTCCGTTCAGCCCGAGCGGAGTCGAGGGCCGGCGAGTCTCCGGAATCCGATCGGTTCAGCCGAGGTCCTCGACGTCGCTCGGACTGAACGGTGCCCGGTTCCGCATTTCGGTCGAACCTGTGAGCGAAGTCGAAGGGTGCCGAGCTCGTTCCCACCTCGACGTCGCGTCCGCGCGGGAGTCTGATGCCTCGCATGCGCGCCGCGCTCCTCTTCCTCGCCGCCGTGTCCGCCGTCTGCTGGGCCGACGTCCCACCGCGCCCGCCGCTTCCTCCGGTGCGCGCGGGAGAGGCGTGCCGGGCCGACGCGGACTGCGAGGTCTCCACCTTCGCCGGGTGCTGCGGCGGCTGTTGTCAGCCCGCTCCAGCGGCCCGCTCGCGGGCGCGGCTCGAGGCCGAGCGCCAGCGCTGCGCGGTGATCGATTGCGCACTGCCCGCCTGCACGAAGAAGTACGCGTGCCCGACGGTGCGCCCTGCGTCGGACTTCAGCGCGGTGTGCCGCGCCGGCGCCTGCGAGCTCGCCGAGGCCAGGCCGTCGCCGAACCCCGACGCCTGCCGGACCGCCGCCGACTGCGTCATCACCACCTGGAGCTGCTGCGGCAACTGCTGTGCTCCCGAGCCGCGGGCGGAGGCGAGGGCGCGCCTGGCCCTGGAGCAGGCGGGCTGCGGGCCCCACCCGTGTCCCCGGGTGCCCTGCCGCCCGGAGACCGTGTGCCCGGAGCCGTCGCCGCTCTCCGCGTTCGTGCCCGCGTGCGTCGCCGGGCAGTGCCGGAGGGAGCCCGCGAACGCGACGCCGGCCTTCGAATGCCGCGCCGACACCGACTGCGCCCTCAGCTACCCGCAGGCCGCGCCGGACGCGCCGTGCCGGTCGAGCCCCTGCGGCTGCTGCCCCGGGACGGAGCCGAGCGCGGGGCCGGTCGCGCTGGGTCAGCCCGTTCCGCTCCAGCGTCCGCCGGCGCCTCCTCGAGGCGGGCGCACGCCGCCGGCGCAGGCGCCGCCCTTCGGGTTGAGCGAGGGCTCGACGCCTCGCGGGGCGCCGCCGCCCGCGTGCGGCCCGTGTCCGAGCCCCGGGCCCGCCCGCGCCGCCTGCCGTGGAGGCCGCTGCGTGGTGGTGCCGCGGATTCAGCGCATCGAACGGATTCCCCAGCTCGGGCGCTAGGATGCGCCGCCGAGCTCTTGGGCGCAGCCACGGCTCGACGCCGCGCGGGGCGCCGACGCCAGCGCGCTTCGGGCGAGCGATGAAATCGAGCGGCGGTCGCGCGCCGGGTGCCACGACTCCGCTGGGGACAATCGCCACGGGACCTCGCCCGCAGAACCTGCGCTCTTGGCGGTCTTGACCGCCCATTCGCCTGCCGCAGGTTGGGCTCATGCCCGAGCTACAAGCACCGCCACCCTCGGCGCTGGTCGTCCCGCCGCGGCCGATGATTCACGTGGAGGACGTGTGGAAGTCCTTCGGCGACCTCCCGGTGCTGCGCGGGGTCAGCTTCGACGTGCCGGAGGGCTCGACCTTCGTCCTCTTGGGCCGCTCCGGCTCGGGGAAGTCGGTTCTCTTCCGCCACCTCGATGGCCTTCTGCAGCCGGATCGCGGTCGGGTGGTCGTCGACGGGCACGACCTCGGGCACCTCGGCGCGCGCGAGCTCGAGGAGCTGCGCCGGGAGCTCGGCATTCAGTTCCAGGGCAGCGCCCTCTTCGACTCGCTCAGCGTCTTCGACAACGTGGCGATGCCGCTCCGGGAGATCGGCCACTTGAAGCCCGCCGCGGTGCGCGCCCGCGTGAAGGAGACGCTCGAGCTGCTCGGGCTCACCGCCGCGGCCGAGGAGCTGCCCGGCTCGCTCTCCGGCGGGATGATGAAGCGCGTCGCCTTCGCGCGGGCCATCGCGCTCAAGCCGAAGATTCTCCTCTCCGACGAGCCGGCGGCGGGGCTCGACCCCATCACCAGCAAGGCCGTGGAGGACGCCATCACCGCCGCCAAGCGCACGCTCGGCTGCACCGCCTTCGTCATCACCTTCAGCCTCGCCACCGCCTTCCACATCGCCGACGTGGTGGCCTTCCTGGACGAGGGCCGCATCGTGGAGCAGGGTCCGCCCGACGCCTTCCGCCGCTCGAGGAACTCGGCGGTGCGAGCGTTCCTCCACTCCTGGCTCGAGCGCGAGGAGGCGTCGCGCGCGGTGTGAGTGGGAAGGGCCGCCGGGTCGTGGCAGGGGCAGTCGGGTGAGCAGTCAGACCGCGACGAGCGCCAGTGCCGACGACGCGCTCCGCGAGCGCCTCCAGCGCCTCCGCGCTCAGCCCACCAGCTCCTGAATCGCCTTCACCCGCTTGCCGAGCAGGCCGCCGAGCTTGAGGAACACGCCCGCGCCGGCGCCCAGGCCGCGCGCCACCAGCGCCTCGCCGAACGCCATCAGGTCGTCGTTGAAGGGAAACCAGAGCGGATCGGGCTTCGCGTTCTTGTCGATGAACACCGTGCGCCGCCGCACGAAGGTGGCGTAGGCGTGCCGGCTGGAGGCCACGCCGGGGCCGGTGTCCTTCACGCCGGTCCACGGAATCTCCGGCAGGGCGCCCGCGATGGAGTGGTTGTTCACGAAGGCCACGCCCACCTCCAGCCGCCGCGCCAGGGCCTCGCCCCGGGCCAGGTCCGCCGTCCACACCGAGCCGTTGAGCCCGTACTGGGAGTCGTTGGCGCGCCGCACCGCCTCTTCGGCGTCCTTCACCCGAACCACCGCGATGACCGGCCCGAAGGTCTCCTCGCGCACCGCCTTCATCTCGTCGGTGCACCGGTCGAGCACCGTCGGCTGGTAGCCGTAGCCTGGGCCCGTGCGCGCGCCGCCCGCGGCCACCACCGCCCCCTTGGCCTTGGCGTCCAGAACGTGCGCTTCGACGATGGCGAGCTGCGCCGCGTTCTGCAGCGGCCCCACCTCGCCCGGCGCGCCCGGCACCGAGACCCGCAGCTTCTTGGCCGCGCGGGCGAGCTGCTCCACGAAGCGGTCGGCGATGGCCTCCTCGACGTACACGCGCTCGATGGCCGAGCAGTCCTGGCCGGCGTTGTGCACCGCCCAGAAGAGCACCCCCGCCACGGTGCGCGAGAGGTTGCAGTCGGCGAGCACGATGGCCGCGTCCTTCCCGCCCAGCTCCACCGTGCAGGGAATCAGCCGCGCCCCCGCCGCCGCCGCCACCTTCTTCCCCGTCGCCACCGAGCCGGTGAAGGCCAGCGCGTCGACGCCGGCCTCGAGCAGCGCCGCGCCCACCGCGCCGCCGCCCTGGACGAGCTGCACCAGGTCCTTTGGCAGCACCTCCACGCACTGCTTCCACAGCCACGCGCCGGTGCGGGGCGTGTGCTCGGAGGGCTTGAGCACCACGCCGTTGCCCGCGAGGAGCGCGGGGAACAGGTGCTTGAAGAAGTTCGCCAGCGGGTAGTTCCAGGGCGCGATGATGCCCACCACGCCGCGCGGCACCGCCTCCACCGTCACCTTCTTCCCCGGCCAGTCGAGCATGGAGAGGGAGATCTTCTCCGGCGCCAGCGCCTTGCGGCCGGCGCGAATCACCGCCGAGACGAACTCCCGCGCCGACACCAGGTCGTGGAAGAGGTTGTCCACCGGGCCGCGCCCCATCTCCTGGCCCATCACCTCCAGCGCCTCGGAGCGCCTCTCCAAGAGCCGCGTCGCCAACGCCTGCAGCGCCGCCTCGCGCTCGCTCGAGGGCCGCGCCGCCCAGGCACGCTGCGCCTCCCGCGCCTTGACCACCGCCACCTTCACCTCCTCACCGTTCGACGAGGGCACCGGCGGGAGGGTGCTGCCATCCAGGGGGCTCACCGTTCCAGCAGCTGGGTCGCTCATGGAAAGGCGCGTAATGAATCAGCGACCCCGCGTCGAGGTCTCCGGCCATCGTGACGTTCCATCACGACATCTTGTCCGCCTTGTGTCTTCTATGAGCCAGGCTTGACGCCAGTCAGACGGGGAGCGTGCCGAGGAAGGGGGACCTGACCTACACCAAGACCATGGCCAGCGTTCCAGCGTCCCCCGAGGCCCCGATGCTCGACACCCCCGTGCACGACTGCAAGGAGTGCTCGCTGGGCGTCGCCGGCCGGTGTCCCTTCGTTTCGAAGAAGCTGAAGGCAGGCCAGACGCTGTGGATGCAGGGCGACGTGCCGCGCGAGCTGGTCTTCGTGAAGGAGGGCATGCTCACGCTCTCGTCGACGGAGCCCTCGGGCACGGAGACGCTCTCGGCGGTGCGCGGGGCGCGCTCGCTGGTGGGCCCGGAGGCGCTGCAGGGCCGGCCCTCGGCGGTGACGGTGGAGGCGCTCACCGACACCACGGTGTGCTCCGCCGACGCGAACGCGGTGCAGCGCTGGCTCGGTCCTCCGGGGCCGGCGGCCTCGCTGCTCACGCTCACTCTCGAGGAGCTCTCCCGCAACGCCCGCGACCTGAACTTCCGCTCCGGGCCGTCGCTGGCCCGCGTCGCCCGCTTCCTGCTCGAGTACTCCAAGCTCATCGACGCCGGCCGCCAGGCGCCCTTCTCCAAGCAGCACGTGGCGAGGCTCCTCGGCATGCGCGCGGAGACGCTGTCGCGCTGCCTGCGCCAGCTCGTCGACGAGGGAGTGGTGGAGTCGGGCCGCCACGTCACCGTGCGCGACGCCGATCGCCTGAGCCAGGTCGCGCGCGGCTCGGTCTGACGCCGCTTCGCTTCTCGCCGGTTTCGAGCGCCGCTCGAAGGCCCGCGACTCGGCCCGGTCCCGCGGCGCCGTCAGGAGTTCGGCGGCGCGCCCACGCGCTGCAGGCTGCCCAGCTCGCCGCTCACGTAGCCGAAGAGGTACTCGCGGCCGGCGTCGGTGGGGCGGTCGGCGAGGTGGGCGCTCTGGTACGCGGCCTCGAGCTTGGCGGACTTGGCGGGGTCTCGGTTCACGGCGACGTCGGTGCCGGCCTCGGCGTACTTCTCGCCCAGCTCGAGGATGTTGGAGCCGCTCATGCGCATGCAGCCGTGCGAGGCCGCGTGGCCGAGGTCGCGCTCCTCGCTCACCGGGATGCCGTGGATGTACTGGGAGTAGGCACCCAGCGAGAGCTTCATGATGCCCATCGGGTTGTCGATGCCGGGGGGAATCGGCTTGGCGTTCGCGGCCCAGGCGCTGTTCGGCGGGTTCCACGGCTGCCTGGGGAGCACGGCCTGGACGTTGAAGTGGTCGCCCTGGGTCGGGAACTCGGCGCGGCCCGGCGAGGTGAGGTAGCGCGCCTGCACCACGTCGTTCTTCCCCAGCACGTAGAGCCGGGTCTTCGTCGGGTCGGAGATGTCGGCGACGATGCGGAAGGTCCCCTTCTTCGAGCCCTGGGGCAGCGTCGCCGCCTTGAGCTTGGCGATCTGCGCGCTGGAGGCCTTGTCGAGCGCCTTGAGCGTCGCGGGGTCGAGCTGGCCCGACTGCTTCACGCCGGCGCTCTTCTGGAACGCCTTGAGCGCGGTCTCGGTGCCCGGGCCGAAGCTGCCGTCGATGCCGCCGCGCGCCTTGATGAAGCCGAGCGAGAACAGCGCCACCTGCATCGTCTTGGCGGCGTCGCTCTTGGTGCCCTTGCCCATCGGGGGCAGCGCGCCGGTGGCGATCTTGGAGAGCGTCGCGTCGCTCACGAACGCCTTGCAGCCGAGCGGCCCGGTGGAGGTCCCGGTGGTGACCGGGGTGAGGGAGGCGGAGGATCCTACGGTTCGGACGGGCATGGCGGGCTCCTGCGCTGAAACGAGACGAACGGACGTGCCAGCATTTCACGAGTGGAGAAGAGACTCCATTCCCACGCGGGGCTGATCAGTCGACGTCGGCGAGCTTCTTCAGGTCGGCCGGCACCAGGGGCCCGGAGTGCGCGAAGGCGAAGGCCTGCACCTCCTCGGGCAAAAGCTTCTGGGCGAGCGCCCGGATGGACTCGGCGGCCTGGGCGGTGTCGTCGGAGAAGACCCAGGGCGCGCGCTTCACCTGGTCCTTCGTGGTGTGGCCGGCGATGTCGCCGAAGAAGAGCACGCCGTCGACCAGGTAGGCCGCGCTGCCCTTGGTGTGGCCGGGCACGGCGAAGACGCGCACCGACTTCGAGCCCACCGGCACCACCTGGCCGTCGGAGAGGCGGTCGGTGACCTTCACGCTGAACGAGTTCGCGCCCATCAGCTTGCCCATCGGGCCGTCGCTGCCCTTCCTGCCCTCGATGAGGTCGACCTCGTCGGCGAGCGCGTAGACCCTGGCGCGAGGGAACCGGAGGCAGCCGCCCACGTGATCGCCATGGCCGTGGGTGATGAAGAAGGCGACGAGGGTGAGCTTCTCCCTGGCGAGCACGTCGTCGAGCGCCTTGGCCTCTTTGTCCGCGCCGGAGTCGATGGCGATGGCGTGGCCGTCGCCGATGGGCACGACGTAGAGCGAGACGAAGCCGTCCTTCACCAGAATGGCCTTGCCGCCGGCGATGGGGCCGGTCTCGGGGAGCGGCGCGTTGCCCGCGAAGGCCGAGGCGAAGATACCGCCGACGGCGGCGACGAGGAGGACGAGCACGGCGACGACGATGAGGAGGACTCGTTTCACGGCGGGGCTCCGAGGGGGATGAGATAGCGGGGCGCCATCCGCCGCGCACCCTCGTTCACTTCGAGCAAGTCGATCGCAGTGGCGACGCCGTTCAGCACCTGGTCGACCCTGAGAGCGAAGTCGAAGGTGGCCGGACTCGTGTCGCTGGACTCAGCGCGCCTTTCCCCGCCGCGACAGCGCCAGCGCCTGCACCAGGTACAGCTCGAGGAACCGCGCCGAGCCGCGCCGCACCCACGGCAACCCGTCGGCCCGGGCGTCGATGCGCAGGCCCGCCTGCGTCGCCAGCCGCGCGAGCACCTTTTCGTCGTCGAGGCCCAGGCCCGGCTCGGGCGTGGTGAGCAGCGTCAGCTTGGCGCTGCGCTTCACGCTCTGAAGGAACGCCGGCACGTCCTCGAGCAAGTCGACCACGTGCTCCGCGACCACCACGTCCACCCCGCCCGGCGCGAGCGGCAGCGCCTCGGCGTCGGCCACGGCGGCCACCACCCGGGCTCCGCGCACCCGCCGCGCCCGCTCCCGCGCCAGCAGCGCCGCGCGGAGCGAGAGGTCGAGCACCACGAGGCTTCGCGCTCGGCCCGCGAGCTTCATCGAGAGCCGCCCCGCGCCGCAGCCCACCTCCGCCACGCGGGCCTTGGCGGGGAGGTGCTCGAGCAGCCACCGCTCCGGCGCGTGCTCCAGAGCCTCGTCGAGGAGCTTCGAGAGCGAGCGCGACACCGGGCCCGGCATCACGCCCTTGCCCTCCACGCCCTCGGCCTCGTCACGCGTCCAGTCGTCGCCGAAGCGCATCGGGTCGGTGCGCGGCGCGGCGTCGGCGAAGGCGCGCAGCACCTCGAGGGCCTCTGGGGTCGCCAGGCCCCGCTCGGCCAGGCTCGCCAGCGCCGACTCGCGGTAGGTCGCGCACCACGCCGCCGGCGAGGGCACCAGCACCGGCACGCCCCCCAGCACCGGGTAGGGTCCACAGCTCGAGCACCGCACCACGCCGCTCGCCGTCTCGCCGCGCGGCCAGCCGACGAGCGAGTCCGCGCACTCCGGACACGCCAGCATGCTCGACGCCGAGGCCGCTCTCGCCATGCGCGGCATGTTCCACTGGACGGGGAGGGGAGTCACTTTCGTTGACCGCCGGTATGCGCCTCCGTACGGTGCCCCGCCGCTTCCCCCTCGGAGATTCGCCCATGAAGCCGTTCGTGCCTGCCCTCGTCCTCGCGCTCGTCCCCGGTCTCGTCCTCGCCGGCGACTTCAAGGCCGCCTACGTCGACCTGCAGCGCGCGGTGCAGGAGGTCGACGAGGGCCGGGCGGCGATGGCGCGGCTCAAGAGCGTGGTCGACGCCAAGCAGAAGAACCTGGAGAAGGAGCAGGAGCAGCTCAAGAAGGAGAAGGAGAGCTTCGAGAAGCAGGCCGCCACCATGAGCGACGAGGCCCGCACCAAGCTCGGCCAGGAGCTCTCGAAGAAGCTCTACGACTTCCAGCAGCGCTTCGAGGCCGGCCGCGCCGAGCTCGCGGGCCTGGAGCGCAAGGAGCTCTCCGCCATCGCCCCCAAGATGGAGGCCCTGCTCGGCCAGCTCGCGCAGAAGGAGGGGCTGACGATGGTGTTCGACAAGTCGAGCTCGGGCCTCGCCTGGGCGCCGGCGTCCTTGGACCTCACCAACGAGCTCATCCGCGCCTACAACTCGGCCTACAAGGCCGACGCGAAGGCCGCGCCCAAGGGCGACGCGAAGAAGTAGCGCTCACCGCGCGAGCGGCTCGCGGCTCTCCTTGCACTTCCCGTCGGCGGACTCCCAGACGTCGACGTCGTCGACCATCAGCGTGTTGCCGGCGGTGGCGCGGCTGGTCTCGAAGACCAGGTACAGCTTCGCGCCCGTGTTGGCGGCGATGGAGAGGTTCGTGGAGAGCGGCAGGCGAATCCAATTGCCGTCGATGGGGGAGTCGAAGTTCTGCGCCAGGCCGTCGGCGAGCAATTGCAGGCGGGCGAAGGGCGTGGTGCCCTTCATGTACGCCGAGGCGCAGTACGTCGTGGGCTTCGAGGCGGTGGCGACCACGTCGGCGGCGCCGAAGCGGCCCTGCAGCGAGCCGGTGACGGTGACCTGACCGGCGCTGCCCCCGCGGCCGCCCGGGACGAGGGCGTAGTCGCCGTAGATGCCGCCCCACACCGTGTCCTTCCCCGTGCAGTCGAAGCCGGGGTTCGCGAGCAGGTTGGGCGGGCTCTTCGCCGGCGCGCAGGCCGTGCCCGACCCGGCGTCGGGCGTTCCGTTGGCGGGACCGCAGGCACACAGCGACGCGAGGGCGAGAGCGGGGAGAGCGAAGCGCATGGGGGGCGTGCCTGCCGGAATGCGCGGCGTCGCGCAAGAGGGGCCATCGAGCCACCCGGCCACGACGGCCCCGGTCCGATAGACGACGCCGTGTCCGGCGCGGCTCCCATCGGGCAGCGCCGGCCGAGCGTTTGAGGCTATCGTCCCGCCCGCCGTGAGCCGCGCCTCGCCGATTCCTCCCCATGTCGCGCGACTCCTCGAGCGCTGGGGCCTCACGGCTGATCCCACCGCCACCGGGCAGCTCATCGAGAGCCGCAACTACACGCTGGTCTGCCGGCGGGGCGAGCGTCGCTTCCTCCTCAAGGCCGGCGCCATGGGCGACGCGGCCGCCATCGACTTCGAGGCCGGGCTCTTGCCGCAGCTCGCTCCCCTCTGCGCCGGCGCGCGGCACGCCCCGCGCACCCCCACCGTCCACGCCGCCGCGCCCGGGGTGCTGGTGCTGGGCTGGGTGCCGGGGAAGACGCTCGCCACCGGCGTCACCCGCCCGCGCCTCGAGCGCGACGTCGGCCGGGCCCTCGCCACCGTGCACGCCCGCACCCGCGCCGCGCGCGTGGGCACCTCCCGGCAGGTGCAGGGCACCCTGGCCAAGGAGCTGGTGTGGACCAGCCCCGAGCTCTTCGCCGCCTTCGGCCCGGCGACGGCGCGCTGGTGGCACCGGGTGCAGGACGACGCCTCGGCGATGGAAGCCCTGGCCCGCCTCTGCCTCTGGGAGACCCGGGAGCCGCAGGTGCTGGTGCACGGCGACGCCCGCCGCGCCAACGTCATCGCCGGGAAGCGCGTCGGCCTCGTCGACTGGGAGCAGGCTGGCTTCGGCGATGGGGCCCGCGACCTGGGCCTGTTCTCCGCCGACGACGTGGCGCTGCACCTCGAGGGCACGCTCGGCTCGGCGGAGCTCCGGCGCCGGCTGTGGGGCCTGTTGTCCGGCTACCTCGAGGTCGCCGAGGCGGAGGGCTTCTCGCCCGGCCCGCGCTTCCTCGCCCGGGTGGTGGCGTGGACCGGGGAGGGCGTCTTGCGGCGGGTGTGGACGCGCACCTCGCTCGAGCACGCCTTCACCGACCGCGAGGCGGTGCTGGTGGAGTCGGCCTGCGACTGCTTGAGGAACCCCAGCGGCTGGGTGCGGCAGTTCTGGAGGCCGGCATGACGGTTCCGATCGAGCTGAGGTCGAAAAAGCCTGCCGGTGTGGGGCGCGCAGGGTCGTTCGCGGTGTTCGGCTCCGCACAGGACAGGCTGCGTCGAGGACCTCGGCTGAACCGATCGGATTCCGGAGACTCGCAGGCCCTCGACTTCGCTCGGGCTGAACGGCGTCGCCACTTCGATCGACCCTCTCAGGGTGAACCGCGATCATGAGGACGCTCCTGACGCGCGCGGCGGAGGTCCGGCGCCGGGTGACCTTCCACCCGCGCCGCGGCGTGCGCCTGGGCACCAAAGGGCTCTGGCTCGAGCTCCCCGACGCGCTGACTGCGCTGGCGCTGGAGCTCGAGCACGCGCTCTCCCGCCCGGTGCGCGCGGCGCCGCCGGTGGGCTTCGGCGGCAGGTGGCTTCGGCGCCAGCTCGTCGCCCGCGGCGTCTCGTACCACTGCTTCGAGCCCGACTTTCGGGTGGTGCGCACCGGCGCCGACGGCCGCTTCGTCACCGACGGCACCACCCGCCTCTGGGTGCGCGACGAGAGCGCGCTCAGGCCCGCTCACGCGGCGAGCGGGGAGGCGGTGGCGCTGGAGCTCCCCTGCGGCCGCCCCAACCTGAGCCCGGGCCGCTTCACCCTGGTGTCGAGGGCCGGCCGGCCCCGCACCGCCGCGCCGGTCGAGCTGGTGGTCGGCACCACCGCCGAGGGCGCGCTGGAGGCCGTCGACCGCCTGCTCCTCGAGCGCCTGCCGGCCAAGGCCCGCTTCGTGGCAGAGGTGCGCGACGACGAGGCGCGGCTGCCGGCCACCGACGGCCTCACCCTGCTGGTGGAGCCCGCCGACGCGCGGCCCTTCCTCTTCTGGCTGCGCGGGCTTCTGGCCGAGTCGCCGCGGCTCTTCCTCCGCGAGGCGCACCCGCTGGCCCAGCGCGCGGGCCTGGGCCTCGGCCTCGGCGCCCGGCCCGACGCCCCATCGGAGAGCCCGCTCGGGCCCGCGTTCCTCGGCCACCGGCTGGAGCTGATGGCCCAGGCGCTCCTGCGCTCCGCCGTCACCGGCGCGCCGCTCGCCACCTGCCTCCGGCAGCGCTTCTCGGCCGCCCGGCTCTCCTGGGCCCACCCGGCGTGGGGCCCCGGCGGGCCGCCGCCCTGGAGCCGCTGGTGACGGCCGACCGCCGCGCTTGGGCTTGACGATAAATTGAACGAGTGTTCTATTTGTCCGCGATGGCTCGTCCACGCAAAGCGGAGGCTCGCGACACCCGCCAGGACATCCTGAGCCGCGCGCTCGACCTGTTCGCGGAGAAGGGCTTCTTCGGGACCTCGATGCGGGAGATCGCCCGCGCCGTCGGCATCCGCGAGAGCGCCACCTACCACCACTTCCCGTCCAAGGCGTCCATCCTCGAAGAGCTGCTCACCACCCTGGGCCCGGGCCGCGCCAGCCAGTTCATGGCCATGGACTTCGTGGGGCTCATCGACGCCTACGGCCCGGAGGGCATGATTCGCCGCTTCGCCGAGATGGCCACCACGGTGTGGGCCACGCCGGAGGAGCGGAAGATCTTCCGGGTGATGCTCTCCGAGGGGCCGCGGCTGCGCGCGGAAGGGCTCGCCGACCCCTTGAGCTTCATGTCCAAAGGCCGCGAGGGCATGGCCAAGGTCTACGGCGAGCTGCGGCGGCGTGGGCTGGTGAAGGACCTCGACCCGGCGAGCGCGGCGCTCGCCTTCATGGGCCCCATGCTCCTCATTCGGCTGAACCACCTCTCGCTGGTGGACAAGGAGCCCGACTTCGTGGGCGTCCGGAAGGACGTGGACCGCCACGTGCGCTTCTTCTGGCAGGCGGTGCGCGCCGAACCCTCCGGGAAGGCGATGGCTCCAGGTCGCACCAGAACGAACGTTCGTTCAACGAAGGGAGGCGCGCGATGACGATGCTCAAGATCGCCGTCCGCAACCTGCAGCGGAACCGGCGGCGCACCGTCATCACCCTGGCGGCGCTGGTCTTCGGCGTGGCGGCGATGATCGGGGTGAAGGGCTTCATTCGCGGCTTCCGCGGCAACATCATCGAGAACCAGGTCGAGGGAGTGATCGGCGCGGTGCAGGTGCACAAGAAGGGCTACCTCGCCAACGTGCTCGGCTCACCGCTGACCCTCGACATGGCCGACACCCCGACGCTGCGCGCCGCCATGGCCTCGGTGCCGGGGGTGACGGCGGTCTCTCCGCGCATCGACTTCGGCGCCCAGTTCTCGACCCCCGACAGGCGGCCGCCGCCCGACGACGGGAGCGACCTGCCGGAGGCCGACAAGGGCACCGCCACCTTCCTCATGGTCACCGCCTTCGACCCGACCGTGGAGCGGAAGGTGACGCCCGCCCGCTGGCGCTGGGTGGAGAACGCGCGCGGCCAGATGGTGGAGCAGAGCGACTCGCCGGACCTGGTGCTCAACGACGACTTCGCCCGCTCGCTCCAGACCGAGCCGCACGCCAAGGGCGCGCCCCTGCCGCCGGTGGAGCAGCAGTTCGCCCTGGTCACCGCCGATCGCGACGCGTCGCTCAACGGCGAGAACGTGGTGGTGAGCGGCACCTTCGGCTCGGTCACCGCCAACGACCGGCGCGTGGGCTTCATGGGGCTCGCCACCGCGCAGCGGCTGTTGCGCATGGACGGGCGGGTCACCGAGTACGGCCTCTCCCTCGCGCCCGGCGCGAAGGCCACCGAGGTGCGCGACGCGCTCGAGAAGAAGCTCGGCCCCGACTACGAGGTCAACACCTGGGACGAGCGCGTCCCCTTCCTGCGCGACCTGGTGATGATGCAGGACCTGGTCTTCGACATCGTCTCCAACATCTTCCTCTTCGTGGTGCTGCTCGGCATCGTCAACGCGATGCTGATGAGCGTGATGGAGCGGGTGAGGGAGATCGGCACCATGCTCGCGGTGGGCATGCGGCGGCGCTCCATCACTCGCCTGTTCGTGATGGAGGGCCTGGTGCTCGGCGCGGTGGGTGGCCTTCTGGGCACGCTCGCCGGCCTCGCGCTCGTCTTCTGGCTCGACCATTTGGGCATCAAGGTCCCCGCCCCGGGCGCGCGGGTGCCGACCGTGATTCACCCCAACGTCGAAGCGCTGTTCGTCCTTCGAAGCTTCATGCAGGCGGTGGTGGGCACCTCGCTGGCGGCGCTCTGGCCGGCGTGGCGCGCCTCGAAGCTCAAGCCCGTGGAGGCGCTGGCGCACACATGAGCCGACTTCCTTCCCTCGCCGTTCGCAACGTCGGACGGAACCGCCGCCGCAGCCTCATCACCGGCCTCACCATCGTCTTCGGCGTGATGATGGTGGTGAACGGCCGCGGCATCATCTGGGGCCTGCAGTCGATGTTCATCTCGGACACCATCGACGCGCGGCTGGGCGGCATTCAGGTGCACCGGACGGGCTACGTGGACAGCGTCGACACCGTGCCGCTCAAGCTCAACCTGCCCTACGACGACGCCTTCCGCGCCAGGCTGCTCTCGGTGCCCCACGTCACCGGCGCGTCGGGCCGCATCATGTTCAACGGGCTGGTCTCCAACGGCGTCTCGCAGACCATGTTCGTCGGGCGCGGCCTCGACACCCAGCACGAGACCGAGGCCTGCCCCAAGAGCGCGCAGTCGGTGGCCCCGGGCGGCGCGCCGCTGTTGCCCGGCGACGAGGCGGTGGCGCTGGTGGGCAGCGAGCTGGCCGAGTCCTTCGCGCTCGCGCTGGGCAAGTCCGTCGCGGTGCAGACGGTGAGCCCCTCGGGGCGCGCCAACTCGCTGGACCTCACGGTGAAGGGGCTGTCGACGTCGGCCTTCCCCTTCGAGAACAAGCGGGTGGTGACGGTGCCCTTGAAGACCGCGCAGTCGCTGCTCGGCCTCGAGGGCCGCGTCACCGAGTACGCCCTGCGCGTCGACGACCCGGAGCTCATCGACGAGACGTCGGTGAGGCTGCGCGCGCTGCTCGGGCCCGAGTACGAGGTGCACACCTGGCGCGAGCTGCAGCCCTTCCTGCGCGACCTCATCAACCTCCAGAACTTCGTGCTCGGCACCATCTCGCTCATCCTCCTGGTGGTGGTGCTCACCGGCATCATCAACACCATGCTGATGAGCGTCTTCGAGCGGGTGCGGGAGATCGGCACGCTGCTCGCGGTGGGGGTGAAGCGCCGGCAGGTGATGCAGCTGTTCATCCTCGAGGCGATGGTCATCGGCGTCGGCGGCGGCGTGGCGGGCGCGACCATGGGGCGCCTCATCAGCGCGGCGGTGGCCGCCAAGGGCATTCCCTTCCACCTCACCGGCGTCTCCGCGGTCTCGGTCTTGAGGCCCCACGTCACCTGGACCTTCACCTTCTCGGCGGTGGGCGTCGCCGTCCTGGCCGCCGTGGCCGCCGCGCTGTTGCCCGCCTGGCGCGCCTCTCGAATGAACCCCGTCGATGCCTTGCGGAGCTGACGAACCAAGGAGCCGCCATGAACGCCCTGAAGAACCTCACCCTGCTGCTCGCCACCGTGGCCGCCGGCCAGGCCCTCGCCGCCGAGCCCACCGCCGCCGCCATCCTCGCCAAGTACGACTCGATGATGGGCCCGCCGCTCTACGAGGCGGAGAACGAGATGATCGCCACCCGCGAGGACGGCAGCACCCGGACCTACGTGATGCGCTTCCTCAAGCGCGACGCCGACAAGTTCCGCGTCTACTTCAAGGAGCCCGCGTCGGTGAAAGGGCAGGAGATCCTGCGGCTGGGCGACAACGCCTGGGTCTACCTGCCGAACCTGAAGCGCGCGACGCGCATCGCCAACCGCGAGAGCTTCCAGGGCGGCGACTTCAACAACGCCGACGTGCTGCGGGTGAACTACACCGCCGACTACGCCGCCGAGCTCGCGAGCTCCGACCTGCCCGACACCCTCTGCTTGAAGCTCAAGGCCAGGAGCGCGGAGACCTCCTACGACGCCATCACGCTGTACGTGCGGAAGAGCGACTGGATGCCGGTGAAGGGCCAGTACTTCGGCACCTCGGGCAAGATGATCCGCTCGGCCGAGTTCAGCGACTACAAGGACTTCGGCAAAGGCTTCGTGCGGCCCGGGAAGATCGTGATGCACAACGAGCTCGTGCCGGCGCGGCAGTCGGTGATGATCACCCGCACCATCCGCCTCGACCCCGACGCGCCGCCGCAGCGCTTCACGCAGACGGACCTGGGGAAGTGACCATGCGCCGCGCGTTCGCCATCGCGGCGCTCGCCCTCGCGAGCCTCGCGGAAGCCCAGGAGCCCGCGCCCGCCGACGCGCCGGTGGTGACCGATGCGGGGCCGGGCGAGCTGGCTCCGGCGCTCGTCGAGGTGGCTCCGGCCGAGCGGAAGGAGCCGGCGGTGGCTGAGCCGGGAAGTTCGGCACCCTTCGACTCCGCTCAGGGTGAACGGGAGGGCTGGCGCAAGATCGTCGACGCCACCGGCTACCTCGACGGGCGCTTCGCCTTCACCCGCTCGCGGCCCTGGGGCCTCGTCCCCACCGACGACCAGCCGCAGGCGCAGGGGCTGCTCGAGCTCAACACGCAGATCAAGGTCAACGTGCGGCCCCACACCTTCGCCTACGCCGACGTGTCGCTGGTGGGCGCGGCCGCGGGCGCCTACCACGGGTACCAGGACGGCCAGGAGGTTCACGTCGACGACCACGTCACCGCCGCGTCGCTGCCGGTGGTGAGCCTCAACGAGGTGTTCGCGATTCACGAGCTCGCGCCGGAGCTCAACCTGCTCTTGGGCAAGAAGCGCATCACCTGGGGCCCGGGCGTGGCCTTCAACTCGACGGACCTGCTCAACCCCGTGCGCGACCCGACCGACCCGACCTTCCAGCGCGCCGGCGCCTGGCTCGCGCAGGTGGAGGCGCCGCTCGAGCACGTCACCTTCAGCGCGCTGTTCGCGCCCACCGTGCTCACCCAGAGCTCGGGCATACCGACCTCGTTCATGTTCTGGCCGTCGTACGTCCAGCGCGACACCGCGGCGCACTTCCAGCTCGCCGGCCGCGTCTACGCGCTGGTGAACGACTCCGACTTGAACCTGATGCTCTTCTACGGCAACCAGTCGGTGGACGACTTCAGGGACAAGCTGCGGGTGGGCTTCTCCTTCAGCCGCTACTTCTTCACCGACTACGAGCTGCACCTGGAGGCGCTCCTGCAGCAGGGGAGCACGCGGCAGACGGTGGTGCCCGAGTGCGTGTCGTCGCCGCTCGCCGCCTTGCACTGCGCGAACGCCGGCCGGCCGATCCTCGAGGAGGCGAAGAAGGACGACTCCACGGTGTACCCGAAGGTGCTGGTCGGCACGCGGCGGCAGTTCTCCGACGACTCGATGCTCTCGCTCGAGTACCTGTGGCAGGCCGACGGGTGGACGAAGGCGCAGTTCCAGGACTTCGCCAGCGCCCTCGACCTGTTGAACCAGGGCCGCGCGATGGGTCTGCCGGTGAACAAGATCCCCGGCGCGTCGGCGCTCGTCGGCGGCGTCGGGAACGACGGGCTCCCCGCGCGCTTCAACTTCGTCCCGCGGGCGCAGCACTACCTCTTCGCCACCTACTCGAAGCCGCGCATCGCCGACGACTTCACGGTGCAGGTGGTGCTCTTGGCGAACCTCCAGGACCTGTCGACGATGCTGGCGCCCTCGGTGGCCTGGGCGACGACGGACTGGCTGACCTTGACGTTGTACGGGTTCGTGCCCTTCCCGGGGCCGGACAGCCTGGCGGCGACGACCTCCGACGGGCGCGCGGTGAGCGAGTACGGCACGGTGCCGTTCCAGGGGCGGGTGATGCTCGAGGCCCGGGCCTATTTCTGACGAGAAGGAGAAGCGACGTGGCACACCTCATCGCCTTGAAGGACGTGAAGAAGTCGTACCAGCTCGGGCAGACCGAGGTGGTGGCCCTGCGCGGGGTCGACCTGACCATCGACGCGGGCGAGTTCACCGTGGTCACCGGGCCGTCGGGCTCGGGGAAGACGACCTTGCTCAACATCATCGGCTGCCTCGACCGCGCCTCGTCGGGGTCCTACGTGCTCGACGAGCTCGACGTCTCCAACAAGGACTTCGACGATCTCGCCGGCGTGCGGAACGAGAAGATCGGGTTCATCTTCCAGAACTTCAACCTCATCCCCGTGCTGGACGTGGCGGAGAACATCGAGTTCCCGCTGGCGGTGAGGAAGGGCGTCTCGGCGGCGGAGCTCCGGGCGCGGTCCACGGCGCTGGCCGAGGCGGTCGGGCTCACCCAGTACCTGCACCACAAGCCCGACGAGCTCTCCGGCGGGCAAAGGCAGCGGGTGGCCATCGCCCGGGCCCTGGTGACCAAGCCCCGCCTGGTGCTCGCCGACGAGCCGACCGCCAACCTGGACTCGACCACCAGCGCGCAGATCATCGACCTGATGCTCGAGCTCAACCGCAAGGAGGGCGTGACCTTCCTCTTCTCCACCCACGACCAGCGGGTGGTGCGGCACGCGCGGCGGGCCCTGCAGATTCAGGACGGGCGCATGGTCGCCGGGGCGCTCGACCTGCATTGAGCTGGGGCGCGCGGCGGCCGGCGCGGTACGCTGCCCGCCCGATGGCCCGCGCATCGCGGTCACCTGCCGTCGCGCCAGCGCCGTGAAAGGAAGCTCGCCCATGTTCGGAATCGATTCCGCCCGCCTGCTCCGGACGATGGTCTTCCTCCTCGGCTGGCTGGGCGTCGATGGGAGTGCGTGGGCGTGCGGCTCGGGATTCGACACCGACGTGTCCTCCGGCGTCTTCGAAGTCATCGGCATCTCACCGACGCACCTCGCGCTGCGGGAGTACACCAACCTCGACTGCGACGAGGCCGAACAGAACTGCCCGGTCGAGTGCAAGTACGCCGGGGTGAGCGCGCTGGCGAAGAAGTTCGGGGCGCTGACGGGGGAGGACCTGGGCAAGGGCTTCGAGTACGCGGCCACCGGCATCACGCTCCACTTCGTCAGGTACAAGCCCGGCGTCCCCGTCCACCTGCTCCGGAAGGCGTTCGAGAAGAGCTTCCCCATCTACGAGACCGTTCGGGTCGGTCGGGCGTGCACCAGCGAGCAGGCCGCGCTGGCCAACCTCCAGAAGGCGAAGGCGTTCGCCAAGAAGGTGGGCATCGATCTCAAGCGCGCCGTCGAGGCCATGCAGCTCAAGACCCCGAAGCTCGCCGCCGAAGCCTGCTTCCCCGGCACGGGGAGCAAGGAGTGCTTCTTCCGGTTCGAGCCCGACGGCTCGGGCGTGCCGGACTTCGCCGCTCTCGTCTACTCCCTGAACGACCCCAGGGTGTGCCACACCGTCGGTGACGAAACGGACTCCTGCTACATGCCCTCGTCCACGGCCATGCAGGTCGTGCTGGGGTTCCCCCCACCGTCGGACAAGGAGCCGAAGGCAGCGAGTGAAGCGCTCGCCAGGACCGCGCGAATCACCCAGGACCGGCACATCGACAACGCCGGAATGCACCTGGCGCCGCTGCTCTTGTTCTCCAGCGAGGGTCGCCAGGTGCTTGGATTCGTCTTCAAGTTCACCTACGGCTGCGGCGCCCCGGCTCCGGCCATGCACCTGGTCGTGCTGCCTCAGGGCTGAGCGCGCTCGCCGCGGAACGGAAGATCAGGGAGGCACCCGCATGAACGCCGGCCCGGCCCCGTCGACTGAGGCGCCCTTCGCGTCGTACTCGCCGACCCGCGCGCGGGTGGAGGCCCTGGCGCTGGTGGCGCTCTTCTTCGGCATCGAGTTGCTGGGCGCGGCGTCGGGCCGGAGCCCGGAAGAGAAGCTCGCTCACCCGCTGCTCTCGGTGTTCGCCTCGGGCGGAGTGATGCTCTTGCCGGTGGCGCTGCTCTCGTGGCGCGACGGCTCGTGGCGGCGCTCCCTGGGGCTCGAGCCGATGCCCGTCGCGCGCGTCCTCGGGCTCGGCGCCCTTGGCGTGGTGGCGGCGTACGCGCTCAACATCACCGTCTCCCTCGGCTACCTGGCCACGAGCGGCGCGATGAAGGAGACCTTGGCCGAGCGCTCGAGCTGGATGTCGAAGCTCTCCGACGTGCCGGCCCTGGCGGTGGTGCCGATGGTGCTCTTCGCCGGCCTCTGGGAGGAGCTCGTCTTCCGCGGCTTCCTGCTCGGGCGCCTGCGCGCCGCGATGCCGGTCGGCGACGGACGCTGGCGCGACGCCCTGGCGGTGGGAGCGAGCGCGGCCTTCTTCGCCGCGGGCCACGTCTACCAGGGCGCGCTGGGCGTGCTGCAGACCCTGGTGGTGGGCCTCGCCTTCGGCGCGTTCACCCTCTGGAGCAGGAGCCTGTGGCCCGCCATCGTCGCCCACGCCGCCATCGACGGCTTCGGGCTGTTCGCGCTCAAGGTGCTCAAGCCGCTCTTGGAGAGGGCGGCCCACGGGCAGCTCACGCCGTAGGCGGGGCGCCTCGGCTCAGCGCTTCTCTTTGCGCTGGCGGCGGTCCGGCGCGAGGCCGAAGGCGCGCAGCCAGTTGTCGTTGGCCACGGTGGCGGGATCGGTCGGGCGCCAGCCGGACTCCACCAGCAGCTCGCCGTACTTCGGCGCGGGCGGCGGGCCCTTGCGGCGCTCGGTGGTGGACTTCACGGTCGCGGTCTCGGTGCTCATCGGTCTCTCCAGTCGGGTGCCACAGGCCGGTAGGGGCCTGTTTCACGCTGATCAGACGCGGACTGGGCGGGGAGTCAAAATTCCGGCTGGCGCCAGGCGGAGCTCGGCCCCCTTCGAGCCCGCGAAATGGAGCGACCCGCCTCGCGGTTGTACGTCCCACGCATGGCAAGCCTGGGGCACGTGGCGGTGGCGCTGGCGGTCGCGCGGGTGGACGCCAGGCGGCCGTCGTGGCGGCACGCGGTGGCGTACTCGGCCGTCTCCCTCGCTCCCGACGCCGATGTGCTCGCGTTCCGCTTCGGCGTGCCGTACCACGACATCCTCGGTCACCGGGGGCTCACCCACTCCTTCGCCTTCGCGGCGCTGTGCGGCGTGGTGGCCCTCTTCGCGGGGGCTTCGAAGCGGTCGTCGCTGCTCGTGGCCGTCACCGCCGCCAGCCACCCGCTCCTCGACGCGCTCACCAACGGAGGGCTCGGGGTGGCCCTCTTCTTCCCCTTCAGCGCTCAACGCTTCTTCTTCCCCTGGCGACCCCTCCCGGTCGCGCCCATCGGCGCGGGCATGCTCTCCGCACGCGGCGCCTACGTGATGCTCGTGGAGGCGCTCGCGTCCGCGCCGCTGTTGGCCATCGGGCTGTGGCCGGGGCGAAAGGCCGTGTCGGTTCCGGTGGCGGTGGAGCGGCACGCTTCGACGGAGATTCTCCGCAAGCCGGAGTAGAACGAGCGGCGTGACCCACGCGTTGCTCCTTTCGCTGGTGTTGGCCGTCGACGGCGGCAAGCCCGGGACCTGGGCGCCCCCCAAGCTCGCCGCGCCCGACCCCCACCCCATTCGCAGCAGCCTGACCACCCACCTCGAACTCTCCGGGCCGCTGGGCGCCGACTACGCCGAGAAGCTGGTGGATGGGCGGGTGCCGCAGCTCCGCGCGTGCTTCGAGAAGTCGCTGCCGCCGGGCGCGAAGACCTACGGCCGCTACGTCCTCACCATGGGCTTCGCCGCGAGCGGCAAGCCCACCAGCGCCGTCATCACCACCGACACGCTCAGGCTGCCGAAGACCGCCGCGTGCGTGAAGAAGGTCGTGCTCGGCTTCCGCTTCCCCAAGGCCACCCAGGAAGGGAAGCTCGAGCTGACCCTGAACTTCGCGTCGCTGGAGTAGCGCTTCAGCGCGCGGCGCCCGAGGGCCGGGATCCGCTTCACGAAGTCGCCCGGCGTCTCTGGCTTCTTGGGCGCACCCGGCCTGGCACAAGCGCTCGTTTCCAGGAAACCGGATTGGAGTTCCTTCTCTTGGGCCGCGACGGACTGGCTCGATTTCATGACGGGAGACGCGGCGTCCGGCCACCTAGGTCTTGGAGGGACGGCATGTCGATCCGGTCACGTCAGGTCAACCGATGGTGGCGAGGTGCGTGGTCCACGCCCTCAACTGCCGGCATGCCCCTCGGAGCCACCATCAGCTCGATCATCTGCGGGGTTCTGCTCTCCGCGTGTGAGCACGGCATCGATGTTACCGGGAGAGTCGTGGTCCCTGTTGCCGTGCAGCAGCGCTTCTCGGCGTCGCGGCAAGGGCGGGTGCTGGTCGAGGCGCTCGTCCCCGGCATGGGCGGGAGCGGCGGATCTCAGCGCTGGCAGGTGGGTGTTCTCTGCGACCCGGCGAGCGCCGACCGCGAGCTGCCGCTGCGGCAGTTCGAATTCGGCTGCGCTCCGGGTGGCCAGGCCACCATCGAGGCCTTCGCGGTGCCCGTCCCGGCGGCGCAGACCGTCGCCTGCGACGCTCCGGCCGTCCCCTTCACGTTCGACGACGCGGTGAAGGGCACGGCGGTTGCCACCGGGATGCAGGCGCCGAGCGAGCGGGTGGAAGCCGGGCTTGGCTCCTGCCACGACGGGAGCGTGGCGGTGGACGTGACGCTCGCGCTCCCCTGAAAGGGAGCTCGAACCTCCGGAGCAGGTTGCTGAAGCGCACACTCCGGCTCTCGCGTGGCCGTTCGTCTCGAGCCCGTGTCCTGCGTCCCGTGAATCGGGCCTCCATTCTCGAGTTCCTCCGTGACGTCCAAGAGTCGCATCGCCGGCTCGCGGCGCGCGCGCGCTGGGCGGCCCTGGCAAGCAAGCGTATCGAGCCCTGGGAGATGTTGGAGGTGCAGTGCGAGTTCACGCGATACCTGCGCGCGCTGCAGGAGCTGCCGGCGACTGCCGCGACGCCGGCCATAGCCGCGGTGGAGGCGATTCACGGCGAGCTCCACGCGACGCTGTGCGACGTCGCCTGGTCGCTCAGAAAGGGCGACTTCGCGGCGGCGTGCGCAGCGAGCGGTCACGGGTGTGGACTGGATCTCGCTCGGGTGGCGTTTGGGAGCGCGCTGCTGCTCTGGGCATCGGCGTTCAGGACCACCAACGCTGCAGCTCCGGGGCGCCTGCGCTCGTAACGCGTCGGGCGCGATCGCGAACGGGTGCATGGCCGGACACCGCGGAATCCGTCACGCGAATTCGCGGGAAGCCCTCGGCGAAGCAGGCCCGAGGGACCGAACCACACGGCGCTCCGAATCCGTGACGGAGAAAGTGACGTGCGGCCACCCAAGGAGATGGCACGTCCAGCTCCGCGAGCTTCGAGTCGCCGAGCCCCATTCGTTCACCTGAGGAAGGAAGCCGAGTCCATGAGCAAGGCGAGTTCGATATCGATTGTCACGGTGTGCATGCTGGTCCTCAGTTGTTCGGGATCGCAGGGGACTCCCGGTCCCCAGGGCCCCTCAGGTCCACAGGGACCGAAGGGCAGTGATGGCGCCCCAGGGCCAACCGGGCCGGAAGGGCCTCCCGGGCCGGACGGCGGCGCGGGGCCAGAGGGCCCAGCGGGACTTCAGGGGCCGGCGGGGCCGCAGGGGCCGGGAGGCGCCCAGGGACCTCAAGGGCCTCAGGGGCCGGGGGGACCTCAAGGACCTCAAGGGCCGGGAGGACCCCAAGGACCTCAAGGGCCTCAAGGGCCCGTCGGGGCGGCCGGAGCCGCGGGAGCCGCTGGAGCTGCCGGGCCTCAGGGACCAACCGGCCCGGCCGGCCCAGCCGGTCCCGCGGGCACCTTCTCGGGGACCTTCACCGGCAACGCCACTATCGCCGGCAACATGAACGTGACGGGCTCACTGACGGGCAATCTCACGGGCACGGCGTCGAACGCCTCGGCGCTGGGGAATATCGGGCCCGGGGGGTTCGCCAAGACGGCGCGCCTGACCGTCAATCAACTCGAGAACAACTCCACGCTGGAGTCAGGTCTGTACACGAACAGCGGAGACGGACTGATCAACGGAGGCCCCGTGATGGTTGGTGGTTGGTGGCATGTGCTGAACCTCCACCACTTCGACAACAACGGGTACAACGCCCAGTTGGCAGTTGAGCTCGCGTCGCAGGGCGGCAACCGGATGTTCATTCGAACCTCCTCCGGGGGCGTCTGGAGGGGTTGGCAGGATGTCCTCCTCAACAACGGTGGCACCTATGCCGTGAGCATCTCGGGCAACGCCGCTGGCCGGGTGATGACGAAGAACGTCGACGGCGTCGTCACGGTACAAGCCGAGAGCCTCGACACGTACCACGTGGAAGCGACCAAGGCGAAGTTGAACGGCACCGTCCCGCTCGACATGGCGATCGTCGATCGACTCTGCCGCGACGTGGACGGGTGCGAGGTCGTCATGGGCATGCGGGACTGGGACGCCTCGAAGGTGACCACGTCCCGAGGTCCCAAGCGGTTGTTCATGAGCATGGTGACCAACAGCTGGCGGATGTCCGACTACGACAACCAAGGCACGGACGGCGACGGAGTGGTCACGCACCTGTGGGCGGGCTGGGACTGCTACTTCACGGACGGCGAGTACGTCGGCGGTGCCGGCGTCGATAACACGCGCCAGCTCGGCCTCATGAACGGCAACTGGAACGGCTTCAACGACCCGAACATGGTCTGCACCCTCGACATTCGCGACTGACGGGAGCGCCGCCGGTTGCCTGGCCCAGAACGCACGGAAGACGGCCTCGCCGCCGACCTGCGCCTCGTCTGGGCCGGGCATGCGCAGGCGTTGGCGCGCTTCTACCGGGGCGTCTTCGTGTCCCTGCACGCAGACGACCTCTGGGCGTTGGCCAAGCCGGCGGCCTGTACGCTGGAGCGCTGGTTGATCCGCAACGTGACTCCGAGCGGGCCGCCCTTCGTGCCGCTGCTCGAGGCCGCTCGCGTCGCCGATCGCGCGCTCCATGAGCAGGCCAGACGGGTCGCGTCGCTCGTCGAAGCTGCTGATCACGACGAGGCCCGAACGCTGCTGAGGGGCGGCGGCGCGTTCACCGAGGCCTCGCACCGCCTGAATCGTGCGCTCGCGGCCCTCACGAAGGAGCTCGGAGAGCCCGATTGACCGTTCGTTGATCCATCCCGTGCCTCCAGCGCCACCCCCCTCGGTCTTGATCGGCCCGCCACCCCAGGACACGAGATGCCCGAACCCACGGACGAGGTCGCCTTCCTCCTTCGCGGCGCACTCCGCGCGCACTCGCACTGGCGGGCCCGTTTCACCATGGCCATCGACGGCAGGAGGGCCGCGGAGCTCGATCCACTCCTGGTCCGCCGAAGCGACCGGTGCGCCCTCGGCATGCTGCTGGCGTCGCCGGAGCAGCGCGCGAGGCTCGCCTCGAGCCCCGAGCTGCTCGAAGTCGAAGCCTTGCACTCCGAGTTTCACCGCTGCGCCGGTGACGTGGCCGCGATGATGGGGGCAAACCACTTCGAGCAGGCCCGGCGGGCCATCATGCCCGGCACGCCCTACGACGCCGTGTCGCTCGCGCTCGAGAAGGCGCTCGTGTTCTGGTGCAGCCGCCTCATGGCCAGGCGCTGCTCGAGCCGGTGAGCCGGGCACCGGCGGCCCCCGCTCACGGGCTCTCGAACGCCGCCGCCGCGCACGAGGTGCGGAGCCGCTGCACCGCGGGGTTGCGCCCATGGCCGGCGGCGAGCAGGGCCCGCGCCTTCGCCTCGGCCGCCGCCCGATCGTGCGTGGCGCACGCCGTGAGCACCTCGACGGCGTCGAACTCGACCGCGAGCACTCCGCGCGGGAACCCAGCGCGGTGCCGCCGGCACGCAGACTCGGCATCGCCCAGGCGCTGCGCCTCGAGCGCGGCGAGCGCCTCCTGCAGCAGCCGCACTTCCTCCGCGAGCGAGTCCACGTCGGACGTCACCCCGCGCGCCGTGCTGTT
>JBBIOE010000021.1:0-52904 GCA_037443525.1 Archangiaceae bacterium | reverse complement strand
GTCGCCGCCGCGCGACGCTCGCGGGCCCGCGCGGGGTCGGGGTCGAAGGCCGGCACCTCGAAGGGCACGGCGTCGAGGAAGGTGACCGCGAGGTGCGCGCTCGAGCGCACGAGGCTCATCGCGTCGGCGATCGACGCCGCGCCGCCGAAGACGTGCACCACGTCGGCCTCGGCGAGAGCGCCCGGGTCGCCGCACGGAAGCCCCGCGCGCGTCAGCTCCTCCGCCAACGGCCCCTCGCAGAGGGCGGCGACCGAGAGCCCCTCCTCACCGCGCACCGCGTGGAGGAAGGCGGCCAGGGCGCGCTGAGCCTCGGTGCCGCGCTCGGCGGCGAGGCCCCGGGCGTCGACGCAGACGCGCACCGGCTTCGAGCGCGCGCGCACCGCCCGCGCGGCGAGGGTCGAGTCGACGGTCTCGTCGAAGTCCCGCGCGTGGGCGAGGAAGGCCGGGTAGCGCCCGACCAGCCGCCGGGCGTTGTAGCGGTCGAGCTCTTCGCGCGCGCCGCCGAAGGAGACCTCCCCCTCGTGGAGCACCAGCGCCCGGTTGGCCCGCACCACCTTGAGCCCCGCGGCCCGCGCGCGCTGGCTCCAGTCGTTCTCCTCGTTGTACCCCTTGCCGTAGCGGGGGTCGAAGGCGCCGAGCAGGTCGAGCGCGGCGCGGCGGAAGAGCATGCAGAAGCCGACCCCGGTGGGCAGCTCGGTGAAGCGCGGCAGCCCGTCGGTGCCCAGCGGCTGCCCGCGGAGCGCCTCGGCCGGCGTGGGCCGGTTGAGCTCCGGCACCGAGCAGAGGTGGCCGTGGTTCGACAGGGGGCACACCGCGGCGATGCGCGGGTCGGCGTCGAGCACCGCGAGCAGCTCCTCGAGCCAGCCCAGGGTCACCTCGGTGTCGCTGTTGAGCACCACCACGTCGCGCTCGCCCAAGAGGAGCCCGCGGTTGGCGGCGCCGACGAAGCCCAGGTTCCCCTCGTTCTCGAGCAGCCGCACCGAAGGCCAGGCGGCCCGGAGCGCGCGGAGCATGGGCCGCATGGCCTCGTCGGGCCCCTGGTCGTCGACCACGATGAGCTCGCCGAGCGAAGGCCCGGAGCGCTCCAGCACCGAGAGGAGGCAGCGACGGGTGAGCTCGACGTCCCTGTAGACGGGCACCACCACGTCGGCGGTGCGGGCGGCCATCAGCCGCCCTCCTTCTTGCCTTTGCCCTCGAAGAGCGCCCTGCCCTTCTCGTGCAAGGGGCCCAAGAGCCCCTTCAGGCCCTCGTTCAGTCGATCAGCGACGACGTAGCGCAGCGGCGTGCCGTCGGGGCCCACCTCGCTCGGGTACCGCGCCGGATCGACCTCCGCCGGAAAGCGGGCCCACAGCCGCAGGGCGTTCACCCGCTCGCGCTCACGGGCGAGCTCGACCAGCGCCCGGTCGCGCTCCTCGAGCGCGCGCTCCAGCTGGTCGCGCAGCGCCTCAGGCGACTCGTTCGAGGCAGCGGGCTTCGGGGAGCTCATGAGGCGCCGCTCATAGCCTTCCTGCCAGGGGGGAGCACGCCCAAATCCCTTGACCCCAAACGGGCTGATCGGTAGGGCCCGTCCAATGAACGTGCTCGTGACTGGGGGCTGCGGTTTCATCGGCTCCAACCTGGTGAAGTACATCGCGCGCGAGCGCCCGACCTGGACGGTGGTGAACCTCGACAAGCTCACCTACGCCGGCAACCTCGAGAACCTGAAGGAGCTGGAGGGCAACCCGCGCCACGTCTTCGTGAAGGGCGACGTGGGGAACCGGGAGCTCGTCGAGCACCTGATGCGCGCCCACCGCGTCGACGCGGTGATGCACCTGGCGGCGGAGAGCCACGTCGATCGCTCCATCCTCGGGCCCGAGGCCTTCATCACCACCAACGTGCTCGGCACCCAGGTGATGCTCGACGCCTCGCGCGCGCAAGGGGTGAAGCGCTTCCTGATGGTGTCGACGGACGAGGTGTACGGCTCGTTGGGGCCCACCGGCGCCTTCGTGGAGACCACGCCGCTCGATCCCAGCTCGCCCTACTCGGCCTCCAAGGCGTCGGCCGATCTGATCGCCCTCGCGCAGGAGCACACCTTCGGCCTCGACGTGGTGGTGACGCGCTGCTCGAACAACTACGGGCCCTACCAGTTCCCCGAGAAGCTGATCCCCCTGATGGTGGTGAACGCGCTCGCCGACAAGCCGCTGCCCGTCTACGGCGACGGCAAGAACGTGCGCGACTGGCTGCACGTGGAAGACCACTGCCGGGGGCTGGTGCTCGCGCTGGAGAAGGGCAAGAAGGGCGAGGTCTACAACATCGGCGGCGGCGCGGAGCGGCAGAACATCGAGATCGTGAAGCTGGTCTTGAAGCTGGTGGGCAAGCCCGAGTCGCTGATCAAGTACGTCACCGATCGCCCCGGGCACGACAAGCGGTACGCCATCGATCCCTCGAAGATCAAGCGCGAGCTGGGCTGGTCGCCGGCGCACACCTTCGAGAAGGGGCTCGAGGAGACGGTGCGCTGGTACCTCGACAACCGCGGCTGGTGGGAGCGGGTGACCAGCGGCGCCTACCGGCAGTACTTCGACACGCAGTACAAGGCCCGGCTGGAGAAGTGACGTGATCGTCGCGATCACCGGCGCCAACGGCCTGGTCGGGCGGCGCCTCGTGCGGCGCTTCGCCGAGCAGGGCCACGGGGTGGTCGCGCTGGGGCGCGGCGCGGCCCGGTGGGAGCTGCCACAGGGCGCCAGCTGGCGCGAGGCGGACCTGGGTGACGCGGGCGGCCTCGCGCGGGTGCTCGACCAGGCGAAGGCCGAGCTGGTGCTCAACCCTGGCGGCATGACCGACGTCGACGGCTGCGAGAGGGATCGCGACGGCGCCTGGGCCGCCAACGTGGAGGGGCCGGCGGCGCTCGCCCGGTGGACGAAGAAGGCCGGCGCGTTCCTGGTGCACGTCTCCACCGACTACGTCTTCGACGGCGAGGCGGGGCCCTACGACGTCGACGCGGCGCCGAACCCCAGGGGCGTCTACGCCGTCAGCAAGCACGCGGGAGAGCAGGCGGTGAGGACCCTGGCCCCCGAGCAGGGCTTCGCCATCGCCCGCACCGCGGTGGTCTACGGCTGGCCCTCCACCGGAAAGAACAACTTCGGCAGCTGGCTCCTCTCGGCCCTGGCCGAGAAGAAGCCGGTGAAGCTCTTCGCCGACCAGTGGGTGAGCCCGACCCACGCCCAGAACGTGGCCGAGATGCTGGCGGAGCTCGGCCACCGGCGGCTCTCCGGCGTCTGGCACACCTCGGGCGCGGAGGTCGTCGATCGGGTGACCTTCGGGAAGCGGCTGTGTGAACTCTTCGGCTTCGACGAGGCACTGATTCAGCCGAGCAAGATGTCCGAGGTGAAGTTGGCGAGCCCGCGGCCCTCCAAGAGCGGCCTCGTGGTCACGAAGACGGCCCAGGCGTTGGCCGCGAAGCCCTGGTCGCTCGGGGACTCGCTCCAAGTCTTGCGGTCGGAGTACAAGGAGCGCGCGTGAAAGGCATCGTCCTCGCCGGAGGTTCCGGCACCCGGTTGCACCCCCTGACGCGAGTCGTGTCGAAGCAGCTGTTGCCGATCTACGACAAGCCGATGGTCTACTACCCGATCAGCACGCTGATGCTGGCGGGCATCCGCGAGATCCTGATCATCTCCACGCCGCAGGACCTGCCCCGCTTCAGAGAGCTGTTGGGGAGCGGCGAGCAGTGGGGCGTGCAGTTCTCCTACGCCGAGCAGCCGAGGCCCGAGGGCCTGGCGCAGGCCTTCACCATCGGGCGCTCCTTCGTCGGCAACAGCAGCGTGTCGCTGGTGCTGGGCGACAACATCTTCTACGGCCACGGCCTGTCGGAGATGGCCCTGCGCGCCTCGAAGGTGAAGGACGGCGCGGTGGTGTTCGGCTACTGGGTGAAGGACCCCGAGCGCTACGGCGTGGTGGAGCTGGACGCCAAGAACAAGGCCCTCTCCATCGAGGAGAAGCCCAAGGACCCCAAGTCGAACTGGGCGGTGACGGGCCTGTACTTCTACGACAACCAGGTGCTCGACATCGCCCGGGACTTGAAGCCCTCGGCGCGCGGCGAGCTGGAGATCACCGACGTCAACGCGATCTACCTGAAGGCGGGCAAGCTCTCGGTCGAGCTGATGGGCCGCGGCTTCGCCTGGCTCGACACCGGCACCCACGAGTCGCTGGTCGAGGCCTCGCAGTTCATTCACACCATCGAGTCGCGGCAGGGCCTGAAGGTGGCCTGCCTGGAGGAGATCGCCTGGCGCCAGGGCAACATCTCCGACGCGGCCCTGGAGAAGCTGGCCGAGCCGATGAAGAAGAACGCCTACGGCCAGTACCTCCTGGCGCTGCTCAAGTCGAAGGCCCACCCGTGAAGGTGACGAAGACGCCGCTGGAGGGCGTGCTGGTGATCGAGCCGAAGGTGTTCGGAGACGATCGCGGCTTCTTCCTGGAGACCTTCAACGCCGCGCGCTTCGAGCAGGCGGGGCTGCCGACCGAGTTCGTGCAGGACAACTGGTCGCGCTCGGCGAAGGGCACCTTGAGGGGCCTGCACCTTCAGGAGCCCAAGGGCCAGGGCAAGCTGGTGTGGGTCTCGCGCGGCGCGGTCTGGGACGTGGCCGTCGACGCCCGCCGTGGCTCCCCCTCCTTCGGGAAGTGGTACGGCCTCGAGCTGTCGGAGTCGAACAAGAAGCAGTTCTGGCTGCCGCCCGGCTTCGCCCACGGCTTCTGCGTGACCAGCGACGTCGCCGACTTCGTCTACAAGGTGACCGAGCTGTACGCGCCCGACTGCGAGCAGTCGATTCTCTGGAACGACCCCGACCTGGGCATCGCCTGGCCGGTGGAGAAGCCCCTGCTGTCGAAGAAGGACGAGGCGGCGCCCCGGCTCAAGGACGCGAAGCGGCTGCCGTCGTTCTTGTGAACCAGGGAGTGGGCGCGGTACCGTCCTGACCGTTCGTCGGGAGGGTCGTCCACATGCCCAAGAAGCACCCCCAGCGCGTCGCCTTGCCCGTCTCGCTCGCCTTCGTCCTCGGCTGCGGCGGCCCGCCGACCGTGGAGCCAGAGGTCTCCGTGGCGCTCAGCCCGTCCAAGGTCAGCAGCGATGGGAAGCCCGCGATCGTCACGGTGCAGACGACGGACGAGCTCGGAAAGCCCGGCAAGGGAAGCGTGTACGTGGAGTCGTCGGCAGGCTCGTTGAGCGGTGGCGCGACGTTGCCCCTCGACGCCCAGGGGACGGCGTCGACCGAGTTGACGTGCGACGTGAAGACCGACGCCGCGTGCGGCTCCGACGTGGTGATCGTGTCCGCCAAGTGGAAGACCGCGAAGGGTCGGTCCGTCAGCGCGACCTTCAGCTCCGCGCTGGTCGGCATCACGGTGGCCCCACCGCCGTGCGACGGGAGCGTGGTGAACGGCAGTTGGAAGCGGGCCGACGGCTTGACCTGGGTGATGACCGCGAGCCAGTGCGCGCTTCACGGGACGGCGGAAGTCACCGGCTTCACCCACGCCGCCACGGGCACCTACAACCCGTCGAGCAAGACCTGGCCGTGGCCCGTCACCCGCACCAACACGACGACCCACTGCTCGACGGTGATGACGGTGACCGCGACGCTGCTCGACCCCACGCACATTCGTATGTCGTGCACCGGCACCGACGGTCGCTGTGAGCTTCCCGCGAGCTACACGGAAACCAGCGACTACACGAAGCTGTAGCCGCTCACTTCCAGACGCGCCACGGCGCTTCGTTGGAGCTCCACATGCCCTCGAGCATGCGCTTGTCCCGCAGGGTGTCCATCGGTTGCCAGAACCCTTTGTGCTGGTAGGCCATCAGGTGACCGCCGTCGACCAGGCGGGTCATCGGGTCGAGCTCGAAGGGCATGGCGTCGGAGTCGACGAAGTCGAGCACCTTCGGCGAGAGCACGAAGAAGCCTCCGTTGATCCACCCGGTACCCGTCTGGGGCTTCTCTCGGAACTCGGCGACGGCGTTCCCCTCGATGACCATCTCGCCGAAGCGCGCGGTGGGGCGAACGGCCGTGACCGTCGCCAGCTTCCCGTGCGCGTTGTGGAAGTCCACGAGGGCCCGGACATTCACGTCGGCGACCCCGTCACCGTACGTCATCATGAAGGTCTCGCTGCCGAGCCACTCCTTGAGGCGCTTCACGCGGCCGCCGGTCTGGGTGGCGAGGCCCGTGTCGACGAGGTGAATCTTCCAGTTCGGCACCCGCTCCTGCTTCATGGTCACGGTGTCCGCGCCGAGATCGATGGTGATGTCGGAGGAGTGTGCCCGCAGGTTCAGGAAGTACTCCTTGATGATCTCCTGCTTGTACCCGAGCGCGAGCACGAACTCGTTGAAGCCGTGATGGGCGTAGATGTTCATGATGTGCCAGAGAATCGGCCGCCCGCCGATCTCGACCATGGGCTTCGGCAGAACATCCGTCATCTCGGAGAGCCGGGTTCCCATTCCGCCGGCCAGAATCACGACCTTCATGCGTACGCCCTCGCTCGATGGGGCGAGCAGTCCTCGCTCGCGCGGGGGGCGTCTGTAGCACGGAAGCGCGCTGCCTACTGCTTCGTATAGACGGTCGCCTCGTTGTACCCGGCCGGCAGGTCGCACGCCCCGTCCGTTCCCGTGACGACCAGCGTGAGGTGCGTCGAGTCCGTCAGGATGAGCGTCCCGGTCATCGACGTGACGCAGCCGGTCGCCACGGAGGTGCGCTGCACGATCAGCGGCATCACGCGGCTGGCGTCATTGTAGGTCCCCGTCAACGTGTGCCGGAAGGCAGCCGTGTTCGCGCTGCCGACGATCGAGCAGCCGGTGGCAGCGAACGTGATGACCAGCATGTCGGACCGAATCCATGAGCCGTTGAGCACGCTCCCGTCGCAGGAGCCCGCATCAGCGCCGGTGCCGCTCGCGCCGCCGGTGCCACTCGTACCGCCGGTGCCGCTCGCGCCGCCGGTGCCACTCGTACCGCCGGTGCCACTCGCGCCGCCCATTCCACCGGCTCCGCCCGATCCGGAGCCGCCCGTTCCACTGGCGCCACCGCCCGAGCCGTCACAGCACCCGCTGCACGTCTCCGGACTGCACTCCGAGACCGCGATCGCACACGACATCGCCAGACCAACGGAAAGCCCGACCAGCGCCACCACAGCGTGCGTGAGTCGCATTGCAGACCTCCCCGACTGACCCGCGCCTCGAGGCGGGAATGAGGCCGTGACTGTGACACAGCGCCCGGCGCCTGTCTCGGAGCCCCCCGGCACGAGATCTGGGTTGAGCCCCGTGGTATGAGCCGCCGCCGAGCGGAGCGATTGCACCTGTGCTTTCTCGAGGAGCGACGACGTGATCAAGGTAAGCGACTACATGGCGCGCTTCATGGCCGAGCGCGGCGCCCGCCATCTCTTCGCCATCTCCGGGGCCGGGAACCTCCACTTCCTCGACTCCATCGGCGCGCGAGCCGATCTCTCCCTCGTCTGCCCCCACCACGAGCAAGCGGGCGTCATGGCCGCGATGGCCTACCACCGGGTCTCTGGCCGTCCCGGCGTCATGATCACCACGGCCGGCGGCGGCGCCTCCAACGCCATCACCGGCGTCCTCGACGCCTGGGCCGACTCCATTCCCGTCCTCGTGATCTCCGGTCAGGAGAAGTCGGCTTCGGTGAAGGCGCACGGCGCGCTGCGCATGTACGGAGTCCAGGGCTTCGACATCGTCTCGGCGGTCAAGGGCATCACGACCTACGCCGCGCAGGTGCTCGACCCGAAGCAGATTCGGTTCCAGCTCGAGAAGGCCTTTCACTTCATGACCCACGGCCGCCCAGGGCCGGTGTGGCTCGACATTCCCATCGATGTCCAGGGCGCGCAGGTCGACGAGACGACCCTCGAAGGCTTCACGCCTCCGCCGCCCGCGGCCCCGAGCTGGCAGGGCGCGCTCGAGGAGCTCCTCGCAGACCTGGCGAAGGCCGAGCGCCCCGTGGTGCTCCTCGGGCACGGGCTTCGCCTCGCGGGCGCAGCCTCGGTGGTGCCGCGCCTGCTCGACGTGTGGCCCGCGGCGGCCGTCACGTCGTGGAACGGCGCCGATCTGGTGCCCTCGTCGCACCCGCGCTTCTTCGGCCGGCCGGGAAACTACGGGCAGCGCTGCGCGAACTTCGTGGTCCAGAACGCCGATCTCCTGGTCACGCTCGGCTCGCGCCTGGCGATCCCCCAGGTGGGCTACGACTACGCCGAGTACGCTCGAGGCGCGAAGAAGTACGTCGTGGACATCGACCCCACCGAGCTCGCGAAGTTCGCGCCGGGGACGAACACCCGCACCGTGCAAGCCGACGCCGGAGCGTTCGCCCGCGCGCTGCTCGAGAGGCTCCAGGGCCGCCGGCCCGCCGAGCCGCGCGCGTGGCTCTCGCGCTGCGAGGCGTGGCGCGCCAAGTACCCGCTCTACGATCCCGCGCTCCACGCCGACGCTCCCGGCATGGTGAACTCCTACCGGTTCGTCGAGGCCCTCGCCCGCACTCTGGCCGACGACGAGGTGATCGTCACCGACATGGGCACGGCGCTCACCTGCACCCACCAGACCATCGCGCTCAAGAGCGGGCAGCGACTGGTGACGTCGACCGGCCTCGGAGAGATGGGCTACGGCCTCCCCGCGTCGGTGGGCGCCTCGCTCGCGCTGGACAAGCGCCGCGTGGTGCTCATCGACGGTGACGGCTCGATGATGATGAACCTGCAGGAGCTGCAGACCATCGCGCACCACCGCCTGCCGGTGAAGATGTTCATCTACGTCAACGACGGCTACCTCTCGATCAAGCACACGCAGCTCAACATGTTCGGGCCGCGCTTCACCGGCTCGGGCGAGAAGTCCGGCGTCACCTGTCCCGACTTCCGCAAGCTGGCGACCGCGTTCGGCTTCACCTCGTTCCGAATCGAAGGCCCCGAGGGCCTCGACCAGGCGATCGCCAGGGCCCTCGAGGCCGAGGGGCCGGTGGTGTGCGAGGTGGTGACCCACCCGGTGCAGCCGCTGGTGCCGAAGCTCTCGTTCAAGCTCAAGAGCGACGGCAGCATGGTCTCGCCGCCGATCGAGGACCTCTACCCCTTCCTCCCGCGCGGCGAGCTGAAGGAGCAGATGATCGTGCCGCTGCACCCCAAGAGCGTCCAGTTGGGCGACCCGGAGGACAAATGACCGCGCAGCAGTGGCTCGCGTCCAAGGCGACGCTGATGGGCCCCTTCATCCGCATTCCGAGACCGGAGATCGTCGAGATCCTCGGCCTGGCGGGCTTCGACTACGCCGTCGTCGATCTCGAGCACGGGCCGATCACTCCGGCGGAGCTGTACCCGATGGTGCTGGCGGCGGAGCGCCGGGGCCTCAAGCTCATCGCGCGGCTCCCAGGGCTGCAGGAGAGCTACTTCAAGTGGGTGCTCGACCTCGATCTCGCGGGCATCCAGGTGCCTCACGTGCAGACCAAGGCCGACGCCGAGGCGGCGGTGCACCACGCGCGGTTCGCCCCCGAGGGCCTGCGCGGGTTGTGCCGGTTCGTGCGCGCCGCGGAGTTCTCGAACATCTCCGGCGCCGAGCACATGGCCCGCGCCAACGCCAACAAGGTGCTCGTGCTGCAGATCGAAGGCAAGGAGGGCGCCGCCAACGTCGAGGCGATCGCGTCCGTGCCTGGCGTCGACGTCATCTTCGTGGGGCCCTACGATCTCAGCCAATCGCTCGGAGTGCCCGGGGACATCTGGAACCCGAAGGTGATCGACGCGGTCACGCGCATCGTCTCGTTCTGCGCGACGAAGGGCATCGCGGTGGGTGTCTTCACCGACACGCCGGCGGGCGTGAAGCACTGGCGCGGCCTGGGCGTGAAGTACATCACCTACCGCATCGACGTGGAGCTCTTGCTCTCCCACCTCAAGAGCCACCTCGCCGAGCTGAAGGCACAGACCTGAAGCGCGCTCAGGCGCCCTTGACGATCTCGGCGATGAGCTCGAAGTCGCGGCGGTTGTCGAAGTGCTGCCAGCGGCCCTCATGGCGGAAGGCCATCAACTGCCCCTGCTTGACGAGCTCTCCGAGCACGTCGTCCTCGAGCACCAGGCGAGTCGCCTTCTTGCCCAGGTAGCGCTCGCTGGTGAAGACCTCGCGCTCGAAGAGGTAGTAGCCGCCGTTCACGAAGGCCGACGAGATGACGGGCTTGGGCGCGAAGCCGCGCACCTGATCGTCGTCGTCGCGCAGCCCCAGCACGCGAAACCGCGTCGGGATGTGCGCGGCCAGCATCGTCGAGAGCTTCTGGTGCCGCTGATGGAAGGCCAGCAGCGCCTTGAGATCGACGTCGCAGACGGTGTCGCTGTAGGTCACCGCGACGGTCTTCGCGCCCTCGAGCCTCGAGGCGATCTGCTGCAGCCGCTCGCCCGTCGCGGAGGCGGCGCCGGTCTCCACGAGGCTCACCTCCACGCCCGGCAAGAGCTCGAGCCGCTCGACGGCCGCGCGGAGCAGATCGCTCTGGAGGCCCGCCGCCAACACGAAGCGCTTGAACCCGTGGGCGGCGTAGTGCCGAAGCACGTAGCTGACCAGCGGCTTGCCGGCGATCGGCGCCAGCGGCTTCACCCGCTGCTCGTCGAGGCCCACGTCGACCGGCTGACCGCCGCAGAGGACGACGACGGGAATCTCGGCCGCGCTCAGAACCGGCATAGCTGCTCCTTGCGCAGGCGCGCGGCGATCTCCTCGCACGCGCGCTTCGCGCCGACGACGAAGTTGACCCGCGTCGTGTCCGGGACGGGCTCCAAGCGCAGCGTGAGCCCTGCCTGCAACGCGATCGCCGCCGCGCCGGCGACGTCCCACAGGTGAACGCCGAGCCCGTAGGCCGCCTGGAGCCTCCCCGCCGCCACGTAGCAGACCTGCGCCGCCGCGGAGCCCAGCCGAACCGCCCCACGCGACGCGCGGTTCACCCAGGCGAAGGCGAGGTAGGCCTTCTGCACCTCGGCCGAGTCGGGGTCTCCCGACGAGAAGCTGGCGCCGACCAGCGCCGAGTCGAGGCCCACGTCGAACGCCGAGAGCCGGGCCCCGTTGAGGAACGCGCCGGTGGAGCCGAAGGTGAAGAAGTGCTCCTTCGTCTTCGGCATCGACACCGCGCCCGCGAGGAGCTCCGGCCCACCTTCGGCGCGCTGGCGGCACAGGCCCACCGAGACGCCGTAGTAGTGCAGCCCATTCACGAAGTTCACGGTCCCGTCGATGGGGTCGACCGCCCAGAAGAGCGCGCCCGGCTCGACCTTCACGCCGGCGTTCGTCTCCTCCGACAGCACCGGGTACGGGCAAGCCGACAGCACCGAGATGGCGAGCTTCTCGACCTCCAGGTCGTACTCACTGACGATGTCGCGCTGGCTCTCCTTCGTGCGGACCTGTGCTCCCACCGGCGACTCGTCGAGCAGCGCCCCGCCCTTCGTCACCGCCTCCAGGGCCAGGCCGGCTTCCCGCTCAAACATGGGCTTTGCCCCCAGCCTCGGCCACGTCGCGCACCATCTGCTGAAGCTCGTTCATGATCTTGTCGAGGCGCTGGCTCAAGATGATCTCCAGCGCCTCGCCCTTGCGCAGCCGGAGCACGTCGATGAGCAGGGTGTGCGAGTCCATGTGCTCCCACATGAACTTGAGGTGCTTGTCGGAGTCGTTCTCCTCGCGGAAGAGGAGCGCCCCGATGATGCCGCGCAACAGGTTGTTGGGCACGAAGCCCTGGGCGAGGCAGATGTTCGCCGCGCCGATGAGCCGGCCGTTCGGCTCCAGCTTGCGCAAGGGCTCGCGCGCCACCCGGGTGATGGGATCGAAGAGCAGCGTGTTGCGGAACCGGCTCAGCTCCTTCTGCGCGTACCAGTCGAGGAACTCGTGGGGAATCTCCCACGCGAGCTTCAGCGAGGTGAGCATCTCCTTCATCGCCCCCTCGACGATCTTGTCGACCTGGGGCACCGCCATGCCCTCGTGGAGGAAGGTCTTGCCGACCAGCGCCCCCAGGTACGCGGCCACGCAGTGCGGCGTGTTGTGAATGTAGAGCTTCGCCGTCCACTGCTTGTAGAGGAGCTCGTGCTCGGAGAGGAAGTGGATGTCACCGGTGAGCGCCGCGGCGGCCGCGCGATCGTCGACGAAGAGCTGGCCGTCTTCGGTGATCACCGCGACCGGGTCTTCCTGGCGCAGCGCCTCGGGCGCGGTGTTCGAGGTGATGACGTCGGGCACCGCGAAGTACACGTTCGTCTGGCCGAGCGAGGCCCGAACGTCGTCGACCAGTGACGAGTCGTTCTCGTTGAGGATGATCGGGCAGGTCAGCCCCTTCAGCCGCTGGCACGCCTTGACGCAGCTGCGGGGGCCGACGCTCACGAAGACCGCGGCGAGGTCCGGGTAGCGCGAGACGTCGAGCTCCTCGGGGAGCAGCGCCTCCTTCACCGGGTAGACGAGCTTCTCGAGCTTGCCTTGGCGCGCGCGGTAGCTGGTGCCGTGGCGGCGCGCCCGCATGGACTCGACGACGGCCTTGTTCGAGTCGACGAACACGAAGTCGTAGGCGCCGGAAGGGAAGATCCACGGCATGTAGCCGCGGCCGATGGCCCCTGCTCCGACGAAGAGAATGGTACGGGTCACAAGGTCTCTCCGACGCTCCAGGGCACGAACTCCTCGAGCCCGATTCCGAGCGCTTCACTCTTCGAGCGCTCGCCGCTCGCCAGCGCGACGAGCTGCACAAACAGGCGCTGCGCCGCCACCGCGAGCGGCTCTCCGCGGGCGAGGGTGCCGGCGTCGAAGTCCATGTCGTCCTTCATGCGAAGGAAGAGCTCCGAGGTCGTCGCGAGCTTGAGCGTCGGCGCCGTGCTCGCCCCGAAGGTCGAGCCGCGCCCCGTGGTGAAGGCCACCAGGTTGCACCCGCCCGCCACCAGGCCGGTGACGCTCACCGGGTCGAAGCCCGGGGTGTTCATGATCACCAGGCCCGGCTGGGTGATGGGCTGCGCATAGTCGACCACCTCGGCGATGGGCGAGAGGCCGCCCTTGGCGACGGCGCCGAGGCTCTTCTCCACGATGGTGGTGATGCCGCCCTTGATGTTTCCGAGGGCGAGGTTCGCGTTGTACTCGCTGTCGTGGGCCTTCAGGTGCCTCTCCCACCACCCGAAGATGGCGTCGAGCGTGGCGCGATCGACCGGCCGCTTGCAGCGCTCGCGCAGGAGCGACTCGGTGCCATGGCACTCCGGGATCTCCGCGAGCACGCTCGTGCCGCCGAGCGCGGCGAGCATGTCCGACATCGCGCCCAGGATCGGGTTCGCGGTGAGGCCGGAGAAGGCATCGCTACCGCCGCAGTTCATGCCGAGGCACAGCTCGCTGACCGGGAGCGCCTCGCGCCTGAAGGTCGGGAGCGCGTCGAGCAGCGCCTCGACCTCCTTCACGCCCCGCTCGATGGCGGCGGCGGTGCCACCCGCGTCTTGAATCGTGAAGCTGGACAGCGGCAGCTCGCGCACCGAGGGGCCCTGCCTGGCCGCGAGGATCGACTGGGAGGTCGTCTGCTCGCAGCCGAGGCCGATGATCACCGCGCCGACCACGTTGGGGTGGAACAGCGTGCCGGCGAGCGTGCGGTTGAGCACCGAGTAGCCAGCCCCGCCGATGGTCTGCGCGCAGCCCATGGTGTGGGTGATGGGCACGACGCGATCGATGCCCTTCGCCGCGAGGCGCTCGGGGGTGAACCGCGCCGCGACCGCCTTGCTCACGGTCGCCGAGCAATTCACCGACGAGAGCACCAGGAGGTAGTTCCGCGTGCCCGCGCGCCCGGCAGACCGGCGGAAGCCCTGAAAGGTCTTCGGCAGCGCGGCCAGCGACGCGGCCGGAACGCTCCCTCCGTGCGCCGAGCCCGTCTTGAGCTCCGCGTCCACCGGCACCCGAACGTTGTGGGTGTGGACATGCTCCCCGGCCTTCACCGCCGCGGTGGTGATGCCGATGACGAAGCCGTACTTGACCACGGGCGCCCCCGCCGGGAGGTCGACCACCGCCACCTTGTGGCCGCGGGGGATCGCGCCGCCTTCGGACAGCACGATGGCGACGTTGTCGTCGGCTCCAATCTTCAGCACGTCGGCGCCCATGCGGTCTTCCCTGTGTAGATCAGGTGGCCCTGGAGCGATACCCCGTTCGGCCTGGGGCTGGCTCGGTCAGAGCGCCAGGGCGAGGGTGTCGTTCACCTCGCTGACCGCGATGAGCCGGCAGCCGTTCTCGAGGAAGGCGCGCACCAGCCCTTCGCCTCCGTCGGCGTAGCCCTTCCGGTTGACGTAGATGCCCGAGAACCCCGCCTTCTTCAGCTCGGCGACCAGCTGTGGAACGGGCAGTCCCTCGACCCTGAACTTCCACAGGGCGTTGGGCCGCCCCTTCACGTCCCCGTGGGAGAACTTCAGGGTGTCCGCGTAGAAGTAGGGCCGGAAGAGCTCGTACCCATCGACGCCGTAGTGGGGCGGCACCTCCGGGAAGTCCATCACCGGGAGCTCGTAGACGCTGCTGCCCTTCGGGAGGTTGGCCTCCATCGCGGCCACGAGCTTGCGATCGGCCTCGGCGACGCGCCGCATTCGGGCGATGTCGTCCTGGGGGTCGGTCATCGGGATCTGCTCGTAGCAGCCGGCCACGGCGAGCAGCACGAGGGCGGCCCAGCGGACGCGCGCCGGGAGGCGCCGGAGCAGGCGGGGCAGCATCCACGCGCCGAACAACAGCACGACCGCGAGGATGACGACCGACACGCGGTTCACCGAGCGGAACAGCCGGAAGCCGGTCAGCCCCATGACGCTGTTCAGCCCGCCGACGGAGTGCCCGACGATCAGCCAGGCGACGGTGGCGGCCCAGCCGACGGCGCGGTCGGCCTTGCCGCGCGCGAGCATCCACATCACGTAGACGCCCAGGCCGAGGAGGCAGGCGCCGCCGACCATGCCGAGGTAGGCACCGGGGTGCTCGCCGCCGATCATGGTCTGCTCGGTGGCGTGCCTCCAGATGGTGCGCATGAACTCCCACCGGTGGAGGTGGCCGGAGACGAAGAAGTTCACCGGCTTGAGCGCGTACTGCTCGATGTCGGTGGGGTTTCGGGCGAGCACGGCGGAGTTGGGCCCGTTCGCCCGCACCCAGAGGATCGAGTCGAGGTTCACCAGCCCGACGGCGACGCCCATGATCGCGGCGAGGGCCGCGGCCGGCCAGAAGGTGAACTTCCGGCCGTTGCGCAACAGCCCCGACACCGAGCCGAGCACGAAGAGCTGAGCGGCGAAGAAGCTGTAGTAGACGAACCCCCACGCGGTGATGACGGTGGTCACCGCGGCGATGGCGAAGCGGCGGGAGCGAAGCGGAATGCCCTTGCGGCTGGCGAGCCACGACGACACCAGCACGTTCCACGGCACCATCCAGAAGAAGCAGAGGGTGTAGTGGTGCACCGAGCGCACGAAGAGGTAGCTGGCGAGCCCGTACAAGATGCCCGCGAAGGCGCCGCCCTCTCGCGGGAGGCGGTACTGGCGGGTCACGGCGTACATCGAGACGCCGTTCATCATTGCCGCGAAGACGTAGCCCAGGTTGACCGCGGCGATCGTCCCCACCGCCTTCGCGAGCAGCCCGATGAGGAAGATGATCCAGTCCTCGGTGAACGGGAAGTCGTTCCAGCTCGCCTGGAAGGGCGCCCCGAGGGAGTCGATGACCTTGGAGGCGATGGGGAGGAAATCACCCCGCCGGGCCGCGGCGATGCTCGCGGCGGCGAAGAGCGCGTCGCCGCGGTAGGAGATCGGGTCGGTCAGCCGGTGCTCGCCGAGGAACGAGTACTCGAGCGACCAGCCCAGCGCGATGATCAAGGCGACGCCCGCGGCGACGGCGAGATCGCGGCGGCGGCGGCGCCAACGCTGGCTCATCGATGCCCCCCTCACGTCGCGCCCGGACCGTGCCGCTCCAGCAACGCGCGGTGCTTCTCGGGGTGCAGAAAGAAGAAGTTGGTCTCGACCGTGTTCTCGTCCATCGTCGCGAAGGGAGCCAGGCGCCCGCCCTTGGCGGTGAAGCAGCGGTACCCGAGCGAGGTGAAGAGCTCGAGAATGCGATTGGGGTGGTAGTCGAACTTCGCCGCCCACTTGCGCAGCATCTCGGTGAAGACCACCGGCCGCTGCGCGCGCAGGGTCTCCACGCCGCCCTGGAAGACGAAGAGCTCGGCGCCCTCCACGTCGCACTTGATGAAGTCGACGGTGTGCCGGCCCTCGCGCACCACGTCGTCCATGCGGCGGAGCTCGCAGTCGAGGCGCACCACGTCCTTGCGATCGCTCAGGTTCGCGAGCGACGCGTTCCCGGAGCCCTCCGGGTAGAAATAGAACGTCTTCGTCTCGGCCTTGGTCGACAGCCCGAAGTTGTGGAGCGTGATGCCCTGGGCGGCGTTCAGCTCCACGTTTCGCTTCAGGTAGGCGAAGGTCTTGGGCACCGGCTCGAAGGCGTCGATGTGAACGCCAGGCACGGTCTTGACGAGATCGAGTGAGTACCAGCCGTAGTTCGCGCCGACGTCGAAGACGCGCTGCCCCGGCGCGACCAGCGCGCGAATCATGCGAGCGTCCTCGACCTCGTAGGCGTCGAAGTTCAGGATCTCGACGGGCGCCACGCGGTGGTCGGCGGGGTCGCACACGATGCGCACGCCGGTGTCGCGGGCCGTCATGATCACCTCGTCGTCGGTGATCTCGATTCTGGAGACCTGCGTGCCGCGCATGAGCTCGCGGTACTGGAAGAGCACGAAGTGCCACTCGTGCATGCGGCGGATGTAGTCGTGCTTCTCCAGCGTTCCCGCGCGAAAGGCGGCCTTCGTCTCCAAGAGGTTCACGTGAAGCTCCGAATGGTTCTGGAAAAGCCGCTCTCGATGCCGTGCCGCGGCGTCCACCCGAGGGCGGCGATCTTCGAGAGGTCGGGACAGTTGCGCGGAATGGGGCTCTTCAAATACCCGGGCTGCGCGGGCGCGTCGACGCGGCGCACCTCGAGCTTCTTCTCCGGGAAGAGCCTCGCGAGGGTCTCGGCCAGCTGCCGAACGCTCACCTCGGCCTGGTCGTTGCCGACGTTGTACGCCTGCCCGGCCTCGCCCTCGAGGAGCACGGTGAAGAAGCCCCGGGTGGCGTCGGCCAGGTAGCAGTACGGCCGAATCGCGCTCCCGTCGCTCTTCATCGTGAGGTGCCGGCCCGCGACCACGTCGGCGACGAAGTCGCTGAACACCCGCCCGTCATCGAGCAGCATGCCGGGGCCATAGGTATGGAATGGCCTCGCGATGGTCGCGGCGACGCCGTACTGCGCGTGCCAGGCGACACACAGCGTCTCGCCCATGCGCTTGCTCTCGGCGTAGCAGGAGCGCACCTGCGTCGGGTCGACCACGCCGTACGACGTCTCTTTGATGGGAATCGCCGCCGGGTCGACGGTGCCGTACACCTCGCCGGAGCTGAAGAAGAGCACCCGCTGGCTCTTCTTCTCCCGCGCCAGCTCGAGCAAGGCCTGGGTGCCGAAGACGTTGGGGGCGAGCGTGCCTACCGGGTCCTTCCCGAAGTACTTCGGGCTCGCCTGGCTGGCGGCGTGGATCACGAAGTCGACGGCGCCCTCGATGGGCGGGAGGGGCTTCGCGAGATCGCACGTCACGAGCTCGAGCTGCCCCGCCTCGAGCGCGCGCGAGAAGCGGGCCTCGGCCCGGGCGCGGCTTCGCACCAGGCCGACGACGCGGCACCCGAAGCCCGGGCGGGTCTCGTTCAGGAACAGGAGCGTCTCGACCATGTAGGCCGGGAGAAACCCGTTCGCTCCCGAGACCAGCACCGTGCGACCGCGGAACGCGTCCCAGTCGAGCGGTTCGGCGACGATCTCGCGAAGGTCCTCTTCGACGACCGCGTGGCGGACGCCGGGGCGGCTCACTCGAAGCCCACTTTGTCTTGCACGAAGCCACGGGGGCGACCGAGCGACTGAATGTACGTCTTGCGCAGGTACTCGCCGATGATGCCGATGGCCAACAACTGCATGCCCGAGAAGAAGGTGATGAGCGACGCGAGGGTGGTGAACCCGTGGGGCGCCTCGCCGGGGAAGATGAGCTTGCTCACCACGAGGATGGCGGTGAAGAGAAACCCGGCGGCGGCGACGGCGACACCGCACACCGAGACCGCGCGGATGGGCACGACGGTGGTCGAGAGCAGCCCGTTGATCGCGTAGCCGATCAAGTACAGGACGTTGACCGAGGACTTGCCGCCGAAGCGCTCGGCCCGCGAGTACTGCAGGGCCTTCTGCTTGAAGCCGACCTGCGCGACCGCGCCGCGCATGTAGAGGTCGTTCTCCTTGAACTGGAGCAGCGCGTCGAGCGCCCGCCGCGAGGTGAGGCGAAACTCCCCGGCGTTCTGCGGGATGGGGACGTCGGAGAGCCGCGACACCAGCCAGTAGTAGAGCCGTCGAAACGACCGGAGGACGGCCCCTTCCTGCCGCTGCCGAATCTGCCCGAACACCACGTCGCAGCCGTCTTCCCAGCCGCGAATGAAGTCGGGGATGAGCTCGGGAGGGTCCTGAAGGTCCGCCTGGATGAGGACGACGGCGTCACCCTTGGCGTGCTGGAGGCCGAAGTAGATTGACCGATCGGCGCCGATGTTCCGCGAGAAGCGCAGCACCCTGAAGTTCTCGTGCTTGGCGCTCATCTCCGACAGCAGCTCGAACGTGCGATCGTGCGAGCAGTTGTCCATGTAGATGTGCTCGAAGTCGTACTTCGCGCGAAAGGGCTCGATGGCCGCGCAGACTCGCTCGTAGTGTTTCTCGACGTTCGCCTCCTCGTTGTAGCAAGGGGTCACGATCGAGATCAGGGCACGCTGACTCATAGGGGAGAAATCGGGGGTCCTATATCACGTCTCGACGAGACGACGAGCAGGTTCGCCCCCGCTCACCGCGGCTGGCAGAAGTCGCGAATCGATTGAGCCACGAAGTCGATCATCGGCTCGGTCAAGCCCGGGTACACGCCGATCCACAGGCCGCGGAGCATGATCTCGTCGGTGAACGACAGCCCGCCCACCACCCGGTAGGGCGCCGGCGCGCCGCGCGCCTTGCAGTCGGCCACCAGCTCGGTGAGCGCCGGCTGCCGCACCAGGTTGCCGCCGAACAGCATGCGGGTCTGAATCTTGTTGGCCTCGAGGTGGCGCACCAGCCCGTCGCGGGTGAAGGGCGCGCCCTTCTTCACCATCATCATGAAGCCGAACCAGCTCGGGTCGGAGCCGGGCGTCGGCTCGGGGAGCGCCAGCACGCTCTCGCACCCGGCGAGCTTCTCTTTGAGCAGCTTCCAGTTCTTCCGCCGCGCCGCGCCGAAGCCCTCGAGGCGCTCGAGCTGCGCCACGCCGACCGCCGCCGTGAGGTCGGTCATCTTCAGGTTGTAGCCCAAGTGACGGTACGTGTACTTGTGATCGTACCCCTTGGGCAGCTCGCCGAGCTCGTGCTCGAAGCGCTTGCCGCAGGTGTTGTCGACGCCCGAGGCGCACCAGCAGTCGCGGCCCCAGTCGCGGAAGGACTCGACGATCTTCCCCAGCGCGGGGTCGTCGGTGAGGATCGCCCCGCCCTCCCCCGTCGTCATGTGGTGCGGCGGGTAGAAAGACAGCGTCGCCAGGTGCCCGAAGGTGCCGGTCTTCTTCCCCTGGTAGAGCGAGCCCGAGGCGTCGCAGTTGTCCTCGACGAGCCAGAGCTTGTGCCTGTCGCAGAAGGCCTTCACCGCGGCGAGATCGAAGGGGTTGCCCAGGGTGTGGGCCATCATCACCGCGCGCGTCTTGGGGCTCCTCGCCGCCTCGAGCTGCGAGACGTCGGCGTTGAAGGTGCCTGGCACCACGTCGATGAACACCGGCACCAGGCCGTTCTGAATGATCGGCGCGACGGTGGTGGGGAAGCCCGCGGCCACGGTGATGACCTCGTCGCCGGGCAGAAGGCGCCGGTCGCCGAGCTGCTGCGAGGTGAGCACCGACATCGCCACCAGGTTCGCGCTCGAGCCCGAGTTGACGAGGTACGCCTTCCTCAGGCCGTAGAACTTCGCCAGGTCCTTCTCCAGGCGAGCGTGCCAGCGGCCGCTGGTGAGCCAGAACTCCAGCGAGGCGTCGACCAGGTTCACCATCTCCGGCTCGCCGTAGACGCGGCCGGCGTAGGCCACGCGCGACTCGCCGGGCACGAACGGCTGCTCCTTGGTCTTGAGCCGCGCGATGGCACGCACGCGCTCCTGAATCTCGGCCGTCAGCTTCTCGATCTCCGCCGCGGTGCTCATCGGGTCATCCGCTCCATGAAGCTGTTGAGCTGCTGCTCGGTCACCTGCCGCATCGTGCGGCTGGTGCCGCCCTCTTCCGCCGCGCGGAACCACTCCACCGTCCACTTCACCGCGTCGCGCAGGGGCAAGAGCGACCGCCACGGCAGCCGCGCCCGCGCCTTCTTCGTGTCGAGCATCAACAGCGGGTTCTCCGGCGGGTTGGGCATGCCGGAGACGTCGACCCACTTGCCCTGGCCGTAGAACTCGATGAGCAGCTCCACCACCGTCTTCACCGTCGCGGCTTCGTCGGCGTTGGGGCCGAAGTTGAAGGCCTCGCAGTAGCTCTTCCGCTCCTCGAGCGAGCCGGTGAGCAGCTTCGCGCCGAGCACCAGGTAGCCGTGGACCGGGTCGAGCACGTGCTGCCAGGGGCGAATGTACGAGGGGTTGCGAATCTCGACCGCGCGCCCCTGCGAGAAGGCGTTGAGCGCGTCGACCACGAGGCGATCCGCGCTCACGTCGCCGCCGCCGATGCAGTTGCCGGCGCGGGCGGAGGCGAGCAGCACGCGGCTCTCCTTGGCGAAGAAGGAGTGCCGGTAGCTGGAGACCACCAGCTCGGCAGCGCCCTTGCTCATGGAGTACGGGTCGTGCCCGCCCATGGCGTCGGACTCGAGGTGCGCGTGGGCGCGCATCGCGGGCTCGTAGCACTTGTCGCTGGTGACGACGACGCAGGCGCAGGCCGCCTGGCGCAGGCGCAGCGCCTCGAGCACGTGCGTCGTGCCGAGCACGTTGGTGGTGATGGTCTCGATGGGGTCGACGAAGCTCCTGCGCACCAGCGGCTGCGCGGCGAGGTGGAAGACGAGGTCGGGCGCGGCCTCGTCGACGACCCGGCGCACGGTGTCGAGCGCGCGGATGTCCTCGAGGTTGTGCTGCAGGAGGTCGGCGAGCTCGTTGCGCAGGAAGATGGAGCCCTTGTCCGGCGGCAGCGCCACGCCGGTGACCTTGGCGCCCAAGCGGGCGAGCCACTGCACCATCCACGAGCCCTTGAAGCCGGTGTGCCCGGTCACGAGCACCCGCTTGCCGCGGAGGACCTCGAGCCCTGAGCCAGTCTGAGTCGTCGACACGGAGATCACCTCGAAAGTGCGGCGCAAGGTGCCATTTCCCAAGGGCGATTGCGAGCGCCCCCCACCGTTCGTCTGGACATCGAGCCCCCGGGCGGCGAGAAGGCGGGCCCATGGCCGACGCCGTCCCCCCGAACGACGTGGCGACGGCTTCTGCGGTGGCGCCCCCGAGGCTCTTCTCCGCCCAGACGCGGGCGATGGACTGGGCTTCTCTTGCGGCGCTCTTGGTCTGCGCGGTGCTGCTGTTCGCCCGCCTGGGGAACTACGGCCTGTGGGACGACGAGGCCAACACCGCGGTGTTCGCCGCCAACGTCTGGAAGTTCGGCGACACCCTCGCGTGGGACGGCGACAACCTCCTCGCCTTTCGGGAGGGCCTGGAGCTCGCGGGCCTCAAGAACCGCGCCTACCCGCCGGGGCAGTACTTCTTCGCGGCGCCCTTCCTCGGCATCTTCGGCCGGAACGCGTTCGCGGCCCGGCTGCCCTTCGCCCTGGCGGCGCTGGCGGGCTTCGCGCTCTGGGCGTGGTGGCTCAGGAAGGCGAACGCGCCGTGGCACGTGCGGCTGGTGACCTTCCTGCTCGTCGTGGGCAACGCCTCGCTGTTCCTGTACTCGCGGCAGGCGCGCTACTACGGCCTGGGCTGGGCGCTCTCCCTCGCGCTCGTCTATCTGTACGTCCATCGGCACGAGTCGCGGAGGTATCGCGTGCTCCTCACGGTGGGCAGCGTGGCGCTCATCGCGGTGCACTACCTCTCGTACGGCGCGACGATGATCTGCCTCGGGGCGGACTACCTGCTGTTCGAGCTGTGGAAGAAGAACGACACCTGGAAGCAGCGCTTCAGCTTCCTGGGCTCGCAGGCGCTCGGCGCGGCGGTGATCGTCGGCACCTTCTTCCCCTTCGGGCGGAAGGTGACGCCGTACGTCCCGGCGAGCTGGTGGGCGGACAAGCTGAAGCTGTTCGAGTGGAACCTGCGCGACCTGAACGCCTGCGAGTTCATGTGGACGCCGGTCTTGGGGCTCGCGCTGGTGGCGTTCGCGGCGACGAAGCTCAAGAGCTGGTGGGTGCTGCGGGCCGCGCTGGCGCTGGTGATCTACGCCTTCATGGCGAGCATCCTGTCGGTGCAGCCGGTGGGCTGGGCGACGGTCTCCGACATCCGGTACATGGCGGCGGCGATTCCGCTGTGCATCGGGCTGACCGTGCTGACGCTGACCGCGGTGCCCCAGGTGCCGAAGCTGTTGAGCGTGGCCCTGGCGGCGGGGCTGGCGTTCTCGACGTGGCCGTATTCGTGGTTCCAGACGGTGATGAAGGCGCCGACGGCGATCCCCGCGCGCTCGACGCCGGTGGCCTTCGCGAAGGAGCTCATCGAGCCACAGCGCTCGTCGTACCGCGAGGCGAGCGAGTGGCTGGAGGCCAACGTGCCGGCCGGCGCCAAGGTCTTCGCCCAGCCCGACTACGCGGTGTTCCCGCTGATGTTCCACGTGCCGCGGCTCCACTACATGTGGCTGATGCGGCAGGACCAGAAGGCCGACCCGGCGTACTCGAAGCTGCCGGACTACGTCTTCAAGTACCTCGACGTGCCGGACGTGCTGGTGGCCTTCGGTCCGGACGTGGGCGCGATTCGCGGGCTGGTGGGGCAGCTCGCCGCGAGAGGCGTTCAGTTCGAGCCCGAGGTGCGGCTCGGCGTGGTGGGCCCCGATCGCACCCGGCCCGAGCTGTTCTGGCGGAGCTTCTCCACCGACCCGATCAACAACCCCGACTTCGAGGGGACGTTCATCTTCCGGCGGGTGGGGGTCAGACGATAGCGGCGCCGCCGCTCACCTGAGGACGAAGGCCGGCAAGGCGGAGCGGGGTGTGTCGCCGCTCAGCAGCGATCGCCGGGAGTGATGGTCGCGGAGATGACCGACCCGCTGATGTCCCCCGCTACGCTGGCCGCCCAATCACCACAGGCTTTCTGGCTCCCGGCCTCCGGCAGAAGGGAGCTGCACCCCGTCGAGATGCCCTGGCACGTGGAGCGATCGCACTGAATCTTGAAGCGGCACGTCGCGCCCGCGTCGCCCGGGCCGCAGCCCGCCAACGCAAGAACGAGGAGAGCGAAGACGGTGGACGGTCTGTTGCGGTTCGCCATGACCGTCCCTTTCCGCATCGGCAGCGGCGAGACAAGCGAAATGGCCCCGCGGGTCGCGAACATCCGCTCCCGTGCGCGGCGATCGCACGCGGCCTGAGCGGTACTGGCGGAGCGTCTTTGACGACCGCCGCTACTCGATCGGCACTTCCGTCCGCCGCAGCCGGAACACGATCAGGTTCCCGAACGGCAGCGGCCACTTCGCGTGCGGCACCGTGGAGCCGGCCTTGGTCGCCGCGCCGACGCCGAACACCGCGAGGAACGGGCTCACCCAGTGCGTGGTCGTCTCGACCTCCCAGGTGAAGTAGCGCTCGAGCTCGGGGACGATCTTCGCCAGCTTCGCCTTCAGGTTGAAGTACGTGAACTTGGTGATGTGCTGCTCGGAGTAGTCCACGTCGCTCACGCGGTTGAGGAGCAGCTCCAACACCGGCCACGTGCTCGTGTAGTTCGGCGTGGAGAGGACGAAGCGCCCGCTGCCCGGCTCGAGCACGCGCGCCACCTCGATGAAGAGCGTGCGGATCTCCGTGGGCGTCAGGTGCTCGATGACCTCCACGCAGGTCGCGTAGTCGAAGCGCTGGCCGAGCTCGCGCAGGGCCTCGAGGTTCGGCACGTGCTTGAAGGCGCGATACGGCGTGCCGAAGTGCTCCTGCGCGTACGCCACCTGGTCGGGGAGAATGTCCACGCCCAGCTGCCGCGGGAAGCGCTCCGGCGTCGCCAGCGAGAGCAGGCTCCCCGCGAAGCAGCCCACGTCGAGCAGCGCGCCCGGGGGGCCGTCGCAGAGGTCCAGCACGCGCCGGAACTTGAGGATGTGCCACGCGCGGCGGACGGGGTGACCCTCCTCCATCACGCGGTGGTAGTGCCCGACCGGGATCTGCTCGAGGGAGTGAGAGGTGTCGCTCATGGGGGCCGCGGCGCGGGTGAGGGGTCGTAGCCGGTTCGCGCGGGCGTGTCAGCCCTGGGAGCACCCGGCGTCGACTCCGCTCAGGCTGAACCGCGGCTCCGCGTGTGGATTCGTGTTCGGCACCCTTCGACTTCGCTCAGGGTGAACGGGGAGCTCCTCAGAGCAGCGGCTTCTCGCCCACCACCACGCAGTTCGTCGCCGGCCACTCCACGTGCACGTCGTCGTCGTCGGACAGCGACACCTGCCCCTGGTAGCGGTTCTCGATGATCCACGGGTTCGAGACGCCCTGGAGGTGAAGCGGCGTGAAGCCCGCCCGCGCCAGCGCCTGCCGCCACTCGTCGAGGGTGTACGGGCCGTACTCCTCGTGTACCTCGATGTGCCAGTTCTTCAGGTAGTCCTTCTTGCAGATGAACTCGTTCGCGAAGTGGCTCGAGAGGCGAACGACGTGCGGCTCGACGCGCTCGTGCGGGGCGCCCTCGCCGTGCTTGAACTCCCTGGCGAAGCGCTCGAACGCCGACTGCGCCGCCGGCGTGAGCAGCCGCATCGTCCACTGCGCCGGCTTGGGGCTCACCCCGTCGCGCACCAGCACGCGGCCCCCAGGCCCCAACTCGGCGAAGGCGTTCGAAAGCGCGCGATCGATCTCCGACCGCTTGTACCCGCTGTAGCTGTGCACCTCGTGCATCACCGACGAGTAGATGACCGTCGACGCGCTGCCCTTCGCCACGTTCTGCTCGATGACGTTGCCGGCGACCAGGCTCACGTCCTGTGAGGCGTAGGTGTTCTCGTCGCAGCGCCTCAAGAACTCCCGCGAGAGGTCCACGCCGACCAGGCGCGACGCGGGGAACAACCTCGACAGCTCCACCAGGAGCATCCCCGTGCCACACCCCTTGTCCACGATGCAGCCCGGCTTCACCCAGCGGACCAGGTCGTCGAGCTTCTGCCTGAGCGACGCGTCCATCTGCGCGCCGTAGGACGCGAAGTCGCGCAGGTGCCCGAGCTCGCCGTCGTCGTTCACCAAGGCCTGCGAGAAGATCGCCTTCAGCCGCGCTACCACCTCGGGCCGCCGGAACGTCTCCAGCGTCTCCGGCGACGCCTCGTCCTCCCACGGCCTGCCCTGCACCACCCGCTGCACCAGCTCGTGCGGCGTCAGGCCCTCGACCTTTGCCGCGACCACTTCGAACCCGCGCGCCTTGAAGAGCGCCTCGACGTCGCGGTTCGAGGAGAAGACCGTGGTCTTTGAAGGCGACAGCACGCGACCCGAGGCCCGCTTCACCTCGTCGACCAGGTGCTCGACCCAGCGCGCGGAGTCGGGGACGTCCTTCACCCGCACGAGCGCCACCGGCTTCCCCGCGCGCGCGAGCGCCGGCCTCAACATCGCCTCGCGGACCTCGACGCTGAGGGGGTTTCGGCGCGTGCCGTGCTGATCTGCGCTCGTCACCACGCAGGTGATGCCGTCCAGCGCCTCGTTCTTCAGCGACTCGAGCCACGCCGCCTGCGCCCGGGTCACTGCGTGGAAACGTCCGACGAGCAGCGCGTGCATGAGAGTGGAAGCATGGCACCCTTCGACGGGCTCAGGGTGACCGGTGGTCGGCGCCCTTCGCCGAGCTCGGGGTATGCGGAGGGCCCTCGACTCCGCTCGGGCTGAACGGGAACGGAGTCCTTCCCCTGCCCTTCAGCGCCGCTTGAAGCGGTACACCGTCGCGGGCTTCGACGCCGTGATCCGCTTCCCTGGCGCCTTGTCGATCACTCCGTCCGCGAGCAGGCGGTTGAAGCGCCGCCGGAAGTTGCCGGGGTCCATCTCCTTGTCGAGCACGATGGAGAAGACGTGCCGCAGCTCGGGGATGGTGAAGGTCGCCGGCACCAGGTCGAAGGCGATGTTCGTGTAGTCGAGCTTTCCGCGAATGCGGGTCAGCGCCATCTCGACGATCTGGGCGTGATCGAAAGCCAGCTCGAGCTTGCCCAAGCTCTCCACCGGCACCCACTCCGCGTCGGCCGCGTCGCCGCCGGCCTTCACGAAGGGTGCGAGATCGGGCCGCACCAGCGCGACGTAGGCTACCGAGATGACGCGCATGCGCGGGTCGCGCGACGCCTTCCCGAACGTGTAGAGCTGCTCGAGGTACACGCGCTCGGGCTCGAGGCCGGTCTCCTCCTCCAGCTCGCGGCGGGCGGCGGCGTCGAGATCCTCGCCCTGGTCCTGCGCCGTCTTCCCCACGCGCACGAAGCCGCCCGGCAGCGCGAAGCGCCCCTTGAACGGGTGCACCTTGCGCTTCACCAACAGCACCCGCAAGCCCGCGTCGACGATGGTGACGATGACCAGGTCCACCGCCACGGACGGGCGCGGCCAGTCCTCCGGCCGGTACGCCTCGAGGAAGGCCCTCTCCTCGGCCAGCCGGGCGGTCACGCCTTGCTCCTCTTCGCCGCTTTCTTCGCCGGCGCGGCGCGCTTGCCCTTCGCCGCCGGCGGAGCCTCGGCCTTCTTCTTCCCCTTCGGCGCGGGCGCGGAGGGCTTCGCCTTCTCCTTCGGCTTCGCCTTCTTCGCCTGGGACGCGGCGGCCGGCTCGGCCTTCTCGCCGTTCGCCTTCTCGGCCTTGGGCGCCTTCGGGGCCTTCGCCACCTTCGCCGGCTTCTTGCCCTTCTTCGCCGCCCGCTGCGCCTCGCGCGCCTGCCCCTCGGGCGAGGCCATGTACTCGCGCCGCGCCTGCATCAGCTCGAGCGCGCGGTCGATGGTCAGCTCGGCCGGGTCGTCGCCCTTGCGCAAAGACGCGTTGGTCTCGCCGTCGGTGACGTAGTGCCCGAAGCGGCCTTCCTTGAGGACGATGTCCTTGCCGCTCTGCGGATCCTTGCCCACCACCGTCGCCGGCTTCTGGGCCGCCCGCCCGCGGAACTGCTTCGGCTGCTTGAACAGCTCGATCGCCTCGTCGAGGGTGATGGTGAGCAGCTTGGCCTCGTTCTCCTGGCCGAGGTTGCGGCTCTCCTTGGCCTTGACCAGGTACGGCCCGAACTTGCCGTTGAAGGCGGTGATCTTCTCGCCGTCGGGCGCGGTGCCGAGCTCGCGGGGCAGCGTCAGGAGCTCGAGCGCCTTCTCCAGCGTGACCTCCTCGGGCTTCATGGTGCGGAAGAGCGACGAGGTCTTGGGCTTGGCGTCGTCGCTGATCTCTCCCAGCTGAACGTACGGCCCGAAGCGCCCCTGCTTCACGTAGACGTTGAGGCCGGTCTGGGGGTCCTGGCCGATGGGCACGTCACCCTTGGGCGCGGAGAGCAAGGCCATGGCCTTCTCCACCGTCACCTCGTCGGGCGGCAGCGCGTCGGGCACCGACACCGTGTCCTCGCCGCGCTTGATGTACGGCCCGTAGCGGCCCGGCTTCACCACGATGTCGACGCCGCCCGGGTCCTTGCCGATGTGGATGCTGTTGATCTCGGCGGCGTCGATGAGCGCGATGTTCTGCGTCACCTGCTTCTTCAGCCCCTGGTGCCGCTTGTCGCCGAAGTAGAAGGACTTGAGGAACTGCAGCTTCTCCCGCTCGTGCGCGGCGATGAGGTCGAGCTCGTCCTCCATCTCCGCAGTGAAGGCGTCGTCGACCAGCTCGGTGAAGTGCTTCTCCATCAGGTTGACGACGGCGAACGCCTCCCAGTTGGGGATCAGCGCCTGCCCCTTCTTCCAGACGTACTTCGCCTGGAGCGTCCCCATGATCGAGGCGTAGGTCGAGGGGCGGCCGATGCCGAGCTCCTCGAGCCGCTTCACCAGCGACGCCTCGGTGAAGCGCGCCGGGGGCGAGGTGGTGTGGCCCTTCGCGGCCAGGCCCTCGACCGGCACCACGTCGCCTTCCTTCAGCACCGGCAGCGGCGACTCCTGGTCGTCGAGCGCCGCCTCGGGATCGTCCGAGCCCTCGACGTAGGCGCGCAGGTAGCCAGGGAAGAGGATGGTGCGGCCCGAAGCCGACAGCTCGCACTTCTCGCCCGAGCTCGAGGAGACGTCGAGCTTCACGCTCACCTGCTCGCCCTCGGCGTCGGCCATCTGGCAGGCGATGGTGCGCTTCCAGATGAGCTCGTAGAGCCGGAGCTCGGCGCCGACCAGCTCCCCCTCCAGCTCCTTCGGGGTGCGAAAGCTCTCGCCCGCGGGGCGAACCGCCTCGTGGGCCTCCTGCGCGTTCTTCACCTTCTTCGCGTAGGTCCTGGGCGCCAGCGGCACGAAGGTCTCGCCGAACAGCTCCTTGACCTGGGCGCGCGCGGCGGTGAGCGCCGTCTCCGAGAGCGTGGTGCTGTCGGTGCGCATGTAGGTGATGTAGCCGCGCTCGTAGAGCCCCTGGGCCACGCGCATCACCTGCTGCGCGCTCATGTTGAGCTTTCGCCCGCCCTCCTGCTGCAGGGTGGAGGTCATGAACGGCGGCTTGGGCGAGCTGCGGTAGGGCCGCTTCTCCAGCGAGCGCACCGTGACCGGCTGGCCCTCGAGTCGCTTCAAGAGCCCTTGGGCCTTCACCTCGTCGAGCCAGGTGGCGTCGCTCTCCAGCGTGCCCTTCTCGTCGAAGTCCTTGCCGGTGGCGACCTTCTTCCCGTCGAGGCCGGTGAGCGTCGACTCGAAGGCCGGCGAGGTGGGGTGCCTGGCCGAGAGGTCCCAGTAGCTCACCGAGCGGAAGGCCATGCGCTCGCGCTCGCGCTCGACGATGAGGCGAATGGCGGGAGACTGCACGCGGCCGGCGGACAGGCCGGTCTTCACCTTGCGCCACAGGACCGGCGAGACCTCGTAGCCGTAGAGGCGGTCCAGGGTGCGGCGGGCCTCCTGCGCGTCGACCAGTCCCTGGTTCACGTCGCGGCTGTGCTCGACCGCGTCCTTGATGGCCTTCTTGGTGATCTCGTGGAACACCATGCGGCGCACCGGCACCTTGGGCTTGAGCTGCTCCCGCAGGTGCCAGGCGATGGCCTCTCCTTCGCGGTCTTCGTCGGTGGCGAGGAAGAGGGCCGAGGCGCCTTTGAGCGCTTCCTTCAGATCGCGAACGACGTCCTTCTTCGTCACCTCGTAGGTGAGCTTGAAGTCGTCCTCGACGTCGACGCACAGCCCGCTGGAGGGGAGATCGACCACGTGGCCGACGGAAGCCATCACGTTGTAGTCGGCGCCGAGGAACTGCCCGATCGTTTTGGCCTTCGCGGGCGACTCGACGACAACCAGCGGCTTTGGAGCCATAGGGTCGGCGTGGCTAATGCCGCGATGCCATGCTGGTCAAGCTGGGAAAGCGTCCCGCGAGCGCTTTCACACGCTTGACGAGCGGTGAGGCGTTGCTGGATCAGCGCCCGCGGAAGCGATCGGTGGCCGAGACGAGCTCGTGCACGATGCCGGGCTCGTGGGCCGCGTGGCCGGAGTCGGGGACTACCTTGAGCTCGGCCTCGGGCCACTTCCGGTGCAGCGCCCAGGCGGACTCCATCGGGCAGACCACGTCGTAGCGGCCCTGGACGATGACGCCGGGGATCGCGCGGATCTTGTCCACGTTCTCGAGCAGGGCGCGCTCGCCGTCGAGCCAGGCGTGGTTCATGAAGTAGTGGCACTCGATGCGGGCGAAGGCGGTGGCGAAGTCGTCCTCGCCGGTCTTGGAGATCCACGCCTCGTTGGGGACGAGGTAGCTGGTGCGGCCTTCCCAGGTGCTCCAGGCCTTGGCGGCGGCGAGGCGGACCGCGCGATCGTCGCTGGTGAGGCGCTGGTGGTAGGCCTTCAAGAGGTCGCCGCGCTCGTCTGGGGGGATGGGGGCGAGGTAGTCCTCCCAGGCGTCGGGGAAGAGGTGGCTCGCGCCCGCCTGGTAGAACCAGTCGATCTCCCACTTGCGGATGAGGAAGATGCCGCGCAGCACCAGCTCGGTGACGCGATCGGGGTGGGTCTCGGCGTAGGCCAGCGCCAGGGTGCTGCCCCAGGAGCCGCCGAAGACCTGCCAGCGCTCGATGGCCAGGTGCTCGCGCAGGGCCTCCAGGTCGGCGACGAGATCCCAGGTGGTGTTGTGCTCGAGGGAAGCGAAGGGCGTCGACTGGCCGGTGCCGCGCTGATCGACGAGGACGATGCGGTAGGCGGCGGGGTCGAAGAAGCGCCGCTGCTTGGGGTCGGTGCCCGCGCCGGGGCCGCCGTGGAGGAAGACCACCGGCTTGCCGTTCGGGTTGCCCGATTCCTCGAAGTAGAGCGTGTGGCCGTGGGTGACCGGCAGGCGGCCCACGCGGAACGGGGCGATGGGCGGGTAGTAGGTGCGGCGGGAGACGTCAGTCATCTGGGATTCCTCACTCGGACCGTCTGATTCGGAAACAGGAGAAACCGGTCACCCTGAGCCCGTCGAAGGGTGCCTCGCATCCACTTCGCATCTATCGGTGTGCTTTCCCACGTGCGAGCCGAACCAGCTCGTTCCACTCGCCGGCGATCAGCGCTTCCTTCTTCTTCCGTGACCAGCCTTTGAGCTGCATCTCGCGCTGGAGCGCCTCGTCACGGGTCGGAAGCTCCTGGGCGTACACAAGGGTGAGCGGCATCCGTGTCTCGGTGTAGCTGTTCTCGAAGGCGCCGGACTTGTGCTCGGCGATTCGCTTGTCGAGGTCATCGGTGTGCCCGACGTAGAAGGAGTTGTCGGAGCAGCGGAGGATGTAGACGAAGAAGGACATGATGGAGGCCTTCGACGGGCTCAGGCCGAACGGTGGTTCTCGGTGGAGGCCTTCGACGGGCTCAGGCCGAACGGTGGTTCTCGGTGGAGGCCTTCGACTTCGCTCAGGCAGAACGGTGGTTCTCGGTGGAATCCTTCGACTTCGCTCAGGGTGAACGGTGGGTCCGCAAGCCGGTCTCCCCTTCTTCCTCCTCGTCCTTCGCCTCTCCCCCGCCGCCTACTCCCCCTTCGCCTGCTCCTTGGCCCACGCGTCCTTCAGCGTCACCGTCCGGTTCAGCACCAGCGCGCCCGGGCGGCTGTCCTGGTCGACGCAGAAGTAGCCCAGCCGCTCGAACTGGAAGCGCTCGCCCGCCTTCGCGCCGCCGAGGCTCGCCTCGCACTTCGCCGTCGTCACCAGCTCCAGCGACTTGGGGTTCAAGTCCAAGAGCCAGCCGTTCTCCACGCCCTTGTGCGCCGCGCCCGGGAACTCGGCGGAGAAGAGCCGGTCCACCAGCCGCACCTCCGCGTCCACCGCGTGCGCCGCGCTCACCCAGTGCAAGGTGCCCTTCACCTTTCGCCCGTCGGGAGAGCTGCCGCCCTTGGTCGCCGGATCGTACGTGCACAAGAGCTCCACCACCGCGCCCGAGGCGTCCTTCACCACCTCCTGGCAGGTGACGTAGTAGGCGCCGCGCAGCCGCACCTCGCGGCCGGGCGCCAGCCGGAAGAACTTCTTCGGCGGCTCCTCCATGAAGTCGTCGCGCTCGATGTAGAGCGTCCTGGAGAAGGCCACCTTGCGCGTGCCCGCCGCCGGCTCCTCCGGGTTGTTGACGAGCTCCACCTCGTCGACCTGTCCCTCGGGGAAGTTGGTCAGCGTCAATTTGAGGGGCTTGAGCACCGCCAGCCGCCGCGGCGCCGTCGCGTTCAGGTGATCGCGCACCGCGTTCTCCAGGCGCCCCAGGTCGATCACGCTGTCCATCTTGGTGACGCCGACCTCCTCGCAGAACGCCCGCAAGGCCTCGCTGGTGAAGCCGCGCCGCCGCATGCCGCGAAGCGTGGGCATGCGCGGGTCATCCCACCCCTTCACCAAGCCGTTCTTCACCAGGTGCAAGAGGTTCCGCTTCGAGAGCACGGTGTAGTTGAGCACCAGCTTCGCGAACTCGATCTGCTGCGGGTGGTAGACGCCCAGCGCGTCGAGGAACCAGTCGTAGAGCGGCCGGTGGTTCTCGAACTCCAGCGTGCAGATGGAGTGGGTGATCTGCTCCAGCGAGTCCTCGAGCCCGTGCGCCCAGTCGTAGGACGGGTAGATGCACCACTTCGTGCCCTGGCGGTGATGCTCGGCCTTCACGATGCGGTACATCACCGGGTCGCGCAGGTTGATGTTGCCCGAGGCCATGTCGATCTTCGCCCGCACCGTCTTGGTGCCGGCGTCGAACTCCCCCGCGCGCATGCGCCTGAGAAGATCGAGGTTCTCGGCGACGGAGCGATCGCGAAACGGGCTGTTCTTCCCCGGCGCCTTCAGCGTGCCGCGGTACTCGGTCATCTGCTCGGCGTTGAGATCGCAGACGTAGGCCTTGCCGGCCTCGACGAGCTTCACCGCGTACTCGTACATCTGCTCGAAGTAGTCCGAGGCGTAGAAGAGCCGGTCCTCGAAGTCGCCGCCCAGCCACTTCACGTCCTCGATGATCGAGTCGACGTACTCCTGCTCTTCCTTGGCCGGGTTGGTGTCGTCGAAGCGCAGGTTGAACTTGCCGCCGTAGCGGCGCGCCAGGCCTGAGTTGAGCACGATGCTCTTGGCGTGACCGACGTGCAGGTAGCCGTTGGGCTCCGGCGGGAACCGGGTGTGCACCCGGCCCTGCCAGCGGCCCGACGCGTTGTCCTTCTCCACGAGCTCTTCGATGAAGTTGAGCGAGCGGGTTTCGCTCATGGTGTAGACCTCCAGGGCGCGGCACCCTAGCCCCAGAAGCTACGTGCGTCGATCACGCCTCGCTCGGCCGAACCGGCCAGGACGGGGCGGGGCCCCGCGACCGGCCGCTCAGCCGGGTGGAGAACCAGTCCGCCACCAGCGCGCCCACCCGCTCGAGCGCGGCCGGGCTCTGCCGGGGCCGCCCGGCGCCGGGGATCACCGCCACCGTGCGCTCCCCGTGCTGGCGGGCGGTGGGGCCGTGCAGGGCATCGGAGCCCTTCTCCGGGTGATCGACGATCACCAGCGCCGCCGCCTCGAGGTGCTGCAGCGCCCGCGACAGCGCTGAGGCGCCCACGCCCTCGGTCACCACCGCGCGCACCGCGTGCGGCCGCTCTTCCGCCGCGGCGATCACCGCGCCCACCGTGGCCCTCAAGCCCAGGTAGCCGATGGGCAGGCCCGCGAACGCCGGCTGCCGAGCCACCCAGTCGGTGGCCCGCACCAGCCGCTCGGCCATCATCGAGACGTCGAAGAGCTCGTGCTCCTCCTCGGCCTGCTCGTCGAGGGTCATCACGTCGAGCAGGAGCGTCGCGGTGTCGGCCCTCGCCAGGAGCTTGGAGAGGTAGGCGCTCCGGCTGCACCAGCGGTTGGTTCCGCTGGGGTTGGCGGCGATGACGACGCGGCGGGAGCGCAACCCCGTCGTCAGGCACGCGAGCAGGCGCTGCCCGCCCGCGGCAATGGCGACCTCGGTGGTCTGAGACCTTTCCATTCACACCCCCGGCACATGGTGACGTGCCGACGCGAGGCGATCAACGCTCTGCGTCACCTATGCACTCGACGAGGCGAGGCCGTTGGCGCGGCCGGCGGCGGCGAGGCGCTTGGCGAGATCGTCGAGGCGGCGCGCGCCGGTCTTGTGAATGACGTGGGCGCGGTGCACCTCCACCGTGCGGTGGCTGATGCCGAGGCGCTGGGCGATGTCCTTGTTGGACAGGCCGGTGAGGGCGAGATCGAGCACCTCCTTCTCGCGCTGCGACAGCTTCTCCAGCGCGGAGTCGAGCGCGATCAGCTCGCCGCGCCCGCCGTCGGCCTTGGCCACCGCGGCGGCGACGGCCTCGAGCAGGGCGCGCCCGTCGAAGGGCCGCACCAGGAAGTCCCAGGCGCCGGCCTTCATGGCCTGCACCGCGGTGGGCACGTCGGGCGTGGTGGCGACGAAGATGACCGGCACCGAGAGCCCGCGCCGGGTGAGCTCCTTCTCCAGATCGAGCCCCGACATGCGCGGCAGGCGGGTCTCGACGACCAGGCAGGCGGGCTTGGCCTGCGCCAGCGCGGAGAGGCACTCCTCGGCGGTGGCGTGCACGGTGACCTGGTAGCCCTCCTGCGCGAGGAGCGTGCAGACGTCGCTGCGGCCTTCTCCGAGGCCGTCGACCACGTGCACCACCCGGCTCGCCTCGGCCCTCGGCTGGGCGCCGGTGGAGAGCGGCCGGCCGCGCGCCAACAGGCTCCGGGCGTCGGGCAGGGAGCTCACGGTGCCGGAGGCGGCGAGCAACGGATCGTCCGAGCTCCTCGCCGGCGCGGCGCTCTGGGCGCTCCACGCCATCGGGGCGCTCGCGGGCGCGCGGTTGGACTCCTGCGGATTGGCTGCATAGGGAGAAGTCATCGTCGGCATCGGTTCGGACCTCGTCGGTGAAAGCGGTACGGACATCGCGGCAACTGCGAGTGAACGGCGCACTGCGCTTCGAAAAAGAGCCCGCGACCAGGCGGGCAAAAAGGAACGGCTCGTGCGGAGTGCGCCCGAGCCGTGGTGGGGACCTTCAGGCTGCGTCGTCTTCGGTGATGGTCTTCGAGCGCCGCGGCACCGGCACCGCCGCCCTGGCCACCGAGCTCTTGAGCTCCCGGGTGCCGAGCACCGTCAGCAGGCCGAAGATGGCCAGCAGAAGCAACGCCTCGATGACTGCATCCATGAGCACCCCCACCGTTCACGACGCGAACGGGACTTGGGTGACGCGGTGTGCAGGCGATATGCCGGGTGGCTAAGTACCTTGCGTGGGGTCAACTTCACGCGGGTTTCGCGGATGGGGTGCCCGAAACCCGGCGCACAACTTGCGGGCGAAAACGCGCTCTCCCCTGGGGTTACGTGGCAGGCGCAGCGGACGCTCGCCAGAGCATTTCATGCGGGATTCGCCGCGGCCTCGAGCCAACCCCGCGATTCCTCATCTGGAACTACCAGTAGGCGAAAGTAGGCAGCGGGCGAGCTCGCCTCCGGCGGTCGGGGCGCTGAAAACGCGTAGGGCCCAGGCCCAGGCGCAACACTTACGGGCCGAAAAACCCGGCATTTGCCCCCGGCTGCACCTTGCCCTGGGAGGCGCGAATGGCGGATCGGCTGACGAGCTGGAAGGCCTTCCGCAGGCCCGAGGCGGTGGCGTCCTTCTGCACCAGGATGGAGCCGTCGGGCACGCCCATGGCCTTGGCGACCTTCTCGAAGTCGGCGTCGTCGCCCACGCCCACGAAGGCGAGGGTGAACAGCTCGCTTTGGAGCAGCTCTTTGGAGAGCCGGGCGCAGTCGGTGGTGCGCTTGCCGCTGCCGTAGTCCTCCCCGTCGGTGATGACCACCACCACGCTCCTCGCCGGGGTGCCGCCGTCGCGCAGGCGCTGGGCGTAGGCCACGTTCGCGGCGAGCGCGTCGCACCAGGCGTCGTAGAGCCTCGTGGCGCCCTTGCCCCTGTAGTTCTTGGCGTCGAGCCGCGTGGCCTCGTCCACCGGGACGTAGCTGTGCAGCACGTCGAGCTCGCCGTTGAAGGTCCAAGCCGCGAGGAGCACCGAGTCCTTCTCCCTGGCGCCCTCGAAGGCGTCGAGCAGCGCGTTCTGCCCGTCGCGAATCGCCTGCTCGAGGCCGCGCTGGTTGATGGAGGAGCTGGCGTCGATGAGCACCGTCACCAGCGTCACGTCGCTGGCGGTGAGGTCCTCCAGCGCCTTGCCCGCCGCGCCCGCCAGCACCAGCGGGCCCAGGTTTCCGGTGATGAGGCTCGAGGTTCCCGGCGTCAGCACCCCGGTGGCCACCGCGCTCGCGAACAGCTGGCTGACGTCGTCCTTCTTTCCTTGGTCGCTCATGGCTTCCTCACTCGTGTTTGGGTTTGTTTGACTCTTTCAACGACAGACACACGTCGACCTCGCCCGGCGCTCGGCCGGGGCTCCCCTCAGAGGCGGACTTCGTCGGTGGTCTTCACCACGTGCATGCCGGCCTTCCGCCAGGCCTCGATGGCCTCGTCGGCGATGCGGGGGAAGTCGAGGGTCGGCGGCAAGGGCGAGAGCGGCGGCGCCGGCACCGGGCTCATGGCGTCCTCGAGGATCCAGATCTTCGACGCGAGGTTCGGGTCGGTGCGCAGCACGTGGGTCTGGAGGTCGTTGAGCGTGGAGAGCACGCAGTGGCTCTTCGCCTGGCCGAAGACGTAGACGCGGTCGTACTCCATCAGCATCTTGAAGAAGGGAGCGTTGAAGGCGCCGACCACCTGGCCCGCCAGCTCGGTCACCTCCGGGGAGAGCACCGAGTAGTTCTCGGTCAAGGCGTGGGTGCCCTTGGTCTCGAAGTGCGTCTGGTGGCGGCGCGCGGCGGCGTGGAAGAGCGCGGCCTCCATCACCGCGGGGACGAGCGCGTGGGTGAGGCCGCCCAGGAGCGTGTGGTACGGCCACACCGTGAGGACGTACTTGCCGGAGGCCTCGAGGCGCTTCACGTACTCCTGGCTCTCCTTGGGGTGGGTGACGGCCGTCCACTTCCCTTGGCGCACCTCCTCGTGGGTGATGGGCGTGAGCGGCGCCGGGTGACCGCCCTTCTCGTCGATCCACCACGCGGGGTGGAAGATCTGGAACATGCGGTGGGTGTCCATGGAGAAGAACAGCCCCGAGAGCTTGTCGAGGTTGCGGTACAGCCACTCGACGGTGCGGGTGGTGTCCTCGACGGCGCCGGGCACGAAGAGGCTCGCCCCGGGGGTGCAGAAGCCGACCTGCACGTCGATGCCGAAGGCCGCGACGCGAAACTTGTCCTGCGCCGCCGGCTTCACGCCGTGCTTCTTCGCGTAGGCCTTGGCCTCCTCGGCGACCAGCCCGGCGCGCTCCAGGTAGAGCTGGGAGACCTGCTTCGACTCGTAGAACGACGGGAGCGGCAACGTCATGGCGAACCTCCTGGGGTGAGAGACAGCGTGGTGAGATCGTTCGGGCCGACGACGCAGAGGCTGCCGTCGGGCTGGGGCAACAGCTCGTCGGACGCGCTGACGAAGCTCTGGGTGTCGGGGAAGGAGACGCCCTCGATGAGGTGGCCGCCGTCGGTCTTCAGCAGCACGAGGCCTCCGTCGGTGCCCAGGACCACGCGCCCGAGCAGGAGCGCCGCGTGGCCCCTCGAGCCGCCGTGGCTCTGGGCGAGCAGCGCGCCCGCCTCGTCGAAGAGCCAGCGGTGCACCTCGTCACGGCCGGCGAGCTCGGTGGTCACACAGAGCAGCGCGTGGTGCGCGTCGAAGCGCGCGTCGGCGTCCACCACCCGCCCCTGCCACGACACACCCTCCAGGCGCTTGAGCCCCGCCCTCCCCGTCTCGAGCAGGAAGGCGAAGGTGAAGCCGCCCGCGCGGTAAAAGCCCAAGGCCAGGCGCTCGCCGGTCCACAGCCAGGTCTGGCCTTCGAGCACCTGGCCCACCCGCGCGCCGGAGAAGTGCTCCACCAGCCACTCGCCTTCTTGCCGGTAGGCGACCGAGGAGGCGGCGGCGAGCACCGGCGTGGCGCCGCGCGAGGAGGTGCGCGCGCGCTCGATGACCTTGCCGTTCTCGATGCGCTCCACGAGGCCCGAGCGGTCGGCGACCCAGGTGGTGGGCCCACTCACCGCGAAGGTGAGGTCCGCGAGGCGCCGGCCGCGCAAGACCTCGGTGCCGTCCTCGCGGCGCACCACGCCCTGGGCCTCGTGCACGTAGCGCAGGCCGCCCTGCAGGGTGGCGTGGAGCACCCGGCCCGGAGTCTGGAAGGCGACGCGCGCGGTACAGCGGCCCCGGCTCTTGAGGACTGGCCGGGTGAGGAGCGGCCCCAGCGCGTGGCACTCCGGGCAGGCGGCGCGGGCGTGCTCAAGGCCGCAGGCGCACGTCGTCCACGAGAGAGAGAGCAGCGCGTCGGGCGGCGGCGCGCGCAGATCCTTCTCGAAGACCTTTTGGAACCAGTGCGAGGCGTCGTCGGGGAGCACGGCGCGGCTGACGGCCTGGCGCGGCGCGGTGACGTCGGACTGGAAGATCGAGTGCCGGGCCTCGGCACGCCGGAGCAGCGTGGCGAGCCTTGGGTGGGTGCCGCCGAAGGGGTGCGCAAAGAGCAAGGAGGAGAAGAGCAGCACCGCGAACGCGTACCAGTCGGTGCCCTCGTCGAAGCGTGGGCTCGCGAGGAGGTCGACGCCGTAGAGGCGCGGATCGAGGAAGCGCTCGTGGCCCACGGGGCACGGGAGGCCGCCGAACTGCAGCGAGTCGGTGTCGATGAGGAAGCAGTCGCGCTCCTTGAACAGCACGTTGCCGTCGTTGAGATCGCCGACCACCACCCTCTTCCGGTGGAGCGCGTGGAGCGTGGCGGCGAGCTTTCGGAACAGCTCCGCCACCTGCTCGTTGGGGACGAGCTGCGTGCGCCAGGCGCGGTTGGCGAGCTTGCCGAAGTCGAGCGCTCCGTCGACGAGCGGCATCGCGTAGCCGAGCACCCGGTCCTTCTTGTCCTTCGCCAGCGCCAGCGGGCCGACAACGTTGCTGGGCAGGCCAGCGGGGAAGCGGGCCAGGCGGGCGAGCTTCTGATCGAAGGCCGCCGCCGCGGCGCGATCACCCGAGGGGACCGGGTGGAAGATCTTGAGCGCCAGCGCGCCGTGCTTGAAGACGCGAGCCTCGCCGCCCTCCCCCACCAGCGCCGAGTCGTCGAGGCGGACCTTGGTGCCGTCGAGGAAGACGTCCATGGCTCACACCTCCCGCCGGAGCAGCGCGATGGTGACGTCGTCCAAGAAGCGCTCCTTCGCCGCGAGCACGTTGAGGCGGCGCTGGAGCTGCGCCGGGTTCTTCCACACCGCGGGGTCGTCGAGCAGCGGCTCGAGCGCGCGCGGGCTCTGGGAGAGGTGCGCCGAGAGGCCGTCGGTGGCGAGCGCCACGCGAGCGGCGTCGCCGAGGAAGTGAACGGCGGGAGAGACCTTCGCGCCTAGAAGCCCGTAGGCCGCGTAGTCGGGCGCGTTGTCGGGCCCGGCGTCGAGGACGCGGGTCAGGCCGTCGACGTGGACGGCGCCGTCGCCGAGGCCGAAGACGAGCGCGCGGCCCTCCACCGCCACCGCCGCGAGGAAGGTGAAGAGGAGCTGCGCCTGAACGAAGCCCGCGCGGCGGGACGGGTCGGGCTCCATGAGCGCGGAGAAGCGGCCGAGCCAGTCGACGAGGGCCGAGGTGGCGCGCTCCGCCAGCGCGCCCTCGAGCGGACCTCGAGGGGCTTCGGTCGCGAGCCACTGCGCCAGGAAGCGGGAGCCGAGCTGGGCGCCGATCTCCGAGCGGGGCTCGCTGCCGCAGCCGTCGCAGAGGACGGCGGTGGTGACGCGAGTGGGGACCGGTGTTCGGCACCCTTCGACGAGCTCAGGGTGAATGGTGGGCTCGCTTGGGCTGGCTCCCGGCGGAATCACCTCCGCTCGGGCTGAGCCCGTCGAAGCCCGTCCTCCGGCCAACTCCACCGCGAAGACCCCGTCCTGGTTGTTCCGCCCCAGCCGCACGTGCTCGCGGCCGATGACGCTCGCGGTGCGCGCGCGGTGGGGCGCGGGTCCGCTCGAGAGGACGGAGGCGGGGCTCACCTGTGGGCTCCGAACGCCTGCGTGGTGAGCTCGTCGACCAGCTCCTGCGTGCGCGGGGACAGCCCAATCCGCAGGTCCTGGGCCGCCACCTGCTTCGCCTCGGCCACGGGCGGCGCGGCGAGGGCGCGCTGGCCGGTGAGCAGCTCGTAGCCCTCCGGCGGCGCCTCTTGCTCCTGTCCCACGATGCCGAAGGGGCCGCTGGCGCCCGCGCGCCGGCGAAACAGGACGGGGACTCCCGGGACGCTCTGCTTGCCGCTGCCGGCCTCGTTCGCGAACTTCATCGTCGCCCGCTTCCCGGTCTGGCTGAGCTTGTAGACGGCGGCGACGCGATCGCGGGTGAGCGGCGAGCCCGAGGTCTGCGCCACCAGGACGCCGCCGTAGCCGTAGACCAGCGCGCGCTTCGCGATGCCCAGCTCCTCGCGCAGCGCCTCGAAGCGCCGGGTCAGCGGCGCGTCGAACGAGTCCTCGAGAATGTGCACCGGCCGCACCCCGAGCTCCGCGGCGCGCGTCGCCGCGAACCGCACCTGCGCCTCCTTGTCGCCGCTGTCGTAGCGAATGGAGTCGCCCCTCTCCTTGCGCTCCACGAGAATCTCGAAGGCCGCGGGCAGCCCCGAGCGGTACGTGTCGAAGGTGTCGAGGAGAAAGCTCGAGCGCTGGTGCCGCCGCTCGATCATCGCGCGGAAGGCCGCCTCGTCGCTGCCGTAGCGCTGCACGTGCTCGTGCCCCATGGTGCCGATGGGGATGAGCCCGAGCTTGCGCGCGCCGTACACGTGGCTGGTGCGCGTCAGCCCCTCCGCCTTGCAGCCCTCCAGGGCCAAGAGGTGCTGCTCCAGGCACGACGCCGAGCGCAGCCCCACCTCGAAGAGCCGCGTGGGGTCGCCGGTGATCTCCGCGAGCTGCCTCACCTGCGCCCGCACCCGCGCCACGTAGCCCTCGGAGTCGACGCGAACCTCGGGCGCCTTCACGCCCACCGCGTCCAGGGTCTCAAGCACCAACCGCCGCTGCGCCTCGCAGGTGACGGTGCCGACCGCGGCCAATAGCTCCGCCGGGCGGAACAGCGCGAGGGTCGCCACCTGAACGCGGAAGTGCCACATCAGCACCAAGGGCTCGAGCCACGACACCAGCGCCGACGGCCCGCTGATGGAGAAGATCGGCTCGCGCTCGTGGAAGACGGCGAACCGGGGCAGCGCGCGCACCTCGTAGGGCACGCCCGGCGCGACCCCTGCGCGGTAGGCCGACCCGAGCTCGTACTCGTGCTCCGCCAGGTACTCCCAGTCGCCGGGCTCGGCCGTGGGGAGCAGCTTGGCGAGCTCCGCCTTCACGTCGAAGGGCAGGACCTGCAGGCCGCCCTTGCGGTGCGCTCCGTAGAACGTCTCGGGGCGCAGGGGCCACCCAGCCTCCGCCATCGAGAACTTGTAGCCGTCGGTCGCCAAGAGGGGTGCGCCCATGACCATCTCCTCCGCAAAAGTATTAACCACCGCACATCAAGTCGTCAAGACTCTATCAAACCGAGTCGGGCGAACCCCAAGGGGCTCTGGCATGGTGCGGCGGTGCTGCGCGCCTCGTCGCTCCTGGTGGCCGTCGTCCTCGCGTCGGGGTGTACGCGCCCGCCCGCGCGCCCGGCCGCGACGCCCCCGCCCGAGGTGGTGATGGAGCGGGTGGCGCTGGTGCACACCCAGGGCGCGCGCGCCACCGTCGAGGCCTCCGCGCCGCGGGTGGAGCTCTCCCGCAGCACCTCGGGGCTGTTGGCCTTCGACGCCGGCATCCACCTCTTGGGGCGCGACGTCTTCGTCCAGGCCGGGCGCCTCGAGGGGAGCCTGGATCAGGGCCACCTCGAGGGCTCGAGCGGCGTGACGCTGCGCACCGCCCAGGGCACCACCGGCACCAGCCCCAGAGTGAGCTTCGATCGAAGCGCGGGCGCGCAGGGCGGCGCCTCCTCCGACGCCGGGGTGCGGCTTCGGGGCGACGGCTTCGCGCTCGAGGCCCAAGGCTTCGAGGCCGACTTCGCCGACGAGCGCGTGGTGTTCGATCGCCCGGTGACGCGGGTCGAGCCGAGCGATCACCACCATCAGGCCGCGCCGGCTCCGTAGGTCGCGTCGAGGTACTGCTCGATGGCCAGGCTCTCGAACAGGCGCGCGCCGGTGTTCGGGTCGACGAGGTAGGGCACCTGCATCTTCCCCGCCTCGGCGACGAAGGCCTTCCGCTTCTTGGAGCCCTTGGCCAGATTGTGCAGGACGTAGGGCAGCTCGAGCTCGCAGAGCTTCGCGCGCGCCAGCCGGGAGTAGGGCGACGCCTCGAAGGCCCACAGCTCGAGCGGCTTCTCGGGCGCACGCGAGGGGCGGGCGACGGCGCCGCGCTGCGCGGTGAGGAACCTCGCCATCACCCCCGTGACCATCACCACCGGCCGCAGGCCGAGCAGCCTCGGCGGCGGCGAGGCGCCGTAGCGGCGGTACAGGTGCTCGACGATGGTGCGGGAGCCGACCAGCGTCTCCCCAGTGTTCGGATCCAACAGGCGCGGGACGCCGCCCCCTTGGAGCTCGGGCCGGAAGCGGGTGCCGCCCTGGGGACAGGGGCGCACCTCCACGTCGAGATCGAGCGTGGACAGCGCCTCGCGCACGAAGCGGGAGTAGGGACAGCGCTCGAAGTCCCACAGCACCAGCCGCTGCTCGGGGCGCGGCCCGAGCTTCCCCACGGCCATGCCCGCCGCGAGCCGCAAGCCCGACGCGGCGAAGCCTCCCAGGATCGCCCACCGCCGTGAGTGCGGAATGCGAGGGTCGGCAAGCCCCCGCGCCAGGGCCAGCGAGACGTCCTTCACCACGCGCATCGTCGACGCCATCCGGCCACCCTACCTCACCACACGCCCGGAACGAGACGGTACGGGACGCGCGCGGCGTAGTCGGCGTAGCCGGAGAGCCGCTTCTTCAGGAACCGGTCCTCGCGCGCGGTCCGCACGACGAGCCAAGCCACCACCGCGACCGCGCCTCCCCACGCCCACGCCGACCGGAGCACCAGCGGCGTCGCCAACGCCCACAGCACGAGCCCCGCGTACCCCGGGTGACGGATGGCGGCGTAGGGGCCCGTGTCCACCACCGTCTGCCCGCGCTCCTTCTGCAGGCGCACCGTGGGCTCGAAGAAGACGTTCGAGGCCATCGCCCACGCCGACAGCGCGAAGGCGAGCGCCAGGAGCCCCGCGCCGACGATGAGCTCCTCCCACGGCCCCGGCTCGACGTCGAAGCGCGCCTCGAGCCCAGCCAGGACCGGCACCGAGGCCATCAGCGCCCAGTAGACGACGTTCCAGGCGAGGTCCCACGGCTCGGTGTCGGGCTTCACCGATTGCCGCTCGCGCACCAGCGCCGGGTTGAGCCGCCGCACCGCCATCGCGTGTCCCAGCACCACCGGCACCAGCACCGCGAGGGCGACCCAGCCCTGGGTCCACCTCCAGCTCCCGGCGGCGAGGAAGGGCCCCACGAACCACACCCCGTAGATCACGAAGATCAGCGACTGAGTCACTCGAACGCGCAGCTGCGGTGTCACGGCGCGCATCGTCGCGCGAGCCGTGCGCGATCGCCACCCTCGTGCGCCGCGGGCCAGGCGCGCGACGTGCGCGGTTCCCCGGCCCGGTGCTCCTCGGACGAGCGGGGCCGAAATTCGTCACCCGCCCCGCGGGGTTCCTGTCCGCGAGAGCCACCACCACCTGGAGCCGACATCATGAACCCGTCGAGACGTCCGAGCGCAGTGGGAGTCGTCGCCGTCGCCGTCGTCGTGGCCGTCGCGTGCGGGCTCGCCTGCGAGCCAAGTCCCCCCGTGGAGGTCGACGGCACCACGGGCCCCGCGCTCGGCGCGGGCTTCTTCGTCGCGAGCGACGGGACCGTCGTTCCCCCGCCGACCACCGACGCGGGCAGCTCCGGTGAGGCGGTGGACGCCGGCCCCCCCATCGCCGGTCCGGTGGGCCAGAGCTCCGACGCCGGCTTCCTCGGGGCGCCGCTGCGCGCGGGGGAGGAGCCCGACGCCGGCGCGACCATCGGCCTCTTGCCGCGGACCGCGCCGTTCCATCGCGCGAGCGGCCGCAGAGCGCTGGCTACCTGCGCCCGCCCTCCCCCGCCGCGCGCCAGAGCGGTGAGCGCCGTCGGGGCTCCGCCGCTCGCGCTCCTCGTCGGGGTGCGCGGGACCTGCCCTGCCGACCTCCGCGCTCCCGAGCCTCCGCCGCGCCACGCGCGCTCGGAGTGCCCGCTGCGCTGACCTGATGCCGCCGCTGCGACGAAGCGATCAGCGCGCCGGGGACGTCACGCGGGCCAGCCTCGGTCGCGCGCCTCATCGAGCCGCTTCGGCTCGGTGTGCCGGGAGCCCTCGTCGATCCACGCGACTGCGCCATGCCGTACGCGGCGGGGGGGTCGCGAACGGCAAGAGCGGCGCAGGCCCCTGCGCATCTTTCTGCGTCACCGAGACGTAGGTGCCGCTGCGCTCCCCTTCCCCGAGCCACACGGACCTCTTCTCGCGAACGCGAAACACCTCCTGATCTCCGTTGGGGAGGGGACGCGCTCCGCGTCGGGAGAAGCCGAGGCGACGGCGTCGACCGGTGCGTGGGTCATGAGGGGCGCCCTCGTGGCGCCACCCTTGCACCCTCGGCAGGGCGATGCCTCCCGAGCCACAGGTGACGAGGCGCCCCGGCGCGCTGGCCTTCTCCGGGCCTCTGCGCATGAGCGACGCCGAGGGCCTGTGGAGCGCGATGCAGGAGAAGGCCGCCGAGTCGAAGGAGCGGAAGCTCGACTTCGATCTCGCCGGCGTGCCCGTCGTCGACGGCGCGGTGATGGCGCTGCTCGTGGAGCTGCGCGCCGAGCTCGCCGCCCAGGGCGTGGAGGCGAACTTCATCAACGCTTCGCCCCTGGTGCAGCCGCTGGTGCACCTCTACCGGGGCGACGCTCCGCCCACGGCGATCCGGCTGCCCGGCCGGCCGTCGATGCTCGAGGTGCTCGGCGACGCCGTGTCGCACCTGTTCGAGCAGCTGCGCAGGAACAGCGGTTTCCTGGGTGAGCTGCTCGGCAGCCTGGGCGGCGTCTTGTGGCGCCCCGCCGCGGGGAACTTTCAGGCGGTGCCGAGCCTCGCCGCGCGCGCGGGCGCCGATGGCGTGCCCATCGTGCTCTTGTTGAACCTCCTGCTCGGCTTCGTCATGGGCTACCAGTCGGCCCAGGCGCTCCAGACCTACGGCGCGAACGTCTACGTCGCGCAGCTCGTCGGCATCTCGGTGACCCGCGAGCTGGCGCCGCTGATGACGGCCATCATCATGAGCGGCCGCTCCGGCGCGAGCTACACCGCCGAGCTCGGCACGATGGGCGTCTCTCAGGAGATCGACGCGCTGCGCGTGATGGGCTTCGACCCGATGCAGTTCCTCGTGCTCCCTCGAATCATCGCGTTGGTGCTGGTCGCGCCGGCGCTGACGTTGCTCGGCGACGTGGTGGGCGTCTTCGGCGGCGCCATCGTGGGCGTGATGTCGCTCGACGTCTCGATGCAGAGCTACGCCGGGCAGCTCAAGGCGACGGTGCTGACGTCGGACGTCATCACCGGCCTCGTCAAGAGCGCGGCCTTCGCGGTGTGCATCGCCCTCATCGGCTGCCAGCAGGGCTTCTCCACCACCGGCGCGGCGGCGGGCGTCGGGCGCAGCACCACCAACACGGTCGTCATCTGCCTCTTCACCATCGTCGTCGTCGACACGCTCTTCACCATCGTCTTCCGAATGCTGCACGTATGACGGCCACTCCGATCATCGAGGTCCGCGACCTGCGGCTGGGTTGGAGCCGGGACGCGGTGCTGCTCGAGAGCGCCGCCTTCGACGTCCGCGAGGGGGAGATCTTCGGCATCCTCGGGCGCAGCGCCTCGGGCAAGACGACGCTGTTGCGCGTGCTCATCGGCCTGGAGGAGCCGCTGGCGGGCAGCATCTACATCCGGGGCATCGGCCCGCCGCGGGTGGGCGCGGGGCGGCCGCCCTACGGCGTCATGTTCCAGTCGGGCGCGCTGTTCGGCTCGATGACGGTGGGCCAGAACGTCGCCCTGCCGCTGCAGCGCTACACCCGGCTCTCCGGCGCGGCCATCGAGGCCATGGTGCGCGCGAAGCTGCGCCTGGTCGGGCTCGAGGAGGCGATGCACCAGCTCCCGGCGACGCTCTCCGGGGGCATGCTCAAGCGCGCGGCCATCGCGCGGGCCATGTCGCTCGAGCCGGCGCTGTTGTTCCTCGACGAGCCGGCCTCGGGGCTCGACCCGGTGACGGCCGCGGAGATCGATCGCCTCATCGCCACGCTCGCGCGCGGGCTCGGCCTGACGGTGGTGATGGTGACGCACGAGCTGGGCACGGTGAACGGCATCGTCGATCGCTGCGTGCTGCTCGATCGGCCCACCAAGAGCATCATCGCGCAAGGGGTGCCGGCCGAGCTGCGCGCGTCCACCGTACCGAGCGTGGGGCAGTTCTTCCGACGGGAGCCCGCCGCGACATGAGCACCGCCACCCAGGTCAGGCTCGGGCTGTTCACCCTGCTCACCGGCGCGGCCCTGGTGGCCGTCGCCCTCGCCCTCGGCTGGAGCCTCACCCGCCAGGAGAGGGTGGCCTTCCACACCTACTTCGACGAGACGGTGCAGGGGCTCGAGATCGGCGCGCCGGTGCGCTACCGCGGCGTGCAGGTGGGGACGGTGAAGCACATCGACGTGGCGCCCGACCGCCAGCTCGTCGAGGTCGAGCTCTCGCTGCTCGCGTCCAACGTGAAGCGCCTGGGCCTGGAGAACGTGCCGCCCAACGCCCGCACCCAGCTCGGCACCCAGGGCATCACCGGGGTGAAGTACGTGGACATCGACTTCTTCGACCCCAAGCTGAACCCGCCGCCCGTCCTGGGCTTCACCCCGGGCGAGAACTACATCCCCGCCGCGCCGTCCCTGCTCAAGGGGCTCGCCGACAACCTGGAGGCAGTGGGGCCGCGTCTGCCCAAGATCGCCGAGGAGGCGGAGAACGCGCTCGCCAGCGCCAGGAAGCTCCTCGACGACCTCGCCGATCAGCGCGTCGCCACGCGCCTGGGGGACGCCTTCGACGAGGTCGACCAGGCGGCCGGAGAGCTCCGGCGCTTCGCCCGGAGCGCCAACGACGAGAAGCTCGCCAGCCGCACCGGGGCCACCGTCGACGACGCCCGAAGAGCGCTGGCGAAGCTGGACGCGGCCATCGAGCGCCTCGGCGGCGAGGCGGGCGTCCTCGCCGGCGCGAACAAGGCCACCGACTCCATCGCCGAGCTGGGGCGGACGGCGCAGGGCTCGGCGGAGCAGCTCCCGCGCACCCTGCGCGACGTGGACGAGGCGGCCCAGGCGCTGCGCGAGTTCCTGCGGAGCCTGGAGCGCGACCCGGCGATGCTGGTGAAGGGCCCCGCCGCCGGGAAGACGCCGGCGAAGGTGAGGGCGCCATGAGGAGCCCGCGCTCGCTCGGCCTCGGCCTCGCCCTGCTCGTCTCGAGCAGCTGCAGCCTCCTCGGGCCGAGCACCACCGTCGACGTGCGCACGTTCACGCCCGAGCTCCCCCAAGGGCCGACGGGCCTCGTCGATCCACCCGAGCAGGAGAGCACCGCGCCGCGCCTGCGCCTGCCGCCGGTGAGGAGCGGCGCGAACCTGCGAACCCGCATCGTCCACCGCGTCTCGAAGACCGAGGTCGACGCCTACGAGGACCTGCGGTGGACCGAGAACCCGGAGGAGTACGTGCGGCGCTCGCTGGCCCACGCGCTCTTCTCCGAGCACCCGGTGGTGGAGGCGGTGCGCGGCGAGGCGCCCACCCTCACCGTGGAGCTGGTCGCCTTCGAGGAGGTCGGCAAGGCAGGCTGCCGCCGCGGCCGGGTGAAGCTGCTCTACCGGCTCGAGGACGGCGACGCCGTGCGCACCAGCGGTACGGTCACCATCGAACGCGCCGCGCCGGAGGACTCCATCGAGGGCGTCGTCACCGCCATCAGCCACGCCATGGACGCCGCCAGCGCGCGCCTGGCGACGGTCATCGCCCAGAGCCTGATGCCCACCGCCCAGGGGACGCCCGCCATGCCAGGCGAGCCCGAGCCCGAGCCGCCCGCGGTCGACGGGGCCTGCGTCGCGGCGCGGCCGTGAAAGTGAAGTCCGCGCCCGGTCAGCGCTCCCGGTCGGGGGGAGGGCCGGCTTCGACGGGCGTCGACGGCGCGCGGTCGAAGCCGGCGTGACTGCGCGAGGCGAGTTGCAGCACGGTGCCCAGCGGCGACGCCCGGAGCCGGGCGCTGGTGCGCAGCGCCTCCACGCCCCGGTAGAGCTGCCGCACCAAGGGGCCCCGCGCCGAGGGCGACACGGCCACCACGGAGACCAGGGGCAAGGGCTCGGGGTTCCAGCGCGTCTTCGAGTGATCGGTTCCCGGCGACAGGTTCACCAGCCGCACCCGCTCGGCGATGGCCCACTGGAGAATCTCCGCCATCAGCCGCGTGAGCACGCTGTACCGGGCGAGCGCGATGCGCTCTCCGGTGAAGTAGAGGTAGAGCTCGTCCTGGAAGAGGAAGCCCAACCGCGTCGCCACCACCTCGCCCTCGGACCACAGCTCGAAGACGCGCAGCTCGTTCTTCGCCGCGCTCTCGGCGGCGTAGGCGCGCAGGAAGGCCCTCGCTTGAGGCGAGGCGAACACGTCGCGGTGCCGCACGGTGCCGCTTTGCGACGCGCGCTCGGTGTGCAGCGAGAAGAAGCGCTCGAGGGAGGCCCCCCCGCCCGAGTCGACGCGCAGCTCGAGAGTGACCCCGTCGCGCTTGGGGGCGTTCACGCACTTGCGCAACGACTCCTTCATGTTGCGCGACAGCCCCTCCTTGAGCGCCTCCCAGGACGACGGCAGGGTGAGCAGGTAGTCGGGCACGCACTGCGAGGCCTCGACGGCGAGCGACTGGGTGATGGCCAGGTGCGCCGGGCTCCCCTGCACCAGGCCCCCGAGCTTGAGCCAGTCCCAGGCCTCGTACTCGCGGCGGAGCTGGCTCACCAGGGCCCGGGTGACGGCCTCCTCCGAGCCCGGGCGGCAGAGCGTGCCGCGGATCTCGGTGACGTTGGGGTCGCTGCCGATGGGCTGCAGCACCCGCACCCGCAGCGGCCCGGTGGCGGGGCGCTCGGTGGAGACCAGCGGCGCGAGGCCGAGCAACTGGCCGCCGGTGGAGCGCACCGCGCGCATCGACAGGCGATCGTGCACCGCCGCGGAGTCCTCGGCGAAGTGCTCGAGCCACAGCCTCGCCCAGCGCGGGCTGAGGAAGGGCAGCTTCGGCGAGGAGAGGGCGAAGAGCTCGTCCCACTCGCCCTCGAGCTGGGCCAGGGCCCCCTCGGACTCGATCGGCTCGACCAGGAGAGGCATCAGAGCGCTCGCATCGCCGTCTGGGCGAGGGCCTTCATCGCGAGGAACTCCAGCTCGCCGTACCGCTCCCGGTAGGTGACGTGGGCGCGGTGGTAGCTGTGACTGAACTCGGCGGGGTCGTACTTCGAGCGCATCAGCGACGGCCCGACGCGGTAGTGCAGGGTGACCCGGTCGGTGTAGTGCACGCCGAACTCGCGGAAGGCGCGGGCGAAGAAGGTGGCGTCCTCCACCAGGCGGACCTCGGGATCGAAGCCCCCGAGCGCCGCCACGCACTCCCGACGGATCAGCGCCGCCGAGCACACCAACAGCGTGGGCTCGAAGTACTGCCGCGCGGTGAAGGCCCAGCGCCCGAGCCGCTGGCAGGTTCGGGCCCGCTCCGACGCGCGCTGGAAGTAGCGGAACTCCTCGTCGGCCTGCCGCTCGTCGGCGCCGAAGGGGAGGATCTTCCCGAACAGCACCCCCTCGTCGGGGTGCTCGGCGAACTCCTTCTTCGCCTGCGCGTAGTGGCCTCGCGGCACGAGATCGTCGTCGTCGAGGAAGTGAATGAAGGTGCCCTTGGCGCGCGGCCAGCCGACGTTGCGCACCCGCCCCGGCCACCCGCCGCTGGGGTGCGGCATGGGGAGGTAGCTGACTCGCGGGTCGGCCAGGCGCTCCACCACCGGCTCCGCCGAGCGCTCGGGGCTGTCGTCGATGATCACCACCTCGACCGTGACGCCCTTCTGCGCGAGCGCGCTCGTGGCCGCTTCGAGGAGCTCGGTGGGCCGGCGATGGGTCGGGATGACGACGCTGAAGTCGGGTTGCACGGGTGGCCTCGTAGGTTGACTGAGGCCAAGCAGGTTTGACGCCACTGTCCGAAGGCCCAGAGACGGCGCGCGAGCTTTTCGGTCTTCCGAGGAACGGCGGGGACTTCGCGCCGGCACCCGAGCCCTACGTGCCGGACGCGGCCGCGAAAAGGCTGCGCGTCGTCGGCGTTCGGCGAACGAGACCTACGCGGCGGCGTCCATGGAGAGATCGACGAGCGCGCCGAGCTCCTCCATGGTGGCGCCCTTCATCACCGCCTGGTCCGCCCCCAGCGCCATGGCGGCCTGGGCCTGCTCCGCGCCGGAGCCGGTGACCACCACGATGGGAATGTGGCGCGCGCGGGTCGGCCCGCGGATCTCGGAGAGCACATCGAAGCCGTCGATGTTCGGCATCGTCAGATCCAGCACCACCACCGCCAGCGACTCCAGGTGCGTCATCACCGCGGCGATGGCCTCGGCGCCGTCGATGGCCTCCACCACCTCGAAGCCCTTGGCTCGCATCAGGTCGGAGGTCTGCGCGCGGGGGAGCGCGTCGTCGTCGGCGACGAGCGCGATGCGAAGGGAACTCGAGGACTCAGACACGATGGACTCCAGATCGAGGGGCTCATCCGAGTGGACCTCGGGGGCGCTCGCGCGCTCACGAGGGGAAACCAAACGGGGAGGGAGAAAGGTGACGGGCTGTTTCGAAGGAGCAGGTCGCGATGTCACCGCCCGTCACGACGACGCGTAGCGAAGGCCGTGCCACGCTCCGTGGTCGAACGATTCTCGTCTCTTGAAGCCGGCCCGGGGGAGTGTTTCGTGACTCGTTTTCACGCCTGCATTGCAGAAGTGAAACGTGGACGGTCACTCCAGCGCGGCGCGCTCGATCCACTGGCTCATCGCCGCCCCGGGCAGCACGCCGGCCTGCCTCGCCGCCTCACGCCCGTCCTTGAAGACGATGAAGGTGGGGATGCCGCGAACGCCGAGCCGGTTCGAGGGCTCGGGGTGCTCGTCGGTGTTGACCTTGAGCACCAGCAGCTTGCCGGCCTGCTGGCGGCCCACCTGCTCGAGGATGGGCGCGGCCATGCGGCAGGGCCCGCACCAGGGGGCCCAGAAGTCGACCAGCACCGGCACCGGCGAGCTGGCCACGGCGCGGTCGAAGCCCTCGGCGTCGACGGCCTGCGGGGCGCCGGAGAGATCGAGGGGACCCTTGCAGCGCCCGCACGTGGGAGCGCCCTCGGGGTGATCGGCTTTGACGCGGTTGAAGGCGCCACAGGCGGAGCAGCGGTACATGCTCACCTCCCTAACGCAGCTCGCGCCCGCGTCCAGCCGAGCCCGCACAACGGACGGCGGCGCGCGACCCGAATCGTCGCGCGCCGCCGTGGGCTCTTCACCCTTCGACTTCAGCGCGTCACGGCACCGCCACGAGCACCGACACGGACATCGGCGGCATGTCGTAGCGGAACGCGTTGGCGGCCGTGGCCGTCACGTCGGCGGCGTGCACCAGGGTGGCGCCGCCGGACGCGGTGAGCGTGTACACCTGGAGCCGCGAGTAGGCGGTCGGGTGCGCGAGCGTGATGCCCGCCGTCTTGGTGGCGGTGCCCTTGTTGATGGCCAAGAGCACCGTGCGCGAGGGGCGGGCCGCGTCGACGCTGGCGTACACGCTGGTGCCCGCCACGTCGGTGGTGCTCGCGTGAATCGACGTGTCACCGAACGCGCCGCCGTTGCCGTCGAAGTTGCGGAACGCCTTGATGGCCGCGTCGTTGTAGGCCTCGCTGCCGTTCAGCTTCCACAGCGTGGAGAGGCCGACCTCCTCGCGTCCGAAGATGCCGAGCACGTCCGCGGTGGCCACGCCGCCGCTGATGTCGCCGCCGCCGCCGTAGTTCCACTCGGTGAAGGCGAGCTTGGTGCCGGGGTTGTTGGCGGCGATCTTCGCCTTGAGCCGGGGCAGCAGCTGAATCGGCGCGCCGTAGTACGAGGCGACCCAGCTCGTCTCGGTGTAGGTCGGGTCCCACAGCGAGCGCGGCGCCTGCACGCGGGCGGCGGCCTCGCCGCTGGAGACGTCGGTGCCGGTGATGCGCCCGCCCGGCCCCCTCGCCTCCGGGTACCAGTGCAGGTCGAGGTAGTCGACGAGCTTGTGGCCAGCGGTGGCCTCCGCCGCCTTCACCTGGGCGAGGAAGTAGTCGACGAACTCGCCCTTCCCGCCGGAGTCCGGCGCGCTCTGGAGATCGATGAAGCCGGCGAAGCCGTAGGAGACGAAGCCGGTGACCGGCATCGTGGGCGCCACCTTCTTCACCATCGCGGCGTAGGTCAGCGTGCGGTTGACGAGCTCGGTGTAGGTCACCGGGTTGGGGTGCGCCTCGGGGTGCGTGTCGCTCCAGAGGTCGGGCTCGTTGTCGAGCGAGATGATGACCGGGGAGCCGGCCCTCGTCTGCTCGAGCCAGGTCACGAACTCGTCCTGGTTCACGTAGCCGTCGGAGGTGTTCGGCGTGGCGGTGGGCGTCCCGCCCGAGGTGGCGCGGTTCTGCTTGAAGCGCGTCGTCAGGTAGTTGGAGCCCGAGTTGCGGACGTCGCCGTCGGCGAGCCGGTCGGCGGCGACGTAGTCGATGATGGGCACGGTGAGGAGCGCGGTGGCGCCGATGGCTCTCGACGCGTCGAGCGTCGCCTTGGCGGCCGCGCCGGGCGTGGTGCTCGACGAGAGGTAGCCGTCGTTCTGGTAGTTGTAGTCGGAGCCGGCGTTGGAGGCGTTGTTCTCCCAGTTGTACGCGGTGAGGCGGTTGCCACCCAGGCGCAGGGAGCCGTAGCGGTTCGCCGAGGCGTTCGCCGGCTGGTTGGTGCCGTAGATGAGCGGAGAGATCGGGTGCCGCGCCTGATCCGAGCGGACCGCGAAGGTGACGCTCACCGAGCCGGGGCTGCCGGGAGTGAGCGGCGAGTCGAGGTTCACGGTGCCGGTGCTGGTGCCGGCGCCGGAGCCGGAGCCGGTGTTGCCGCCGGTGCCGGTGGCGACGCCGCCGCCCGTGCCTCCGCCGGTGCTGGTGCTGGTGCCGCCGCCGGTGCCGGTGGCGACGCCGCCGCCCGTGCCTCCGCCGGTGCTGGTGCTGGTGCCGCCGCC
>JBBIOE010000020.1:0-53710 GCA_037443525.1 Archangiaceae bacterium | reverse complement strand
CGCGCCCGCGCGCACCTCGGCTCCCAGGCCCGCCGCCGCGCCCGCGCCCAGCGCCTCCGCCGGGCCGCCGTGCCAGACCTGCGGCAAGCCCCTGACCGACCCCTTCGATCTCGCGCTGGGGACCTGCGACGAGTGCCGCAACAAGGTGCTGGAGAAGCCGCAGGGCATGTCGGAGAACTTCGACACCGGGAACCCGGTGTTCCCCACGGCCGAGCGGAAGGCCGAGGCGCGGCCGTTGCCGGCGAGCTCCGAGGCGAGGTCTGTGGGCCCCTCCTCCCCGTCGGCGAAGGCGGCCCGCGTGGCGGCTCGGCCGTCGGGCGGTCCGAACAAGGCCCTCCTCGGGGGCCTCGCCGCGGTGGTCGTTCTCGGCGCCGCCGCGGGCTGGTACTTCATCAAGGGCCCGAGCGTGAAGAAGGCGCCGCTCCGCGTGGTGAAGGGGCAGTTGGCCACGCCCCAGGCCATCGACGAGCAGGTGCGCCAGTGGCGCCTCGCGTTCCCCGAGCTGGAGGGCGAGTCGGCCGCGCAGTCGGTGGTGCACCTGGAGGCCGGTGAGGCGGCCCTCGTGACCGACACCACCAAGGGCTACATGGAGGCCGAGGAGGAGTTCCAGAAGGCGATGGTGCTCGACCCCTCGAACGAGCGCGCCGCGGCCGGCTGGGTGCTCGCGCTGGCCTTCGGCAAGGGCAGCTCGCTCGACGAGGCCTCGGCGAAGGCGGCTGACGGCATGTTGACCGCGCTGGAGCAGCGCAGCGGCGACCCCCACCTGTACGTCGCCCACGCGCACCTGATGATCGCGCGCGGGCAGATCTCCGACGCGCAGCAGTACGCGGAGCGCGGAGAGGGCGCCCAGACCCCGGAGGACAAGGCGCTCGCCGCCCTCGCCGTGGGCCAGGCGAAGCTGACCAAGAACACGCAGGAGTCGCAGAACCGGTTCGAGCAGGCGCTCAAGTTGAACCCCAAGCTCAAGCGCGCCTACCTCTACCAGGCGCAGCTCAACGCGACCGTCGGCAAGTACAAGGACGCCGTCGACGCGCTGAACAAGCGGCTCTCGCTCGACCCCGATCAGTGGGAGGCGGCGCGGGAGCTGGCGCGGCTCTACGTCGAGGTGGGGGAGCCCGCGCAGGCGAAGAAGACGCTGGAGGCGGCCTCGAAGGCGGCGCCGCGCAACGTGGGCCCGAAGCTGATGCTCGCGGTGCTCGCCTACCAGCACACCGGCGAGGTGCAGGGCGCCGTCGACCAGCTCAACGCCATCGTCGCCGACAAGGACGTCGGCAAGAGCGATCAGGCCGACGCCTACGTGCACCTGGCCGCGGCGCACCGGCTGTTGGGTGACGTGGCGAAGGCGACGGACGACGTGCAGCACGCCCAGGATCTGGCGCCCGACCTGCTCTCGGCGCGGGTGCAGCACATGCTGGTGATGCTGGACAAGAACGTGATGTCGCAGGCGCGGCTGGACCTCGACAACGTGAAGGGCAAGCTCGGCGACCCCGGGCTGGAGACGGCACTGGAAGGCCGCATCCTGGTGGGGGAGGGTCGCCTCGACGAGGCGCTGGCGTTGCTCACCAGGCTGGCCGAGTCGGAGCCGCGCCGAGTGGACGCCCTGTTGCTCGCGGGCGCGGCGGCGGCGAAGTCGCGCAAGGACGGCAAGGCGTGGGAGCTGTGCCTGCGCAAGGGCCTCAAGTCCGACCCGATGGCGCGGGCGGTGCCGGCGATGACGCACCTGTTCATTCGCCCGGCGGACGTGCTCAAGCCCGCGGTGGGGGCCTACGCGGCGCTCGCGCACGGGGACAACGAAGACCCGAGCCCGATCTTGTGCGAGGGCCTGGTCGCGTGGTTCTCCGACGACTACGCCTCGGCGGAGCAGAAGTTCGGCCGGGTGAACGGCATCGACGGCAACAACGCCGACGCCTACGCCTACCGAAGCCTCCTGGCGCTGCACAAGAAGGACGTGCCGACGGCGGCGAGGCTGGGCGCGCGCGCGGTGGACGCGAACCGCACCGGCGCCCTGGGCTACCTGGCGTCAGCGCAGGCCCAGCTCGCGTCGAACAAGCCCGACCAGGCGAAGGAGGCGGTGAACTCGGCGCAGAAGTACGCACCGGGGATCATGGCCACCCGGGTGATGCAGGGCGAGATCGAGGCGCGGCAGAAGAACGCGGACGAAGCCCGGCGCATCCTCACCAGCGTGCTGCTCGTCGATCCGCTGTACCACGACGCGAAGCACGTGCTGTTCAAGTTCGGCCTGTGAGGGTCCTGCTCCTCGGCTCCGGCGCGCGGGAGCACGCCCTCGCGGAGGCCATCGCGAAGAGCCCGCTGGTCGACGCGCTCGTCGCCGCGCCGGGGAACCCGGGCATCGAGGCGCTCGCGCGTTGCGTGGCGATCGATCCCTCCAACCCGGAGGCGGTGGCGGAGCTGGCGGCCCAGGAGCGCATCGACCTGGTGGTCGTGGGCCCCGAGGCGCCGCTGGTGGCGGGCGTGGCGGACGGCCTGCGCGCGAAGGGCGTCCTGGTCTTCGGGCCCGATCGGGCCGCGGCGCGCGTCGAGGGCTCGAAGGCCTTCGCCAAGCAGATCATGCAGGCGGCGGGGGTGCCGACCGCGCGCTACGAGCTCTTCACCGACGTGGAGGCGGCCGCGAAGCGGGCGGAGGCCTGGGGCGCGGTGGTGATCAAGGCCGACGGCCTGGCGGCGGGCAAGGGCGTGGTGGTGGCCGACGACGGGCGCGAGGCCGCTTCGGCCTGCCGGGCGCTGGGCGCGTTGCCGGCGGGGAAGACCCTGGTGCTCGAGGAGCGCCTGAGCGGCCCCGAGCTGTCGGTGATGGCCTTGTGCGACGGCGAGCGGGCCGTGCTCCTGCCGCCCTCGCAGGATCACAAGCGGCTCCTCGACGGCGATCGCGGGCCGAACACGGGCGGCATGGGGGCGTACGCGCCGGCGTGGCTCCTCGACGACGCGGCGCTGGAGGGCGTTCGGACGGCGGTGATTCTTCCGACCTTGCGCGAGCTCGCGAGGCGGGGCGCGCCCTTCCGCGGGGCCCTGTACGCGGGGCTGATGCTGACGCCATCGGGCCCGAAGGTGCTGGAGTTCAACTGCCGCCTCGGCGACCCGGAGACGCAGCCGATCACGTTGGCGCTCGACGAGGACCTGGTGCCGCTGATGCAGGCCTGCGCGGCGGGGCGGCTTCTGGCGGAGCGGGTCCGGGTGAAGCCGGGCGTGGCGGTGGGCGTGGTGCTGGCGTCGCCGGGCTACCCGGAGGCGCCGAGGACGGGCGATGGCATCGAGGGGCTGGAGCGGCCTCTGCCGAGCGGCGTGCACGTCTTCCACGCGGGGACGGCGAAGCGGGACGGGCGGGTGGTGACGGCCGGCGGGCGGGTGCTCACGGTGTGCGCGCACGGGCCCACGGTGGTGGACGCGAGGGCCCGGGCCTACGAAGCGGCGAGGGGCCTCTCCTTCGCGGGCTGCCAGTACCGGACGGACATCGCCGCGCACGCGCCGCGCTAGGGGCTTTGGGAGATGATCGGCCGCTACCTCATTCGCGAGCTGTGGGCGCCGCTCGTCGCGGCGACGCTGTTGCTCTCGACGCTGTTCTTCGTGATGGCGTTCTTGCGCGGGTCGGAGCTCCTGCTCGGGAGCGCGGTGACGCCGTTCGACTTCGCGAAGTTCACGCTGTCCCTGGTGCCGAGCTTCCTGGTCCAGACGATTCCGATCGCCACGTTGCTCGCGGTGCTGGTGGGCATCGGCCGGCTCGCGGATGACGGGGAGCTGGCGGCCTTGTTCTCGGTGGGGCTCTCGCCGCGCGCGTTCGTGCGCGGACCGCTCCTGTTGGGGCTCTTGCTCACCGGGGTGATGGCGGTGCTGACGTTCTCGCTCAAGCCGTGGGGCATCGCGCTGATGAAGGCGACGGCGCAGGACATCATCCGGCGCAACCTGGTGGGCGACTTCAAGCCGGGCACGTTCCAGGAGGAGGTGAGCGGGTTCACCTTCTACGCCGAGAGCGTGGACCGAGGCGGCGCGTGGAAGAACGTGCTGCTCTTCGATGGGCGGGACGCGAAGAGCCCCCTGCTCGCGCTGGCGCCGTCGTGCCACATCGAGAGCGACCCCTCGGCCGATTGGATCGGCTTCTCGCTCGAGGACGGCGTGCTGCACCGGGTGGCGGCGGAGACCGACGAGTACACCGCGATGCAGTTCGGGCGCGCGCGCTTCCGGGCGGACATCGGCGAGGCGATGTTCCGGAAGAACAGCTTCCGGCTCGGGCACGACGAGTACGCGCCGCTGGAGTTGTTGGCCGAGGCCGAGCGGGCGGGGCAGCTCGGCCAGCCTTCGGCGCCCTTCCTGGCGGCGTTCCACTGGCGGGTGGCGCAGGTCTTTCTGCCGCTGGCGTTCGCGCTGCTGGCGACGCCCCTGGCGCTGGTGCGGCGGAGTGGGGCTCGGGGGCGAAGCTGGGGGCAGGCGCTCGGCCTCTACGTCGCGTTCTTCGTGACGGCGCGAATCCTCGTGCAGATGGGCGAGAAGGATCGGCTGGCACCATGGGTCGCGGGCTATCTGCCGCTCTTGATCTGCGCGGTGGCGGGAGTGGCGTTGCTCTGGCGCGCGGAGCGGCGGGGGTTGGCATGAGCGGCGTGCTCTTCCGCTCGGTCGCGAAGCTGTACGTGCTGCTGGCGGCGTCGATGCTGGCGGGGGTGGTGGTCATCTACCTGGTGGCGGACTTCGGCGACTGGGTGCGGATCTACGTGAACCGGCCGTGGACCGACGTGGGCTTGCTCTACTGGTTCAAGGCGCAGGTGGCGGTGCAGCAGTTCGCGCCGGCGGCGCTCCTGCTCGCGGGCGGCGCCGCGGTGACGGTCTTGCGGCGGCGCGGCGAGTGGACGGCGATGCAGGCGCTGGGCTTCTCGCGCTGGGCGATGGTGGCGCCGGTGTTGGCGAGCGCCGGGCTGGCGGCGCTGGTGCTGGTGGCCTTCGACGATCGGGTGGTGACGACCGCGGGCACGCGCATCGACGAGCTCATGGTGCAGAGGTTCGGGAGGGTGGGGGACACGGGCGTGTTCTACGCGCCGAAGCGGTGGTTCCGCGTCGGGCGGCACGTGGTGCACCTCATGGGCGAGGCGCCGCGCGAGGGCCCGCTGACCGAGGTGTCGGTGTTCGAGCTGGGGCCCCAGTTCGAGCTCCAGCGCCGGCTCGAGGCGGCGCGGATGTTCTCCGTCGGCGGCGGCCGGTGGAGGCTCGAAGGGGTGAGCGAGCGGCGGTTCGGCGAGGGGAGCGCGGCGCCGGTGGTGAAGGCGGACGAGGTGCTCGAGCTCGAGGGGACGACGCCGGACACGTTCCGAATTCAGGTGGGGCGGCCGGAGCTGATGCCCTTCGGAGAGCTGTTGGAGCAGGAGCGCCTGCGGGCGAAGGTGGGGCTCACCTCCGGGCGGTTCTGGTACGCGTTCCACTCGAGGTTGGCGTATCCGGTGACGGGCGTGGCGGGGGCGCTGCTGGCGGCGCTGTTGGCGTTGCGGCCGTCGAGGAAGGGTGCGCTCGCACTCGCGCTGGTGGAGGGCGCGGGGATCTCGTTTGGGTTGTTCACGGTGACCTTGGCGGGGAAGGCGTTGGTGCTGGGGGAGCACGCCCCGGCGTGGGGCGCGGCGTGGGCTCCGGTGGTGGGGCTCGTGGTGGCGGCGGTGATGGTGTGGCTCGCCTCCGAAGGGCGGTTTGGGCTCCGGCGTGCGGCGCGGTGATGCCGATCATCGAGGCGGAGAAGGGCGGCCGCGTATTCCGCTGCGGCCGTGGGTGGCGCGAACGATCGTTGCAGCCGATGCAATGAGATGGTTGTTTGTCACAGTCAAGGCGTTGTCTCTGCAACGAATTTGAAAACCGACCCGGCCCGGGCGGCTTGGTGTCGGACTGCTGGATCACCGGCTCCGGCTCGGCTCTTCATGGGGGCGGTCAGCGAGTGCGGCGAGCGTCCAGCCTCCGCCGAGCAGCGTCGCGGATCCGCACGAAGGATCCCCTGGGCCACGCTCTCGTTTCGTGCCACCGTGAATCCGACGCTCTTCCCAGTGTGACCAAACGACACTCAGTTGGCGGTGCGGCCGAGAAGCCGGACCGTGCGGATCCACGGCACGGAGTCGAGGAGCTCTCCGCTCGACGCACCCACGCCGGTCCACCCTCCACACCCCGCGCGTTCAGAGCCGCTTCTCCCTCCTTCCCTGATCGGAGCTCTTCCAGCCCCACTCGAATGACCCCGCCCGGGTCGGGCGCCTTTTCAAAACCATTGCAGACAGTGCAACCACATACTCAAAAGGCGCACTGATGATGTCTTCTCTGCAACTGAGCCTCGCCCTTTCGACCGCCCGTCGAGGCCGAGCTCAGGGCGCTTCCCCGGGTGGTTGATCCCGAAACCCCTCCAACCGCCACACCCCGAACCGGTGCAGGTGCGCCTGCCGCCCCTCCGCCGGGAACGGCACCCGCTCCACCCGCTCGAACTGCTCCACCAGCGCCGCCGGCGGAGGCTCCTCCTCCCACATCGGCGGACCCGGATCGCACACCCACAGCGCCGCGCCGCCGGGCGCGATCACCGGCCTCGGCCAGAGGTCGTACTGCGAGCGCCGCCCCTGCAGCGTGCTCGCCGGGAGCCCCGCGTACCGCGTCACCTCGGAGGAGAGCTGGTAGCTCAGCGAGAACACCGGAACGGCCTGCGCGCGGAGCGACTCCAGCGCCGACCACCCATGGAGCCGCCGCACCGCCGGAACCTCCAGCGCCACCTCGGGCGGGAACGCCAACCCGACTCCCAGCACCACCGTCGGCACCAACCCCGCCAGCGCCGCCGCCCAGCGCACCCGCGACGACGTGAACGACTCCGCCACCCCGAGGCTCGCCGCCATCCACGCCGCCGCCGCCCAGTTCGCCTCGCCCCTCGCCCGGAAGGCCGCCATGCCGAAGAACACCACCGGCATCGCCGCCGCCACCCGCCACGCTCGATCTCGCGCCTCGCCGCTCACCATCCACCACACGCCCAGCGGCACCAGCACCACGCCCCCCATGCCGAGCTGGCCGAGCACGAACTCTCCGAAGGTCGCGAACCCGCCTCCGCCGCCGAGCCCGTGGTGCAGCTGGAACCGGAACCCCTCCCAGTCGTGCTGCGCGTTCCACCAGACGATCGGTGAGGCCAGCGTTGCCGCGAGCGCCCCGGCACCGAGCAGCGCCGCCGGCCGCCGCCAGAACACCACCAGCACCGGCACCGCCAGCAAGATGCCGTTGTACTTCGCCAGCATCGCCAGGCCCCACGCGAGCCCAACGAGCCACCAGCTCTTCTTCGCCAGGCCCCACAGCGCGAACGCCCACGCCGCCAGGAGGGGCGCGTCAGGCGTCGCCAACGTCCCGAGCAGCGTCGCCGCCGGTGCCACGCTCCACACCGCCGTCGCCCACAGCGCCGTCTCCTCGCTCCGCGTCGCCTCCCGCGCCGCCAGGAACACGCCCACGCTCGCCGCCGCCCCGCACGCCAGCGCCGCACCGCGAATGCCCAGGGCCGCGATCAGCCATGCCACCAGCGGCGGGTGATCGAAGTAGCTCCAGTCCAGCCGGTGGCTCCAGGTCCAGTAGTACGCCTCGTCCGCGTACACGTCGGTCGTCGCCGCGAGCACCACCCGCACCGCGAACGCCGCGCCCAGCGCCACCCACGGCCACGCCCGCGAGGTCATGCCGACCGGGCGACCAGCGCCCGCCGGTACACCTCGAGGGTCTGCCGGGCGCAGTCGTCCCACGAGAACCGCGACGCCCGCTCCCAGCCGAGATCCGACAGGGAGCGTCGCAGGTCCGCGTCGCGGTACACCCGCTGGCACGCCTTCAGCCACTCGTTCGGCTCGTCGGGATCGATGAGCAGCCCCGCCGTCGCGATCACCTCCGGGTGCGCCCCCGCGTTCGCCGCGATCACCGGCGCGCCGCACGCCATCGCCTCCAGCGCCGGGAGCCCGAAGCCCTCGTAGCGCGACGGCACCAGCACCGCGATCGCCGAGGCGTAGAAGTTCACCAGATCCGGGTCCGTCAGCGGCGCGAGCTCCAGCACCGACTCGTCGAAGCCCAGCTCCCGCCGCGCCCCGCGCCCCGCCAACAACACCAGCGCCGCCGGGAGCCGCCCGACGATCGGCTTCAAGACCTTCAGGTTCTTGAACGCCTTCGTGTTGCCGATGGCTGCGAAGTACTGCTTCGGCAGGCCCCGGCGCATCCGGAAGTCCTCCAGCACCGACGGCGCCGGCACGTGGAACGACGGGTCGACGCCGTTCGCGATCACCTGCAGCCGCTCCGGCGGCAGCCCCAGGTGCTCCGCCACCTCCGTGCGGCTGAACTGCGACACCGTGATCAGCGCCTTCGCCCGCCGCGCCCGCGGCGCCACCAAGAGCCGGTAGTAGGCCGTGCGCGACGCCGATGCGCTCTCCTGCAGCGCCAGGTGGTTCGCGTCGTGAATCGTCGCCACCAGCGTCCCCGGCCACATCGCCGGCAACGAGAAGCTGGTGGCGTGGAACAGGTCGGGCCGCTGCTGGAACAACACCTTCGCCAAGACCGGCTGCTCCAGCGGCGACAGAAACTCCACCGGGCACTTCACCAGGGGAATGCGCGGCGCGAGCTCGCCCAGCTCGTCGGGCACGCCGTCCGGCCCCGTCAGCCCGAAGAAACGCCAAGTCGGCTCGAGCGCGGGCATGCGCCTGGCCAACTCCAGCGCGTATCGCGCGATCCCATGCAGGGGTCCCCGCACCATGCGCAGGTCGATGAGCACCTTCACCACGCCGCGCAGCGTAAGCGAGCGCCTCGCGACGTGCTATTTCCTCGGGCCCATGCGCGTCGCCCTCGTGCACGACTGGCTGGTGACCTGGCGCGGCGGCGAGAAAGTCCTCGACGCCCTGGCCGAGCTCTACCCCGACGCACCCATCTACACGCTCTTCCACGAGCCGGGCTCGATGTCCCCCGAGGTCGAGCGCCACCGCATCATCACCAGCGCGCTCGATCGCATCCCCCTCGCGCGCACCAAGCACCGCTTCTTCCTGCCCGCCATGCCCTTCGCCATCCGCGGCATGGACGTGGGCGACGTCGACCTCGTCATCTCCTCCAGTCACTGTGTCGCGAAGGCCATTCCCACTCGGCCGTCGACGCGCCACCTCTCCTACGTGCACGCGCCGCTCCGCTACATGTGGGATCGCTTCGACGACTACTTTGGCCCAGGCAAGGCGCGTCTGTCGGTGCGCCTCGCCGCCCGGGCGCTGCGCCCGGCCTTTCGCCGCTGGGACGTCCGCACCGCCCACGACGTCGACCGCTTCCTCGCCAACAGCGCCCACGTCGCCGCGCAGGTGCAGGAGCGCTACGGCCAACCGGCCCGGGTCGTCCACCCCCCGGTGGAGCTGGAGCGGTTCACCCGGGCGCCCGCCGAGGGCTCGGGGCAGGGCGGCTACTTCCTCTGCGTCGGCGCGCTCGCCCCCTACAAGCGCATCGATCTGGCCATCGAGGCCTTCTCGCGCCTTGGGCTGCCCCTGTGGATCGGCGGCTCGGGCCAGGAGGCGAAGAGCTGGCTCCGCTCGCTCCCTCCGAACGTGAAGGCCCTGGGGCAGGTGAGCGACGCCGAGCTCCCCGAGCTCTACCGCAACGCCCGCGCCCTGGTGTTCCCCGGGGTGGAGGACTTCGGCATCACCCCCCTCGAGGCTCAGGCGTCGGGCCGCCCGGTCATCGCCTACCGCGCCGGCGGCGCCCTGGAGACCGTCACCCCCAAGACCGGCCTGTTCTTCGACGAGCAGACCGTGGAGCGCCTCGCCGGCGCCGTCCGCCGCTTCGACGCCTTCGAGGAGACCTTCTCGCCACAGGACGCCCGGGCCCAGGCCTCCGGCTTCACGCGCCAGGCTTTTCAGGCGGCCATTCGGGAGGAAGTGGCCGCCCTGGTGAGGTGAGGCGGGACGGGGGGCCTCGTACGCGGGCCGGGCTGTGCTAGGAGAAAGCCAGCGTGTTCACCCGGTTTCAGCGTTTCTACAACTCGATCAAGCTCCTGGCGGACCTCGCCGCCCTGACCCTCGCGTTCGCGGCCGCCTACCTCTCCCGCTTCAACCTCTTCGGTGGGGCGGACGAGCCGCCGGCCTTCGACTCGGTCGTCACCCTGGTGATGGCGCTGATCGTCTTTCCCATCACCTTCCGGCAGCAGAACCTCTACACGACCAACCGAGCGCGCACGCACGTCGGCGAGGTGTTCGAGGTCTTCAAGTCGACGGTGCTGGCGACGGTGATCCTCGTCGCGCTGAACTTCTTCATCCGCGAGCGCTACTCCCGCGCCACCATCCTCCTCTTCACGGTCTTCGCCTTCGTGGGAGTGTCGATCGTCCGCCTCGTCTTCCGCGCCATCTTCAACGAGCTGCGCCGGCGGGGCTTCAACCTGAAGACCATCCTCGTCGTCGGCGCCGGCGAGCACGGCCAGCGGGTGGTGGAGACCATCGCCGAGCACCGGGAGCTGGGCTTCCGCGTGGTCGGCCTCCTCACCCGGCGGCCGGAGAAGGTCGGCACGGAGCTCAAGGGCGTGCCGGTGCTGGGCCTCTACGCCGATCTCGAGCGCGTGCTCGACGAGCGGACGGTCGACCAGGTGCTGCTCGCGCTGCCCCTCGAGGAACAGCCGATCCTCAAGCAGCTGATGGACACCCTCGCGCTCCGCACCGTGGACGTGAAGCTGGTGCCCGACCTCTTCAACTACTTCACCCTGCGCGGCGGCCTCGAGGAGTTCGGCGGCCTGCCGATCATCGCGCTCCAGGGCGCTCCGCTCGAGGGCTGGAACCTCATCGCCAAGCGCGTCTTCGACGTGTGCTTCTCGGGGCTGGCGCTGGTGCTCTTGTCGCCCTTGCTGATGGTGGTGGCGGGCCTGGTGAAGCTCACCAGCAAGGGGCCCGTCTTCTACGCCCAGGAGCGCATGGGCATGGATGGGCACCTCTTCAAGATGCTCAAGTTCCGCACCATGCGCGTGGACGCGGAGAAGGACGGCGCGCGCTTCGCCACCGCCGGCGATTCGCGCCGCACCCCGCTCGGGACCTTCCTCCGCAAGAGCTCCATCGACGAGCTGCCGCAGTTCCTCAACGTGCTGATCGGCGACATGAGCCTGGTCGGCCCGCGCCCCGAGCGCCCGGTCTTCATCGAGGAGTTCAAGAAGCAGATCCCCCGCTACCACCTGCGGCACATGGTGAAGGCGGGGCTCACCGGCTGGGCGCAGATCAACGGGCTTCGCGGCGACACGAGCATTCAGGAGCGCATCACCTACGACCTCTATTACATCGAGAACTGGTCGCTCCTGTTCGACCTGAAGATCTGCGTGCGGACCGCGCTGGGCGGCTTCCTCTCGAAGAACGCGTACTGACCCTCGGGCCATGCTCTCTCTCCTGCTCAGCCTCGCCGTGAGCGCCCCTCCGGCCGCGCCCGATCTTCCGAAGCAGGGGCCGCCGCCCTCCGAGCTGGCGAAGCTCTACTTCCTCGCCGGCGACGTGGAGACGGCGGTCAACACCTGCCGCATGGGCCTCAAGGTCGAGCCCAAGAAGTGCGGGCCGATGCTGAAGGCCCTGGCGGAGTACGGCTTCCTCGCCGCCAGGCGCGACGCGCTCACCCAGGCCGAGGTGAAGAGCTTCCTGGCGTGGGATCGCATCCTCTCCCCGGGTCAGCCGTCGAAGTTGACCGAGCCGGTGATTCAGAAGGCGGTGACGGCGCCACTCCGGCTCGCGCGGGCGCGGCTCGACGCGGGCGACCGGGCCGGGGCGAAGGGCTTCCTCGACGCGGTGCTGGAGGTCGACCCGAAGAACGCCGAGGCGCTGGCGCTCCAGAAGGCGCTGCACGAAGGTGCGAGCGACGGCGGCCGCGCGAAGTAGAGTCGCCCGATCCTCCGGAGGGCTGACATGGCGAAGCGAACGATGCTGCTGTGGGGAGTCGTGCTGTCGTGCTCGGGCTGCACCTGCACCGGCCCGTTCTCGCCGACCGACGCGGCGCAGATCTGCGTGACCCTTGAGACCTGCAACCCCCACGAGTTCCGCTCGCTCTTCGGCGGCACCCTCGAGGCCTGCACCTCGGAGCCGAGCGGCTTCGTGCCCCTGCCGGGCAGCTTTGGCTCCTCCTTCCTCACCACCGGCCTCGAGGGGCCGATGCACGCCATCTACCAGTGCCTGCTCTCCGCCCACGGCGACTGCGCCAAGGCGGGCCAGTGCTGGGCGCTGAACGGCCCGCCGTCGAGCTGCAACCCGGGCGGCCTCTCCGACGGCTCCTGCGGGGGCAACGTGCTGTCCGGTTGCACCGCCGACGGCCAGCACTTCGAGATCGACTGCTCGAAGTACGGCAGCACCTGCGGGAAGAACAACGCCTTCTTCTTCCAGTACTCGACCTGCGGCGTGGCGGCCTGCCCGTCGGATCGCTCGGCGCTCGCCTGCCGCGGCGACACGGCGGAGTTCTGCAATGGCCAGCTCGTCGGCCTCGAGGCCTGCGGCACGGCGGGGTGGAAGTGCCAGGAGAACGTCGACTCCGGCGTCCCGGAGTGCGTGGGCGGCGCCTCGTGCCGAACGAGCGATCCCGGCACCTGCGAAGGCACGGTGGCGATTCAGTGCTCGGGCGACGGGCGGCAGTCGCGCTTCGACTGCGCGAACCAGGCGACGATGAAGCGCTGCGAGGCCGGCAGCTGCACCCTCACGGGCAACGCCTGCACTCGAACCACCCAGGCCGCTTGCGACGGAGCGTTCGTGAGCTTCTGCCAGGACGGCGTCGTGAAGCGCTTCGACTGCTCCGCCGGCGGCTTCGGCGCGTGCAAGGACGGCGCGTGCCTGCCGAAGTGAGCTCCGCTCAGGCCAGATCGAAGATCAGCACCCTCGCGTCCGCGCGGCCGACCAGCTCCACCGCCGCCTCGTCGCTGAGCGCCACCCCGTCGCCTTCGGCCAGGCTCTGACCGTTCACCGTGGCGCGACCGGTCGCCACGTGCACCCAGGCGTATCGCCCGGGCGCGATCGGGTACGACGCCTGCGTGCCCTCGCGCAGCGTGGCGAGCCACACCTTCACGTCCTGGTGCACGGTGACCGAACCGTTCCCGCCCTCGCGCGAGGCGATGAGGGCGAGCGGCTTCTCGGGCGTGGTTTTGGGGAGCGCTCGCTGCTCGTAGCTCGGGGCGATGCCAGGCCGATCGGGCTCGATCCAGATCTGCAGGAAGTGCACGGGCTTCTTCGGGGACGGGTTCTTCTCGCTGTGGCGAACCCCGGTGCCGGCGGTCATGCGCTGCACCTCGCCAGGCCGAATGACCGAGCCGTTGCCCAGGTCGTCGTGGTGCTCCAGCTCCCCCTCCAGCACCAGCGAGACGATCTCCATGTCCTCGTGAGGGTGTCTCCCGAACCCCATGCCGGGTTGCACGCGGTCGTCGTTCAGCACCCGCAGGCTGCGGAACCCCATGAAGCGCTCGTCGTAGTACTCGGCGAACGAGAAGGTGTGATGGGTGTCGAGCCAGCCGTGGTCGGCGTGGCCCCGCTCCGAGGCCTTGCGTACCGAAATCATGAGCCCCACCTAACGGCGGCCGCACCTCGCCGCAGCGCCAGACCAGCCCCGCAAACACAACGGCCTCGGCACTTTCGCACCGAGGCCGCCGGCCCCTCCTCCGAGCTGACGCAGGTGGCAGGGATCGCTCTCGCATCCCCCGCCGGGGCTCAACCCTCCGCCGTCAGCCGTCGTCTGAGATCTTCCCTCAGCTGCAGCCCGTGGTGGCGCCGCAGTTGTGGCACTTGTAGCAGGCGCCGTTGCGCACCGTGATGGTGCCGCAGACCGGGCAGGGCGGCGCGTCGGCCTGGTTCAGGAACGCGGTCCGCACCGCCGACGGCGCCGGGGGCGGAATCGCCTGCGACGCGATGGTTGCGCTCGACTCCATGGTCAAAGGCGACGGGCGCACCGGCGGCTGCGCGACCTTCTTCGCCTCCTGCGCCATCAGGCTCTCCGTCTGGCCCTCCTGCGGCAGGAACTTCAGCGCCATCCACCGGAAGATGTAGTCGGTGATGCTCTTGGCGATGGGCAGGTCGGGGTTGCCGGTGAAGCCCGAGGGCTCGAACCGCGTGTGGCTGAACTTGTCGACCAAGACCCGCAGCGGCACGCCGTACTGCAAGCTGAGCGAGATCGCCGTGGCCAGCGAGTCCATCAGGCCGGAGACCGTCGAGCCCTCCTTCGCCATGGTGATGAACAGCTCGCCCGGCTGGCCGTCCTCGTACATGCCGACGGTGAGGTAGCCCTCGTGGCCCGCGATGCTGAACTTGTGGGTCAGCGCGCGGCGCTCGTCCTGCAACCGGCGGCGGGCGACGCGCTCCACCACCACCTGCGGCGCCGGCGCCTCGGCCTTCTTCTTGTCCTTCGAGGTGTTCAGCGGCTGGCTCTTCTTGCAGCCGTCGCGGTACACCGCCACCGCCTTGAGCCCGAGCTTCCAGGCCTCGAGGTAGGCCTTCTCGATGTCCTCCACGGTGGCGTCGTTCGGCAGGTTCACCGTCTTGGAGATGGCGCCGGAGAGGAACGGCTGCGCCGCGGCCATCATCTTCAGGTGGCCCATCCAGTGAATGGAGCGGCTGCCCTTCGCCGGCTTGAACGCGCAGTCGAAGACCGGCAGGTGCTGGGGCTTCAAGAAGGGCGCGCCCTCGATGGTGTCGTGCTTGTCGAGGAAGCCGATGATCGCCTCGACCTCGCTGGTCGAGTAGCCGAGCTTGGAGAGCGCCTGCGGGACCGTCTGGTTGACGATCTTGAGCATGCCGCCGCCGACCAGCTTCTTGTACTTGATGAGCGCGATGTCGGGCTCGATGCCGGTGGTGTCGCAGTCCATCATGAAGCCGATGGTGCCGGTGGGCGCGAGCACGGTGACCTGCGCGTTGCGGTAGCCGTAGTGCTCACCGTGGGCGAGCGCCTCGTCCCACACCTGCTTCTGCGCCTCGAAGAGGTGCTCGTCGACGCTCAGCGTGGGCAGCTGGTACGCCGCCTTGCGGTGCTTGCGCATCACGCCCAGCATCGACTCCTTGTTCGGCGCGTAGCTCGAGAAGGTGCCCAGGTGCTCGGCCATCTTCGCCGACATGGCGTAGGCGCGGCCGGCCATCAGCGAGGTGACGGCGCCGGCGTAGGCTCGGCCCTCGTCGGAGTCGTACGGCAGCCCCTCGGCCATCAACAGCGCGCCCAGGTTGGCGTAGCCCAGGCCGAGCGGGCGGAAGTCGAACGAGTTCCGGGTGATCTTCTCCGTCGGGTACCGGGAGAAGCCGACCACGATCTCCTGGCCGAGCAGGGTGATGTCGACCGCGTGCTTGAAGGCCTCGACGTCGAAGTCGCCGTCGAGGTTCGTGAAGTGCATCAGGTTCAACGACGCCAGGTTGCAGGCGGTGTCGTCGAGGAACATGTACTCGCTGCACGGGTTCGACGCGTTGATGCGCGCGGTGCCGGCGCAGGTGTGCCAGCCGTTGACCGTGGTGTCGAACTGCAAGCCCGGGTCGCCGCACTGCCAGGCCGCGTCCGCGATCTCGCGGAAGAGCTGCCGCGCCGGCATCGAGTCCACGTCCTTGCCGTCGACGACCGCCTTGGTGGTCCACGCGCGGTCCTCGACGACGGCCTTCATGAAGTCGTCGGAGACGCGCACCGAGTTGTTGGAGTTCTGGAAGAAGACCGAGGCGTAGGCCGCCCCGTTGAACGACGGGTCGTAGCCGGCCTCGATGAGGGCGTGGGCCTTCTTCTCCTCCTCGACCTTGCACTTCACGAACTCGAGGACGTCGGGGTGGTCGGCGTTGAGGATGACCATCTTCGCCGCGCGGCGGGTCTTGCCGCCCGACTTGATCACGCCGGCGAAGGCGTCGAAGCCCTTCATGAAGCTGACCGGCCCCGAGGCCGTGCCGCCACCCTTCAGCACCTCGCGAGAGGAGCGGATGGGCGAGAGGTTGGAGCCCGTGCCCGAGCCGTACTTGAAGAGCATGCCCTCGGTGCGCGCCAGCCCGAGGATGGACTCCATCGAGTCCTCCACCGAGTTGATGAAGCAGGCGCTGCACTGCGGGTGGTCCTCGACGCCGACGTTGAACCAGACGGGTGAGTTGAAGGCCATCTTCTGGCGGAGGAGGAGGTGGGTGAGCTCGGCGTGGAACGACGCCTTGTCCTCAGGCGACGCGAAGTAGCCGCCGGCCTCGCCCCAGCCGGTCAGCGTGTCGGCCACCCGGCCCACCAGCTTGCGCACGCTGTTCTCGCGCTCCGGCGTGCCCGGCAGGCCGCGGAAGTACTTCGACGCCACCACGTTGGTCGCCAGGTTCGACCAGGACTTCGGAACCTCGATGTTCTTCTGCTCGAAGACGACCTTGCCGTCCTCGCCGGTGATGGACGCGGAGCGGAGCTCCCAGGCGATCTCGTCAGCCGGGTCCACCCCGGGCGTGGTGAAGTAGCGCTTCACCGCGAGCCCGATGGCCTTGCCCGAACGCGGCACCGCGCGGGCATCGACCTGAGGGACCTGCTGCGCACTCGACCGCTGGGCCAGCTCTTTCTCCATGTGCGTCTCCGTTTTGACTGGGGGTATGTGTTCGAAGTGATGACGACCGGGCCCGCTGAGATTCTCCCTCAGGGGGTCAAAAGTATGAAAAGTGGGATTTTGTCGCACCCCGGAAGGCCCTCCCCGCCCTGGGTGCACCGCCGAATTCCCCTCCGCGAGGGTCCACATCTACCGTCTGCTACATCGGTGTGTCAAGGGTAGAACCCCCAGGGGTTGTGTCAAATATTCGACCAATCCCCAAGGCTTAGGGGTCTCCTTGACGCTTGTGGGAAAGTCAAGGTGGCCCGGAGGCCGGAAAATCGGCCTCTTCCGTCGGGCGGGGGGAAAGGTGCGACATCGGAGCCATGAGCAGGCCTTTTTCCACGAATTTTGACCCTACATGTCTTTTCATGACCCGCGGTGCCGGCGGCCCCTGGTTTGACAGTCAGTGTGGGTCGTCAGGTGATCACTTTCTCCCTCGGAGCGGCGGGTCCGGAGCCGATTTCCCGCCAGGAGTCGGCGTTTTGCGGTGCCCGCACCGTCAGCGAAGGCCCCCGTGCGGAGGGTGGAAAAACCGGGCATTGACCCGTACAAGGCGCCGCATGCCCCCGCCCTTCGTGCGCCACGTCTTCGTCTGCACCAACCGCCGCCCGGACGGCTCTCCCAAGGGCTGCTGCGCCAGCAAGGGGAGCGAGGCGTTGCGGCTCGCCCTGAAGAAGGAGGCTGACGCCCAGGGGCTCAAGGGGGTGCGCATCAACACCGCGGGCTGCCTCGACGCCTGTGAGAAGGGCCCGGCGATCGCCGTCTACCCGGAGGGGGTCTGGTACGAGCGGGTGTCCGAGGCCGACGTCCAGGCGCTGGTGGAGAGCTTCGAGACCGGCGTCGCGGTGGAGCGGCTGAAGATGACGCCCTTCGAGCGGAAGAAGGACTGAGCGGGTCTCCCGTTCACCCTGAGCTCGTCGAAGGGTGCCGAACACCGGCCACTACCGGAGCAGGACCTTGCTCCACGCCCGGTACGCTTGCAGCAGCGACTCGGCCACGTCGTCGGCGAGGAGCGGCAGCACGCCCCCGCCTCCGACGATGTTGACGATGTGCGAGGGGGACCCGCGGCAGACGCCGCCCCACCTCGGCTGGGGGTCGAGGCCCACCGAGGCGTAGCTGGAGAAGTCGACGTAGAGCTCCGTTGGAATCTGCACGGTGCCGTCGCAGAGCAGGTGCGGCTCGGGCGAGGTCTCCACCAACTCCTGCACCACGAAGCCGCCGCCGACCGGGTCCGCCTCGGCGCGGGCGCACAAGGCGCTCCAGCCGAGGGGCTCGCCGTAGGCCGCCGTCACGCGCTCCGCGAAGCCGGGCTCGCCGCGGGTGCGGCCGACGAAGACCGCGCGGCCGCCGTAGTCCCAGCTGCGCTTGAGCACGTAGCGATCGGGGTCGGCGGCGACCTTCTCCCGGAGGGCCTCGCCGCGAAAGTGCCGGGTCCACGGCACCGCCTCGCGAATGGCCTGCAGCTCGTTCTCGGACAGCCGGGCGTCGCGGGCCAGGCGAGAGTCGTCGATGGCCTGGGAGAGCAGGGCGAAGACGGCCTTCACCTCCACCTGGGACGCGGGGGGATTCAGCACCACCGCCCGGGTGCCGTTCTTCTCGGCGAGGAGGGCCTTCACGTACTCGGCGCCGCCCAGCTCCGGCTCCTCCAGGCGGCGGACGAAGAGGTGCCGGTAGACCAGATCGTAGGCCTTGCCGTTGGCGCGCACGGCGTCGTCGCCGGCGAGCTCGTCGGGGTGCACCACGTCGGCCTCGGCGCCGAAGTCGCGGAAGCGCTCGCACAGCGCCCGCTGCTCGGTGAGCTGGGCGTCGTTGCGGCGGCAGAGCAGGGCGATGCGCTCCGGCGTCTTCCCGGGGCGGACCTTGGCGTAGCCGGAAAGCAGCGCCCGGTAGAGCGCCAGGCTGTTGGAGCCGTTCTTGGCCTGCCAGCCGGCGATGACGTGATCGGGCGCGCCCCAGAAGCGGCCGACCTCCTCGAGGAAGGTGTTGGCGGCGATGTCCGAGTACGCCTGCATCGCGGGGATGGTGGCGTTGAGCTCCAGCGCGCGGACGTCCTTGCCCACGAAGAAGTCGACGCGGGTGGTGACGAGGCGATCGAGCGCCTGGGAGTCGGCCTCGGCGTAGCGGCGCTCCAGCGGCGAGAGCCCGGAGAGGATGAGGTCGGCGCGATCGCCCTCGAGAATGGCCTTGGCCATCTTCACCCCGGCGGAGGCGAGGCGAGAGGCGAGGGTCTGCCTTCGCTCCAGCTCGGCGCGGTCGACGATGACCGGCGTGGCGGTGATGGGGATGGGCTTGGTCTTGCCGGTGGTCTTGTCGGTGACGGCCAGGCCGCGCTCGTAGGCCTTCTGAGCGAGGCCGGGGCCGAAGCGCCTGGCGTCCGCGCGCAAGGCGTCGAACAGCTCGGTGCGATCTCTCTCGGTGAGGCTCATGGGCGCTCCTGGTCCGGGGGCGGGAGCAGAGTGTTGGCCTCGCGAGGCGGCTGCAACGCTTTTTTCGGGCTACGGTGCGCGGCTCACCATGTCGACTCCGTCGAAGACCCTCGTGCTGGCCTACTCGGGATGCGACACCTGCCGGAAGGCGCTCGCCTGGCTGAAGGCGCACGGGGTGGAGGTCGAGGTGCGACCGATCGTCGACGAGCCGCCCACGCCGGCCGAGCTGGCGAAGTGGATTCCCGCCTCGGGGAAGCCGGTGCAGAAGTGGCTCAACACCAGCGGGCAGAGCTACCGGGCGCTGGGCAAGGCGAAGGTCGACGCGGCCGACGAGAAGACGCTGATGAAGTGGCTCACCCAGGACGGGAAGCTCGTGAAGCGGCCGGTGCTGGTGCGCGGTGGGACGGTGCTCGTCGGCTTCAAGGAGGACGAGTACCGCGCGCTGTTCGGGTCACGGTGATGGCGTGTTGATGCAGAAGAACGTGCCGGGGAATTCGAGCATCGCGCCCAGGCGAGACCCGGCCGGGCAACGCAGCCGCGAGGCGTCGATGCAGCCGACAGTGGTCACGCACTCTTCGAGTTGGAGCTGCGACACCCGGCTGCACGGGCAGCCGCCGTCCTCGCCGCAGTGGCGCTCGTCGGTGGCCGGGAAGTCCCCGAGCGTCGTCCCCGAAGCGAAGTAGACGGGGCCGAAGGTCTGATGGTCCATGCGCCATGACCCCGCGTCCGGCCCTGGTTCTCGGGTGCCCGCGCCCCAGGGGGCCGTGCCGTCGGCACAGGTGATGGTCGGCCTGCACGCGCCAAGCGCGAGTGCACCCACGACGATGAGCGCTCGACGGTGCATGTGAGTCCCCGATGTCTTCATCCGAGGCGACCCCATAGGGCCGAGAGCCTCCTGCTTTCAAGCAGCGGCGGGTGGGGTGCTGCCTGGCGCAGGGGGTCCCGGCGACCCCCTCGCCCCCCGCCGCGAGTCTCGGGAGTTTCCGCGGCTGACCGCGAGCGGACCCCTGGCATCCATCGCCCCGAGTCGGGGCCTGCTCCACAGGGCCACCGCGCCAGCCACCACCCTGCCTCGCGCGCCCTCGAGCCCGGCCACGAACTTCGGCCACCTCAGCGCACGCCCCACAGCTTCACGTACCACTCCAGCGGCTTGCGCAGCGGAGTGCGATCGTGGGCGATGAGCAGCGGCGTGTAGAAGGTCTTCAACGGAGTCGTCACCACGTCGCCGTCCTTGTCGAGGAGCGTCGCCACCTTCACCACCGGGCCGACGCTCAAGACGTAGAACAGGGGCAAGGCGACGAGCACCGCGAGGAACAGGTCGAGGCTGCTCTGTCGCGCCTCCCCGTCTTTCACGGGACCCCCCACAGCGCGAGGTACGCCTCCAGCGCGCGATCCACGTGCCGGTTTTGGTCCGCGCACCAGAAGAGCGGCGTGTAGACCTCGATCGCGACGGAGGGGTCGCGCTTCGTCTCTCGGTAGAACCGCACCACTGCCCCGACGCTCAAGACGTACAGCGTGGGCAGCAGCACTGCGACGGAGATCACGGCCTCGAGCGCTCCTGTTCGCCGCATGTCCCCCGAACACCGCGCCCTCGCCAGACGTTCCCCTGCCACCCCGGCGTTGCGCCGCGCGGGCACTTCGGCGACTGTCGCGCCATGAGCCCTCAGCGATTCTCTCGCGACGCCGGAGCGGTGTTGATCGTCGACATCCAGGAGCGCCTCGCCGCGGTGATGGACCCCAAGCGCCTGGAGCGGGTGGTGAACCGCACCATCGCGGCCGTCGAGGGCGCCAAGGCCCTGGGGCTGCCCATCGCCGTCACCGAGCAGTACCCGAAGGGCCTGGGGCCCACGCTCAAGGCGATCTCGGAGCGCATCCCCAACTTCGCGCCCATCGAGAAGCTCGAGTTCTCGGCCTGGCTGCCGCAGGTGAAGGAGCGCTTCGCCGGCCGGCCCAACGTCCTCGTGCTCGGCATGGAGACCCACGTCTGCGTCTTCCAGACCGTGCGCGCCATCGCCGATGCCGGCTTCACGCCGCACCTCGCCACCGACGCGGTCGCCTCGCGCACCGAGGTCGACCTTCAGGCCGGCCTCTCGCTCTGCAAGGACGCGGGCGCGCGGCTCACCACCGTCGAGGCGGTGCTCTTCGACGCGTTGGGCAAGGCGGGCGGGCCCGAGTTCAAGGCCATCTCCGCGGCGGTGAAATGACCGAGGCGCCGTACGTCGACGTCCTGGCGTCCGGAGCGCTTCCCGAAGGCGGGCGCGCGGAGGTCCAGGCCCACGGCCGCACCATCGCGCTGGTCCGGGTCGACGGCGCGGTCCACGCCGTCGACGGGCTGTGCCCCCACCGCGGCGGCTACCTCGCGGCCGGCTCGCTCGAAGGCCGGCACCTCTACTGCCCCTTGCACGCCTGGTGCTTCGACGTGAAGAGCGGCGAGGCGTTCTTTCCCAAGGGCGCCAAGGTGCTCTGCTTCCCGGTGCGCGAGGACGCGGGGCGCATCTGGGTGGCGCCGCCGAAGCCTGGTCCTTAAGCAGAAGCCCCGTTTCGTCGTACCTGGGGAGGACCAACATGAAGATCGGCATTCTGGGCACCGGCAGCGTCGGAGAGACTCTGGGCTCGAAGCTCGTCGAGCTCGGTCACGAGGTGAAGATGGGCTCGCGCACCGCGGGCAACGAGAAGGCCCTGGCGTTCGCGAAGAAGAACGGCGCCAAGGCCTCGGCGGGCACCTTCAAGGACGCGGCCGCGTTCGGCGAGGTGATCTTCAACTGCACCCTCGGCTCGGCCAGCGTGGAGGCCCTCGGCATGGCCGGCGAGGCGAACCTCTCAGGCAAGGTGCTCGTCGACGTCTCGAACCCGCTCGACTTCTCCAAGGGCCAGCCGCCGAGCCTCTTCATCTCCAACACCGACTCCCTGGGCGAGCTGCTGCAGCGGAAGTTCCCCAAGGCCAAGGTGGTCAAGGCGCTCAACACCATGTGGTGCGGCCTGATGGTGAACCCGCGCATGCTGCCCGACAGCCACGTGGTCTACATCGCCGGCAACGACGAGGGCGCGAAGCAGACGGTGAAGGGCGTGCTCGCGCAGTTCGGCTGGAAGGGCGAGGAGATCCTCGACCTGGGCGACCTCTCCGCGGCGCGAGCGACCGAGAGCGTCTTGCCGATCTGGCTGAGGGTCATGGGCGCGAAGAAGATGGGCGCGTTCAACTTCAAGATCGTCACCGCGGCTCAGTGACGCCATCCCCGCTGGAGTGGGAGGCCGCGCGGGCGCCTTGAACCCGCGCACCCCGGGGCTTAAAGACCCGCCCATCATGGACATGTTGCTCTCGGTCGACTTCCACTTCAGCTCCGCGCACCAGCTCCCGTTCTACGACGGGCCCTGCAAGCGCATGCACGGTCACAACTACGTTCTGCAGGTCACCCTGAGCGGCCGCCCCAACCCGCGGGACGGCATGATTCGCGACTTCGACGAGGTGAAGAAGATCGTCTGGGACGCCTGCCTCGCCGAGTGCGATCACCACAACCTCAACGATCTCATGGAGAACCCCACCGCCGAGAACATGGTGGTGTGGATGTGGGAGCGCCTGGGGCCGAAGATCGAGGGCTTACGCGAGATCAAGCTGTGGGAGACGCCGGAGTACTGCGTCACCTATCGAGCGTGAGCCGCGCCAAGCGCAAGCCCGGCCTGGTCGACCGCCCCGCGATGCAGCGGGCCGTGAAGGACTTCCTCGTCGCGGCGGGCGTCGACCCGAAGGACCCGAACCTGGTCGCCACGCCCCAGCGCGTGACCGAGGCGTGGGCCGACGAGTTCCTCACCGGCTACGCCCAGTCCCCCAAGGAAGCGCTGGGCGAGGTCTTCCAACTCGTCCGCCCCGCCGACCGCGAGCTCGTGGTGGTGAGCGACCTGCGCTTCCGCTCCATGTGCCCGCATCACCTTCTGCCGGTGTCGGGCCGCGCGCACATCGCCTACCTGCCGGGGAAGTCGGTGGTCGGCTTCGGCCGGCTCTCGGCGCTGCTCGACACCTTCGCGCACCGGCTCATCCTCCAGGAGGATCTGGCGCGCGCGGTGGCGCGGGCGCTGGTGGAGCATTTGGGCTGCAAGGGCGCCGCGTGCATCCTCGCCGCCGAGCAGATGTGCCTCAGGCTCCGGGGCGGCGTGCAGCACGACGCCATCACCCACGCCGAGGCCTACGAGGGCGCGCTCAAGCAGAAGGCCCTGCGCGCCGAGCTCTGGGCGCGGCTGGGGGCCAAGGAGTGAAGCGGCGGCCGGGCTACCCCCGAGTCAGCGTCGCCGACGAAGACGCGACGCGGTCGACTCCCAGGCCCGTCGCGCTCGTCACCGGCGCCTCGCGGGGCATCGGGGCCGCCACCGCGCTCTTCCTCGCCGAGGCCGGCTGCGATCTCGTGATCACCTCGACGAAGAAGGGCGGCACCGCGAAGACGGCGCGGGCGTGCGCGGCGCACGGGGCCCGCGTGCTCGAGTTGGCCTACGACTCCGGCGCGCCGAAGAGCGCCGACGCGCTGGTGGCCCGGGCGCTGAAGCGCTTCGGCCGCATCGACGTCCTGGTGAACAACGCGGGCATCGTGGTGCGCAAGCCAGTGGACGCGATGACCGACGCCGACTTCGAGTCGGTGGTGCGCGTGAACCTGGTGGGGCCCTTTCACCTCTGCCGCCGCGTGCTGCCGGGGATGGTCGCGCGGAAGGCCGGGCGGGTGGTGAACGTCTCGTCGATCAGCGCCACGGTGGGGACGAGCGAGCACACCGGCTACTGCGCCTCGAAGTGGGGCCTCGACGGCCTGATGAAGGCGCTCGCCGAGGAGCTGCGCGGGACCGGCGTCGTCGTCGCGTCGGTGCTCCCGGGCAGCGTCGACACCGACATGCTGGCGGGCAGCGGCTTCACGCCGGACATGGAGCCCGAGGAGGTCGCGCGGGTGATTCGCTTTCTCGCGCTCGAGGCGCCGGCCGCGGTCCACGGTGGAAGGTTCGAGGTGTTCGGATGACCCGCGTCGATCCCGCCCGCGTGGCCCGCGTCCGCGAGGCCCTGGTTTCCTCCCTCGGCCCTGATCGCCTGCGCGACGACGCCGAGAGCCTCGCGCGCTTCGGCCACGACGAGTCCGGTCTCCCCGACCTGCCGCCGGATCTCGTCGCCATCCCCCGTGACGCGCTGGAGGTCGAGACCATCGTCCGCGCCTGTGCCGCCCACGGCGTGCCCTTCATCGCCGTCGGCGCGCGCACCGGGAAGAGCGGCGGCTCGCTCGCGGCCCGAGGCGGCGTCGCCATCAGCCTGGAGAAGCTCGACCAGATCCTCTCCATTCACCCCGGCGATCTCGTCGCGGTGGTGCAGCCGGGCGTCCGCACCGGAGACCTCCAGCGCGCGGTCGAGGCCCACGGGCTGTTCTACCCGCCCGATCCGAACTCCTCCGACACCTGCACGCTCGGTGGCAACGTGGCCGAGAACGCCGGCGGCCCCCGCGCCCTCAAGTACGGCGTCACCCGCGACTACGTCCTCGGCCTGGAGTGGGTGCTCCCCGGTGGCGATCGGGTGCGCGTCGGCCGGCGCACCAGCAAGGGCGTCGCTGGGTACGATCTCGTCGGGCTCTTGGTGGGCTCCGAAGGGACCCTCGGCATCGCCACCGAGATCACCCTGCGCCTCATTCCCAAGCCGCGCGCCGTGAAGACCGCCCTCGCCGCCTTCCGCACCGTCGCCGCCGCCGCCGAGGCCGTCACCCGCGTGCTCACCTCCGGCACGCTGCCGCGCGCGCTCGAGCTCCTCGACGACGTGGCCCTCGCCGCCGTGGCCGGGCAGGGCGTCGCATTCCCAGAAGGCGCAGGCGCGGTGCTCATCACCGAGCTCGATGGATCGTCCGACGACGCGCTGCTCGCCGAGCTCGTCGAAGTGGAGCGCATTTTCAGCGCCACGGGGGCTCTGGAGACCCAAATCGCGCAAAACGAGTCGCAGCGCGAAGCGCTCTGGCGGGTGCGACGTCTGGTCTCGCCGGGGCTGCGGGTCATCAAGGGCCGAAAGCTCTCCGAAGACGTGGTGGTGCCGCGCTCGCGCATCCCCGAGGCCATCGCTCGCTTCAAGGCCGCCGGCGACGCGCACGGCCTGGTGGTGGCCACCTATGGGCACGCGGGCGACGGAAACCTCCACGCCAACGTGCTGTTCGACAGCGACGCCGATCGCCCCAAGGTCCAGGCGGTGCTCGACGCGATGATGGCCATCACCCTCGAATTGGGCGGCACCATCACCGGCGAGCACGGCGTGGGCTTGGCCAAACTTCAGTACCTCCCCTTGGAGCACTCAAAAGCTCTGCTTTCACTGGAGAAACGCCTCCGGGTCTTCTTTGACCCTCAAGTCCTGGCCAACCCGGGGAAGGTGTTTTCGGACGGCTGATTTCCCAAGCGATTCCTCGCGCTTCCTCGACGCGGTGCGGAGGCACCCTCCTTGCTCGAACGTAGGGAGGGGACGCCTCACCGAAGTGGGAGGAAGTCATGTCGAAGATCGAAACGGAGTCCTGGGCTGAGCATCTTCCGGTTGAGACCGATCACGTATCGATCGGCGACGACCAGGAGAAGAAAATGCGCGCCCGAAGCGACAGCGAAGGACTTTCCAGCTACCTGCGGAACCTGGGCGGCCACAAACAGCTCACGCGCGAGGAGGAATATGACCTCGCCCGCCGGGCCCGCAAAGGCGACGAGTCCGCTCGGCAGATGCTGGCCATGTGCAACCTCCCGTTCGTGGTCGCGGTGGCGAAGAAGTACACGCACCGCGGCGCCCGGCTGGACGATCTGATCCAGGAGGGCAACGTCGGCCTGATGAAGGCCATCGAGCACTTCGATCCGAAGAAGAACGTCCGGTTCGCCACCTACGCCGTGTGGTGGATTCGCGCCTACGTCACCCGCTACCTGAAGGACAACCGCAGCCACGTGCGCGGTGGCGAGGGTGAGCGCATCTCGATGAACGACTTCTCGCTCGACACCCCGCTGGACGACGAGAGCGAGGCCACCTACGTCGAGCGAATCGTCGACGCGGCGCCGACGCCCGACTCGACCTTCCTCTCCCTGGAGCGCGACGAGGAGGTCGCCCGCGCCCTCCACAAGGTGAAGAAGCGCCTGGGCGATCTGGGCTGGGACATCCTCCAGGAGCGCCTCACCCAGGACAAGCCGCGCACCCTGGAGGAGCTCGGCGAGCGCTGGGGCGTCAGCCGCGAGCGCGTGCGCCAGGTGGAGCTCAAGACCAAGTCCTTCCTGGCCCGCTACCTCGAGCAGTTCGAGCCCACCGAGGGCGAGCACAAGGACGAATCGGCCGCCGCCTGAGCGGAGCCGCCGCTTCCAGCCCGCGAGCGCCATGATGCGTTCGCGGGTTTCTTTTTCCTCCCGGTTTGGGCAGGTTCCGCTCCCCATGAGAGCTCTCTTCCTGTCCGTGATGGTGGTCGCGGTCTCCTTCGCGTGGGCCGAGGAGCCCGAGGCGCCGGCACCGGCTCCCGCGCAACCGGCGGCGGCCCCCGCGGCGCCCACCGCCAAGGACTTCGCCGACCGGCTCGACGAGCTGTGGAAGACCCGCGACGACGCGGCGACCGCCAAGGCCAGCGAGCAGGCCATCGCCGACGGCCTCAAGGCCTTCCCCGACGACTACGGCGTCCTCTGGCGCGCCGCCCGGTACAAGTGGTGGGTGGCCGACGGCCTCAAGGACGACGCCAAGAAGAAGATGGGCAAGGAAGGGTGGGGAATCGCCGAGAAGGCGGTGAAGAAGAACCCCAACGGCGTCGAGGGCCGCTACTTCCAGGGCATCACCATCGGCGCGTACTCGCAGGGCGCGGGCATCCTCACCGCGCTGGGCGAGGGGCTCGAGGGCAAGTTCAACGAGAACATCGATCTCGCGCTGAAGCTCGACGAGTCCTTCGATCGGCACGGGCCGCTGGTGTCCAAGGGGCGCTACTACTGGGAGCTGCCCTGGCCGAAGCGCAACCTCGACAAGTCCCGCGACCTCTTGAAGAAGGTGGTGGCCAAGCGGCCCGAGCACCTGCGCGCGTGGCTCTTCCTCGCCGAGACCGAGCTCAAGGACGGCAACGCCAAGGAGGCGAAGGTCGCCATCGACAAGGTGAACAGCCTGCCGGTGGACTACGACCCGCCCGAGGGCCGGCGCATCAAGGCCATGGCCAAGTCGGTGACCGAGGAGATCGAGAAGAAGCTCAAGTAGCGCTCTCGCTCCAAAGAAAACGAAACGGGCCGCGTCCCTTTCGCGGGAGGCGGCCCGTGGTGTTTCTGCACCTCGACGGCGCGTCAGCCCTGCTTCGAGGCGGCCTTGTCCGTCGAGGCCGTGGTCGACGTCGAAGAGCCGTCGGAGAGCTTCTTGTCGCCAGGGGGCGGGTCTTCGCCCTCGGGGGAGCCCGAGAAGCCCTTCTTGAAGTTGCGGATCGCGCTGCCCAGCGACGAGCCGAGGGCCGGCAGCCGGGTCGACCCGAACAGCAGCAGGAACACCGCGAAGATCATCAACAGCTCAGGCCAACCCAGTCTGCCCATCGTCGTCTCCAGTCCTCGCTTCAGAGGAAGTCTACGGTGGGCCCATAGCAGCGCCACAGGGCCCCTGTCATGTCCGGGTCACGACATCGGGCAGGACGCCCCAAGCCCGTGGAATGAGGTCCCCGCCCAAGGCGCTACGCGGCGGACCCTCCGACCGGCCCCAGCCTGGTCGGCGGCGCTTCGGTGGCCTTCTCCTTCTCCTTCTCCACCGGAGAGGCCACGTGCCGCAGGACCGGCTCGGTGGTGGGGAGGTTGCCGCCGCGCCGCGCCAGATCCATCAGCGCCGCCTGGCTGCGGAGGGTCTGCCCGTCGAGCTGCAGCGGCACCGGGGCGTACTTGCCGTCGGGCCCGAGCTGCTGCGCCTTCACGTTGTCGCGCAGGCCGATGCCGATCACCTCGTCGAGCACGCGCTGCTTGAGCGAGGGGTCTTCGATGGGCGCCATCACCTCCACGCGGCGGTGGAAGTTCCTGGGCATCCAGTCGGCGGAGGAGATGAAGACCTCCGCGGTAGGGCCCACGCCGAACACGAAGGCCCGGGAGTGCTCGAGGAAGCGGTCGACCACGCTGGTCACCCGAATGCGCTCGGACAGCCCGGGCACGCCCGGCCTCAGGCAGCAGATGCCGCGCACCTGGAGCTGAATCTCCACGCCGGCCTGGCTCGCGGCGTAGAGCGCGCGGATCGTCACCGCGTCCACCAGCGAGTTGAGCTTGCCGATGATGCGCGACGGCTCGCCTCGGGTCGCCTTCTGGGTCTCGCGCTCGATGAGCTCGAGCACCCTGTTCTGCAGGGTCATCGGCGCGACCGCGATGCGCTTCCAGTTCGGCTGCGTGGAGTAGCCGGTGAGCAGGTTGAAGAGCGCCGTCACGTCGTCGGCGATCTCCGGCCGGGCGGTGAAGTACGAGAGATCGGTGTAGAGGCGCGCGGTGGCGGAGTTGTAGTTGCCGGTGCCCAGGTGCACGTAGCGGCGGATGCCGTTGCCCTCGCGGCGGACGACGAGCATCACCTTGCAGTGCGTCTTGAGCCCGATGAGGCCGTAGACGACGTGCACGCCGCTCTCCTCCATGCGGCGCGCCCAGGCGATGTTGTTGGCCTCGTCGAGGCGGGCCTTGAGCTCGACCAGCACCGCCACCTGCTTGCCGTTCTCCGACGCGCGCACCAGCGCCCGGCCGACCGGGCTGTCGCCGGTGGTGCGGTAGAGCGTCTGCTTGATGGCGAGCACGTTCGGGTCGTCGGCGGCCTCCTCGAGGAAGCGCACCACCGGATCGAAGGACTCGTACGGGTGGTGCAGCAGCACGTCCTTCTGGGCGATGGCGCTGAAGAGGGAGTCCGCGTCCTTGAGCGGCCCGGGCACCACCGGCGAGAAGGGCTCGACGCGGTTCTCGGGGCGGGGGTCCGCGTCGGCGAAGGCCGTCATGTCCTGAAGCTCGAGGGGGCCGTTCACCCGGTAGACGTCGGGCGGGGTGAGCTTGAGCGCCTCGGCGATCTGCGTCTCCAGCGCGGGCGAGGCGGAGGCGTCGAACTCGAGCCGCACGGCGGCGCCACGGTCGCGGCGGCGGAGCTCCTGTTGGATCGACGCGAGCAGGTCTTCGGACTCCTCCTCGTCGATGTTGAGGTCCCAGTTGCGCGTCACGCGGAAGGCGGCGGTGCGCTCCACCACGTGCCCGGGGAAGAGGTCGGCGGCCTGCAGCGCGATGAGCTCCTCGAGGAGCATGAAGGCCGCCCCCCCGGTCGGCGCCGGCAGGGGCACCAGGCGGGGCAGCACCGCGGGCACCTGCACCACCGCGAGGCTGGTCTCCACCGTCTCCTTCTTCCGGCGGCGCTCGTTGCGGCGCACCACCACCGCCAGGTTGATCGACTTGTTGCGCAGGTGCGGGAACGGGTGGCCGGGGTCGACCGCCAGCGGCGTCAGCGCGGGGAAGACCGAGGTCTGGAAGAAGGCCTTGGCGGCGGCCTTCTGCTCAGGCGCAAGCGTGCCCTTGGTGAGCACCGCGATGCCGTTCGCCTGGAGCAGGGGCAACAGCTCGCCGTTCCACACCCGGTACTGGTCGGACACCAGCTGGTGCACCCGCTCGGCGATGGCCGAGAGCTGCTCGGAAGGGAGCATGCCGTCGGCGGGCAGCTCCGCCACGCCGCCCAGCAACTGGTGCTTGAGGCCCGCGACGCGCACCATGAAGAACTCGTCGAGGTTCGACGACGCGATGCCCAAAAACTTGATGCGCTCGTGGAGGGGGAGGGTGGGGTTTCTCGCCTCGAGCTGGACCCGCTCGTTGAAGGCGAGCCACGACAGCTCACGGTTGATGAACAGCGCCCTGTCGCTCAGTTCCACCACGGCCCACCGACCTCGCTTTTCGAAAACTCACTCTCGCCGGGGCCCCCTTGCGGCGCAAGTTGGCTCCCTGCGTATGCGCCCCGGTGTGACACGTGCGTAACATCGTCAGAGCGCAGGGGCGGGGCCTACCGGTGGGGCAGCCGGTCTCGCCCGGTGCCAGGCTGCCTTCTTGGCTTGTGACTTGAGGCAGGCGGCGTAACGTCCACGCCCTTCATGGGAGCGTCATGTCAGTGAAGCGCCGGAAGGGAGCCGGGGACGACATCCTCGGCGCCATTGACGTGGGCACGAACGCGGTCCGGCTGGAGCTGGCGCGGGTCCAGTCCGACGGGGCGCTGGAGACCCTGCACCAGGAGCGCGACCCCGTTCGACCGGGCGAGGGGCTCTTCACCACCGGGATCATCGCGCCGGACGTGGCGAACCGGCTGATCGCGACGCTGAGGCGCTACGCGGCGCTGTGCAAGCGCTACGGGGCGCGGGTGCGGGCGGTGGCGACCGCGGCGGTGCGCGAGGCGCGCAATCGCGAGGAGCTCGTCCGGCGGGTGCGGAAGGAGGCGGGCGTGGCGCTCGAGGTGGTGTCCGGGCGCGAAGAGGCGCGGCTCATCTGCCTGGGCGTCCTGCACGGCAAGCCCGAGCACCAGCGCTCGCTGTGCGTGGACATCGGCGGTGGGTCGACCGAGGTGATCTTCGCGCACGGCGAGGTGCCCAAGGACCTGTGGAGCGTGGGCCTGGGCGCGGTGCGGATGAGCGAGCTCTTCGAGGCGAAGGACGAGGTGCCGAAGAAGCAGCTGCGGCTGATGCGCGACTTCGCCCAGGAGGTCATCGAGGAGTCGATCCCCAAGGCGCCGCGCGGGCTGCCCAAGGGGACGCTGGGGTCGTCGGGCACCATCGGCGCCATCGTGGCCTTCGCGCGGAACGAGAGCCTGGGCCACGCCACCCAGAAGCAGATCTCGAAGGCCGTGGAGGAGCTCGCCGACATGAGCGGCGAGCGCCGGCGCAAGCGCTTCGATCCCCGGCGGGCGGACATCGTGGTGGCGGGGGCGGTGATCCTCGAGGCGATCATGGAGCACTTCGACCAGGAGACGATCACTCCGGTCGATCGGGGCCTGCGCGAGGGCGTGCTGCAGGACCTGGTGCGGCGGCGGAAGCATGACGCGGCCGACCGCTCGCTCGCCGACGCGGCGGTCGAGGTGGGGCGCCGCTTCGACTTCGGCGAGGAGCACGGGAAGCAGGTCACGCGGCTGGCGCTGGCGCTGTTCGACGATCTGGCCGGCCTGCACCAGCTGCCCGCGGCGGCGCGGCCGTGGCTCGAGGTGGCGGCCCTGCTCCACGACATCGGGCAGGCGGTCAACTACCAGCGGCACCACAAGCACTCGCAGTACCTGATTCAGAACGCCGACATCGCGGGGTTGACCGACCGCGAGCGGCAGATCGTCGGCGCGATGGCGCGGTTCCACCGGCGCAGCGCTCCCGACGCGGGGCACGAGGCGATGCAGCCGTTCAACGCCACCGAGATTCGCGTCATCCGCAAGTGCGCGACGCTCTTGCGCGTGGCGGACTCACTGGATCGCGGGCATCACCAGCCGGTGAAGAAGGTCGACGCGTTGGTGCGGGGGAACACGGTGCACCTGAGGGTGAAGGCCGCGTCGTCGATCGACCTCGAGCTGTGGGACGTCGAGCACGAGGCCGGGCTGTTCCGCGAGGTCTTCGGGAAGACGCTCACGGTGCAGCGGGTGCGCTGACGTTCTCCTGCTTCGGCTTCCACTCGGGCAGCGGCGTGCCGTCGTAGTTCACCAGCCGCGACCCTTGCTGCACGCGCAGCGCGTTCCCGCGCCACATCACCTTCCGGCGGAACAGCCCCCACCACCAGAAGAGGTGAATGAAGAAGTCCTTCACCACCCCCGCCACGATGGACCGCGCGCCCAGCGGCCGGCACTGCATCTTGATCGCCGCCGACAGGTCGATGATCTGCTTGAGCACCAGCGTGGAGGCGAACGACGCGACGGTCTCGCGGCTCGGCCACAGCGCCATCGCGTACACGGTCAACGGCCACGGCGTGAGCAGGAACTGGCCGATGGAGGTCGGCAGCGTCACCGACGTCCGGTGGATGACCGCCCACCGCCGGTAGCGCCGGCGGAACTGCGACATCGTCTTCTTCGTCGCGATGTTCCAGACCGGCAGCTTGCAGATGACCACCTTCATCTTCAGCTGGTCCCGGACGCGGACTCCCATCACGTAGTCTTCGGCCAGGTAGTTCGCGAAGGACTCGAAGCCGCCGAGCTTCGTCAGCACCGTCCTCGTGAACGCCATCGACTTGCCGACGACGAGGTCCTTGTTCACCAGCTCCTTCGACGCGAGCTGGCCGGCGCCCACCACCGTCGCCATGTAGAGGTTGTCCATCAGGGCGGGGAAGGTCTGGTGCCCCATGCCGGTGACCGGGTTCGACGTCATGCCGACCTCGGGGTCCTGGAAGATCGCCGCCAGCTCGCGCAACAGGTCCGGGGGCGAGCGCGTGTTCGAGTCCGAGATGACGAGCAGCTCGTGCTTCGCGTGCCGCGCCAGCGTCGCCAGCTGGTTCACCTTGGGGTTCGCGCCCGGGCTGTCTTCCTGAAGGTAGAGCGTGAAGCGGTTCGGGTACTTCTTCACGATCGCCTGCGCCACTGCGTACGCCTCGTCGCTGGTGTCGCGCACCCCGAGCAGCACCTCGTAGTCGGGGTAGTTCAGCTCGGCGTAGCTCTCGACGTTCGTGTAGAGGTCGTCGTCGTTGCCCGCCATGGGCTTGAGGATCGTGACGGGGGGCGTCGGCCCGTCCAGCTTCGGCCTCTTCGACAGCGCCACCGTCAGCATGATGCGCTGGACCAGCACCACGAACGTGCCGAAGCCCGCGAGCCCGCAGAGCACCATCGCTGCCCAGAAACGTACGTCCACGAATCGACCTCCAACTTCAGACGGAGGTGCGGTCTACGCCGAGCCCTCGCTCAGGCAAAGCGCCCTTTCGCGCAGCTCACGGCTCGATGACGCGGCGCGTCAGCCGATGATCATGTCCTCGCGCTCCAGGCGTCCCTCGGCGAAGCGGTCCAAGGTGAAGCGCTCGAAGAGCTCGTCGGACTCGCCGGTGGCCATCCACTGGGCCATCCGCTCCGCGACCGCGGGGGCCATCATGAAGCCGTGCCCGACGAAGCCGCTCATGTGCAGCAGGTTGGGCAGGGCTGGAGTGCGCCCGAGGATGGGCGAGTTGTCGGGCGTGACGTCGTAGGGGCCGCTCCACTGGCGGATCAGCTTCACCCGGCCGACCTTCGGCATGAGCTCGACGAGCGCCTGGGCGTAGCGGGCCATGAAGCGCGCGGTGGAGCCGAGGTTCAGGCCCACGGGCTCGTGCGGGTCGCCCATGCCGCCGACGATCTCTCCGCGCATCGACTGGCTGAAGTAGAGCCCGGAGTCGAGCACCGACACCAGCGGCCCGAGGAAGGGCTTGAGCGGCTCGGAGGCGCAGATCTCGTGGCGGTGCGGCTCGTTGGGCAAGTGAACCCCGGCCAGCGCCGCGACGGAGGGGCTCCACGCGCCGGAGGCGAGCACCACCGTCTCGCAGGCGATCTCCCCGCGGTTGGTGATCACCTTCGTGAGCTTCCCCTGCGAGCGCTCGAAGCCCACCACGTGGGTGAAGGTCTCGACCCTCACGCCCATCGCCGCCGCCTTCTGCGCGTAGCCCCACAGGAAGGGCCACGGGAAGATGACCGCGTCGAGGGGGTTCCACGCGCAGGCCTTCACCCCGTCGAGGCTGAGCTCGGGGACGATGTCGCGCGCCGCGTCGGGGGTGATGACCTGCGTCGGCACGCCGTGGCGATTGTGCAAGGCCGCGCTCTTCTCGATGCGCGAGACCACCGCGTCCGACTTGGCGAGGAAGAGGTAGCCGCCCCGGCGGAACCAGACGTTGATGCCCATGTCGCGGGCGAAGTGCGACATGAGATCGATGGAGCGCCGCGCGAGGCCGATGAGCGTCGGGGTGCCCCACTGCATGCGCACGCCGCCGCCGTTGCGGCCCGACGCGCCGGCGCAGAGGTAGCCCTTCTCCAGCACCACCACGTCGCGCTCGCCGCGCTGGGCCAGGTTGTAGGCCAGCGCGAGGCCCATGATGCCGCCGCCGACGATGACCACCTTGGCCTTGGCGGGGACGGGCGCCTCGAACTCGAGGCCGGCGGCGTTGAGCTCGAGGGCCAAAGGCACGCCGCCGCCGGGGGCGCGCGCGGCATCGAAGTCCAGCGACGCCCACTGGGAGAGCTCGACCGGGAAGAGCGGCGGCCTGGCCGTGAAGGGCAACAGCTCGGAGGGCTTCGGCGCGGGCTTCACCTTCTGCGCGAGCATCCGGCTGACCGCGGTGACGCACTGCTTGCCCTGGCAGAAGCCGGTGCCGAAGCCGGTGAAGCGCTTCACCGACTCGAGATCGCAGTGACCCTTCTCGATGGCGTGCTCGACCTCGGAGGCGGTGACGTCTTCGCAGGTGCAGACGAGGGACTTGCTCACGGCGCGGCCCTCCGCTCCTTCGTCGCCTGCTCGAGCGAGGCGGCGATGGCCTTCGCGGCGGCGAGCCCTTGCGCGGCGGCGATCGCGGCGGAGCAGGGCGAGCGCGCCTCGCCGGCCGTGTAGACGTCGGGCGCCACGGCGCAGAGCTGCTCGTCGGTGTGGACCTCGAAGCCCTGCTGCTCGGCGTTCCACTCCACCCGGGCGCCGGCCGCGCGGGCGAGCTCGTAGGCCGGGGTGAGCGGGCCACACAGCGCCACCGCGTCGCAGTCGACCCGCGACTCCTGGCCGCCGGAGCGAACAATGAGGCTGGAGACCTGGTGCAGGCCGTGCGCGCGCACCGGCTCGGCGCCGACGGCCACCGCCTGGGCCCCGTGGGCCTCGAGGAGCCTGGCCAGCGCCTGGGCCTCCTGCGCCTCGCCGACCACGGCCACGCGGCGGCCGGGGAGCACGCCGTGCCGGCGAACGAGCCGCGCCACCGCGCGCCCCGCGTAGAGGCCTGGGAGATCGTTCGACTCGAAGGTCATGAGCGACGGCTGCCCGCCGTGCGCGAGGAGGACGCGCTCTGGGTAGACGACGTGGAGGCGATCGCCCTGGAGGACGAGCAGGAAGCGCGGGCCCGCATCGGCGTAGAGGCCGACCACCGTGGCGCCGGTACGGACCGAGGCGGCGGGCGGATCGTAGACCAGCGGCGCGCCCTCCTCGGCGGTGGCGGTGAGGCGGCCTCCGAGCTCGTCGTCATGCTCGAAGAGGACGAAGGGCACGGCGTGCTCGGCGAAGAAGCGCGCGGCGGCGAGCCCGGCGGCGCCTCCGCCCACCACGGCCACCGCGCAGCGCTCGACCACCGCCGGGTGCCGCAGCGGCGCGGTGCGATCGGGCAGCTTGCCGAGGCCTGAGAGCATGCGGGTCAACCGCAACAGCACCGGCTCGGCGATCGGCACGCCCGCCATGAACTCGTGGTGGTTGAACCAGTCGCGGAAGATCACGTCGGTCGCGGCGAAGACGTCGACCTCGGCGCTGGGGAAGGCGTTCTGGCGCTCGAGCACCATGCCGGCCCGCGCCGGCTCACGGCAGGTCTGCACGTTGGGGCGCCCGTCCACGCGCATCAGGCACTGCGCGCAGCCGCCGGAGAAGCAGTAGGCGCCGCGGGGCCGGTGGTACTTCGACGAGCGGGAGAAGAGCGTCTCGCCGGCGGCGAGGAGGGAGACCGCGACCGGCTCGCCCTCCTTCGCGGGGACGCTCTTGCCGTCGAGCTCGATGGTGATGGGGGACGCGAGGGGAGAGAGGCGCAGGCTCATCGGCGTGCCTGGGGTTTAGCGCAGGGCGGGACGGTGGGCGCGAGAAAGCACGCCCCGAGCATCGAGCGGGTCTCTGGGCCTGCCGCGGCGACGAGTCTCCCGCCGTGCAAGGCCTCCGGTGCTCCTCACCGAGCGCATCAGCGTGCCTCCGGTGCCAGGTCGCCTCCGTGCCCGGCTCGTGTCGGTCGGGTCAGTCTCACGACAGCCGGGGCGCCTCGAGCGCCGAGCGGGGGCTCCGGCCCGTGGCGGCGACCGCTCCTCCCGCTGCGCCTGGCCTTCGGTGCTCCTCACCGGGCTCATCAGCGTCGCTTCGGTGCGGGTCGCTCGCCCGCCCGGTGTGCGCCGGCCCCGCCCGACTCGCGACGGCCGGTGAACCGCTCCGGTGCACCCTGGGGTCATGCACCCCGCTTCACGCGCCGGAGCCACTCGCAGCACGCCTCGGCGTGGGTGAAGGCGATCACGTGTCCCGCGCCGGGTATGAACGGGACGCCTTCCGGGCGCGGAATGAGCAGATCGGTCTCGCCGTGGAGCTGGTGCACGGGGCAGGAGAGCTCGCCCACGCCTTCCCACCTGGCGAGCGCGCGAATCGCGCGGCGGAGGAAGTCCACCGGCGTCGCCCGGAGCTGCTCGCCGAGGGGCCCGGACGACCAGCCGCCGAGCTTCTGCACCAGGCCGAGCGGGGCGAGATCGATCAGCGGCGCGAAGGTGGCGCGCAGGCGCGGAAGCTCCTCGGGGCCACGCGCGCTGCCGAAGAGGATGACGGAGGAGACCGGAACCCGCTTCGCCACCTCGAGCGCCACCATGCCGCCGAGCGACGAGCCTCCGACCGCGTCGCCGGGCCTGACGCCAGCGGCGTCGACGATCGCCTCCGCGAGCGTGCCGAGCGAGAGCTCGGTCGTAAGCCGCGCGTCATGGAAGGGCCAGTCGATGAAGCGGACGCCGTCGAGCGCGCGCCAGGGACCTGCGTACATCTCGCTCGTCGCGCCCATGCCGGGCAGCAGGTGCAGCACGGCTCGACTCTAACGCCTCGCGCGGGCATAACGCGCCCACCACCGTCGCAGGAGGACCGCATGCTCACCGCCATTCCCCGCGTCCCGAAGGCCATCAACGAGCCCGTGAAGGGCTACGCCCCGGGCGCCCCCGAGCGCACGGAGCTCAAGGCCGCGCTGGAGCGCATGAGCAAGAACCCCGTCGAGATCCCCCTGGTGATCGGCGGCAGGGAGGTGCGCACCGGGAAGACCTTCAGCGTGAGGAAGCCCCACGATCACCAGCACGTGCTCGCCACGCTGCACGAGGCCTCGCCGGAGCACGTCGGCCAGGCCATCGACGCGGCGATGAAGGCTCGGGCCAGCTGGGGCGCGACGCCCTTCCACGAGCGCGCGGCGATCTTCCTGCGCGCGGCGGAGCTTCTCGCGACCTCCTACCGGACGCTCCTCAACGCCGCCACCATGCTCGGCCAGTCGAAGACCGCGCACCAGGCGGAGATCGACGCCGCCTGCGAGGCCATCGACTTCCTGCGCTTCAACGTCGGCTTCGCCGAGCAGCTCTACGGCATTCAGCCCGACTCGCAGCCCGGCATGTGGAACCAGACCGACTACCGCCCGCTCGACGGCTTCGTGTTCGCGGTGGCGCCGTTCAACTTCACCTCCATCGCGGTGAACCTCTGCACCGCTCCGGCGCTGATGGGGAACACGGTGGTGATGAAGCCCGCTGAGAGCGCGTCGCTCGCCGCGTGGACCTTCTTCCAGATGCTGCGCGAGGCGGGGCTGCCCGACGGCGTCATCAACTTCCTCCCCGGCCCCGGCTCGAAGGTCGGCCCGCAGGTCATCGGTCACCCCGATCTCGGCGGCATTCACTTCACCGGCTCCACCGCGGTCTTCAACTCGATGTGGAAGCAGATCGGCCAGGGCATCGACTCCTACCGCCAGTACCCGCGCCTGGTGGGCGAGACCGGTGGCAAGGACTTCATCTTCGTGCACCCCTCGGCGGCGGACGATCTCGACGCGGTGGCGGTGGCCATCGCCCGCGGCGGCTTCGAGTTCCAGGGCCAGAAGTGCTCGGCCTGCTCGCGCGTCTACGTGCCCCAGTCCTTGTGGCCCAAGCTCAAGGATCGCCTGGTGCCGATGATCGAGGGCCTCAAGATGGGCGACGTCGCCGACTTCCGCACCTTCCTGGGCGCGGTGATCGACGAGCGCGCCTTCGCCCGCATCTCCAAGTACCTCGAGCTCGCGAAGAGCAGTCAGACCAAGATCGTCACCGGCGGCACCGCCGATCGTTCGCAGGGCTGGTTCATCAAGCCCACGCTGGTCGAGACCACCAACCCCAGGCACACGCTGATGAAGGAGGAGATCTTCGGGCCGGTGGTGACGCTCTGGGTCTACCCCGACGAGAAGGTGGTCGACGCCCTGCGCGAGTGCGATCAGACCGCGAGCTACGCGCTCACCGGCGCCGTCTTCGCGCGCGACCGCAAGGCCATCTCGCAGGCGTCGCTCGAGCTGCGCCACGCGGCCGGGAACTTCTACGTCAACGACAAGCCCACCGGCGCCGTGGTCGGCCAGCAGCCCTTCGGCGGCGCCCGCGGCTCGGGCACCAACGACAAGGCCGGCTCGATCCTGAACCTCATCCGCTGGACCTCGCCCCGGACCATCAAGGAGACCTTCGTACCGCCCGTACGGGTCGACTATCCCTTCATGGCGGCGGAGTAGCTGCTACAGTTGCAACAGCAATGGCAACTGCGCAGGTCCCGACCCTCGACGAGCTGAAGGCGACGATTCGCAGCGCGGGGCTGCGCAGCACCGCGCCCCGCCTCTCCGTCCTGCGGAAGCTCTCGCTGGCCCAGACGCCCGTCTCCCACGGAGAGCTGGTCGGCTCGCTCGCGGGCGAGGGCATGGATCGCACGACCGTGTACCGGAACCTGCTCGATCTCACCGAGGCGGGGCTGGTGGCGCGCACGGACCTGGGCGATCACGTCTGGCGCTTCGAGCTGCGCCGGCCGAAGAACGGGGCGCCCAAGCACCCGCACTTCACCTGCACCGACTGCGGCGCCGTCTCCTGCCTGCCCGAGGTGACCCTCAAGGTGCGCAAGGGCGCCGGCGTGCCCAGGTCGCTCATGCGGCAGAAGGTCGAGATTCAGCTCCGCGGAAAGTGTGACGACTGCGCATGAGCACGGTCCCCGCCGCCACGCCCGAGTCTCCGGTGTGCAGCGTGCACGCCCCGCCGCCCGTGCACTCGCGCGGTGAGACCAACACCCGCTGGGTCACGGGCCTCACCTTCGCGATGATGATCGCCGAGCTGGTGGCCGGCTACCTCAGCCACTCGCTGGCGCTCACCGCCGACGGCTGGCACATGGCCACCCACGTCGGCGCGCTCGGCCTCTCGGCGCTGGCCTACTGGTACGCGCGCACCCGCGCCTCGGAGACCCGCTTCGCCTTCGGCACCGGGAAGGTGTACGCGCTGGCCGGCTACTCCAGCGCCGGCTTCCTCCTGCTCGTCGCCTTCTCGATGATCTGGCAGGGCGCGGAGCGCTTCTGGCACCCCGAGACGGTCGACTTCGCCGACGCCTTCCCGGTGGCGGTGATCGGCCTCGTGGTGAACCTCATCTCGGCGAAGCTGCTGGAGGTCGGCTCCGGCCCCGCGCCGGTCGGCCACGTGCACCCTGGGCACTCTCACGGCCCCGAGCACACCCATGGCGACCATGGCCACGAGGAGCACGCGCACGACGGTCACGCCCATGAAGGGCACTCGCACGGGCACGATCACGCGCTGCGCGCCGCCTACCTGCACGTGATCGCCGATGCGCTGACCTCGGTGGCGGCCATCGTGGCGCTGGTCTCCGGCCGCTACTTCGGCCTGTGGTGGGTCGACCCGGTGGTGGCCATCGTCGGCGCGCTCGTCATCTTGAAGTGGGGCATCACGCTGTGCGGAGAGTGCGCCCGGCAGCTGGTCGACCTCGACCCGTCGACGACGCTGCGCGATCGGGTGCGCGCGGCGCTGGAGAGCATGGACGATACCCGGGTGGAGGACCTTCACCTCTGGCGCGTCGGGCCCGGCGCGCTGGTGTGCGTGGTGTCGGTCTCGTCGACCTCGCCGCAGCCGCTCGAGGCCTACAAGGACGTGGCGACCAAGGCCGCGCCCATCGATCACCTCACCGTCGAGATCTGCGCTCGACCCCGGCCCTCGGCGTGACGGTGCTCGCCGCGGCAGCTCTCGCCGACTTCCACGGCGCCTTCGACGAAGCGCTCTTCCGCGGCCTCAACGGTCTCGGGAGCCCGCTCCTCGACGCGCTCTTCGTGCTCGCCTCGTCGCAGGTCTTCGGCGTGGTGGTGCTGGCGCTGGTGGCGATCGCCCTGCTCGCGTACTTCAAGAGGGGCGCGGCCTACGGGCTCGTGCCCGTCGGGCTCGCCGTCCTCGTGACGGATCAGCTCGGCCATCGCGTGCTCAAGCCCTTCTTCGGGCGCATGCGGCCCTGCTTCGCGCTCCCCAAGGAACAGGTGCGGCTGTTGGTCGAAGTCTCGAACGTGGGCTCGTTGCCCTCCTTGCACGCGGCGAACGCCTTCGCGGTGGCGACGGTGGTGACCTTGCTCGTCCCTCGTGGGGGCTGGGTGGCGATGCCGATCGCCTCGCTGGTCGCCCTGAGCCGCGTCGGCGTCGGGGTGCACTGGCCGACGGACATCTTGGCGGGGGCGGTCTTCGGCGCGCTCGTCGGCGTGGCGTCGGTGGAGCTCACCCAGCGGGTGTTCGGGCTGTTCGGGGTGAAGGAAGCCCCGGACGCGAAGTAGACGCGCTTCGACGGCGGCTACCAGACTCCCGGAATGAGGCGGAAGCGCGTCTCCTGCTGGTACTGGGGGTAGCCCTCCAACTCCCGGGCGAGGAAGGCGTCCTCGAGCTGGGTCCTCTTCACCAACACGGCGGCCGCGATCACCGCCGGGATCGCGCTCCAGGCCGACAGAAAAAGGAACGGGAGCCCGAGGGTGCCGACGATCATCCCGGCGTTCCCAGGGTGCCGGATGAACCGGTACGGCCCCGAGGTGCAGACCGAGTGGCCCCGCTCGGTCTGGAGCCGCACCACGGAGCTGAAGAAGCGGTTCTCCTCGAGGGCGAGGAGGAACAGCGCCATGCCGCCGACGTCGAGGACCACGCCACCGACGGCCCATGGCCAGTCGAGGCGCGGATTCCAGTGGAAGCGCCCCGCATCGAGCCCGGCGACGACCAGCATCGCGAGGGTGAGGAGCAGGTTCAGACCCAGGAGCTTCTTGTCCCAATCCTGGATGCCCTGGCCCGGCTTGCCGCGTTCTGCGGCGAGGTCCGGCGCGGCCCATCGCATCAGGACGGTCGAGGCGAGGCTGAGGCCGAAGTACGCCCACGCCGGCCAGTAGGTGAGCGTCCCGGCGGCGATGAGGAGAATGGCCAAGAAGACCAGATTCGTCACGAGCCCCGAGAGCATCGACCGCAACGCCTTCACTTCGACCCTCCGTTCCCACGCGCCCGAAGCGCGCCTTCAGGCTCTGGCGGGGGCGCTTAGCACCGAAGGCGCGAGGGTGCGGAGCGGCTCAGACCGCGGCGGTGACGCGCTCGTCGCGCACCGGCAGGCCCTTCGGCGGCTGCCCGAAGCGGGTGCGCAGCACCGCGCCCACCCCGATGAACGTCGTCACCGAGACCAGCACGCCGCCCAGGACCGGGAGGTGGAAGGACGCGAGCACGACGGCGAGCCCGAGGGCCAGCACCAGGGCCTGGGTCTTCCGAACGCCGGCCGTGGGGAGCGCCGCGCCGACCACGTTGGCGATCGCCGGCATGCCGATCAGCACCGCGAGGGGGAGCGCGACCCACATCAGCGCGAGCAGCGGCCAGCCGATGAAGGTGAAGAAGAGGATCACGCTCAAGGGCAGCGACGCGAGGAGCGCGAGCACGCCGAACAAGCCACTCCGCACCGGCTGGGTGCGAATCACGTCCTCCACGCGCTTCATGCGCTGCGGCGCGAGCATGGTCACCAGGAAGCCGAGCCCGAAGAAGAGCGCGAAGGCGACGAGGAAGTCGGCCACGCGGCTGGTGCCCACCTTGATGCCGTGCTTCGCCTTGTCCGCGAAGGACACGGCCTCGCCCTGGACCTGAGAGGTCTTCTCGCGCACCACCTGGCCGCCGAACGCCGTGGCGTTGCCCTCGACGATGGCGTCTTCCTTGAGCACCACGTCGCCACCGAAGGCCGTCGCGTCGCCCTCCACGATGGCGCCCTTCTCCACGATGACCGGGCCGCCGAAGGAGGTCGCGCTCTGCACGATGCTCCCTTCCTTCACCACCACCGGGCCCTTGGCGAAGCGGCTCTTCACGTCCTTGGAGAGGGCCTTGGCGCGCTCGCGGGCGGCCTCCTTCAGCGCCTGCGCCCGCTCCCGTTGCGCCTCGGCCAGCTCCTTGGCCTTCTCGCGCATCTGCGCCGCCTCTTCGCGGGCCCGCTCGGCCTCGTCGCGCGCCGCTTCGGCTTCGTCCTGGGCGCGCTCGATCTCCTGGTCGAGGTCCACCCCGGCGTTCTGGAGCGCGCCCTTCACGATCGCCTCCACGTTCGGGACCGGCGGGACGGGGGCGGCTGGAGCCGCCGGCGGCGCGGGCGGAGTCGGAGGCAAAGGCAGCGCGGCCTCCTTCGCCGCCCGCCGCACCACCCACAGCTTCCCTTCGCGCACCACGTCGAGGTGGTAGACCTTGGCCACCGACTCCAGGGCCTCCTCGGCGGGCAGCGAGGTCAGGTGCACCTGCACCGGCTCATGGAGATCGCCGTCGACCACCACGTTGAGCCCGCCCTCCCTGGCGATGGCCTCGAGCGCGTCCTTGAGCGAGCCGTCGACCTTCACCGAGACGGGGTTCGCCGTGGCGCCGAGCGCGAGGAGGGCAAGCAGCGACACCATCACGACACCTTCGCTTCCGCCGGCGCCTGACCGACGCGCCGCATGAGGACGAGGCTCAGCATGAACGAGAGGGAGAGGCCGGCGCTCATCGGCACCGGGGCGCCGTGCCACAGGGCTGACAGCCCGCTGCCGAGCGCCGCGCCGCCGTCGCGCACCAAGGCCAGGCCCGAGCCCAGCACCGAGGCCGCCGCGCCGTCGCTCCACACCGCGAAGGCCGCCGCCACCGCCGACGCCAGCGCCACCACGAGGCCCGAGACGAGGTCGCCCCGCGACATCGAGGGCGCCGGCTCGGCCTCGACCCGCGCCATCACCCGGCCCACGAAGTCGGCCGGCGGCAGCGGGTCGGCGAGCCGGAGCAGATCCTTCTCCAATTGCCGGTGCGCCTCTTCGAGCTCCGCGCGCGCCTCGGGCGTCGGCGCCAGCTCGGCCAGCATTCTCTCGAGCTCGTCGTCGTGCCCGCTCATCACGCGGCTCCCTTCTGCTGCATGCGCGTGCGCAGCTTCTCACGGGCGCGGAACAGCCGGGCCATGATCGTCCCCGGGGCCACGCCCATCACCTGGGCGATCTCCTTGGTGGTGCGCTTCTGCACGTAATAGAGCGCCAGCACCTCGCGGTCGTCGACGGAGAGGGTGCTCATCGCCTCCTCGAGCGACTGCCTTTCCTGGCGCTTGATGGCCGCCTCCTCCTGCGAAACGTCTTCGGAGGGCAGCACCTGCACGTGCTCCTCCACGTCTTCGGTGCGCACCTTCTGGCGGCGGCGGAGCAGGTCGAGGCAGAGGTTTCGCGCGATGGTCAGCACCCACAGATCGAAGGGCCGGCTCTCGTCGAAGCGATCGAGGTTCTGGTAGGCGCGGAGGAAGGTCTCCTGGGCGATCTCGCTCGCCTCGGCCTCGGTGCGCAGAAGCCGCAGGCACAGGCCGTAGATCTGCCGCTGGAGCCCGCGCACCAGCGCCGCGAAGGCGTTCTGATCGCCTCGCCGCGCCCGGCGGACCTCGTCCACCCAAGGCGTGGCGGGGTCGGCGGCCATCAGTCCGAAGGACATCGACAGCGGTTCGAGCACGGAAGCGTCAGCGTCCACGCAGGCCAATACGCTCGAGGCGGAAGGCTCATTGCGCTCTGAATTTCACCAAGCGCATCAATGGGTTGCGGGCCCGGTTTCACGCTTTCCCGAAGGCCGCGCGGTTGGCCTTCTTGGCGGCCTTCCGGTCGCGCTGGCGGGCGAGGAAGCCCTGGGAGGGGGCGGAGGGGCGGTCGTCGGCGGGCTTCGGCGGGGCGCTCGGCGCCGCGCGCGCTCGCTGGGCGGGAGCGGAGGGGGGCACCCTTCGGGTCCGCTCGGGATGAGGGGACGGCGCGCGCCGATCCTCCCGCTCCTCGTCCCTCTCGTCGTCGCGCTCGTCGTCTTGGACCTCGGTCGCCCAAGGCCTGGGCTCGTAGCGCTCGTGCTCCTTCGTCCAGGCGAAGTGGAAGAGGCGCTTCACCACCAACGTGGCGTAGCTGCCGGGGGGCAGGGTGAAGGCGATGTTCACCTGGAGCCGGCCCTTGTTCATGGGGTCGGGCTTGGCCTTGCTGAGGACGAGCTTCTGGGGCGTGACGAGCAGCGGGCGCTCCTCGTGCTTGAAGTAGAGCAGCCGGGGCGCCTCCTCGATGCGCAGCTCCTCGAGCGTGAGCTTCTCGCGGCCGAGCACCCAGCTCATCGCCTCTTCGATGCGGGCGTCCTTGAAGGTGGAGTTCGGGGCCAGGAGCGGGAAGGTCGCGTGCCGCATCCACTCCAGGTGGGCGGGGGCGGAGTCGCGGTGGAAGAGCAGGGTACCCGCCTGGTACGGCACCGGGAAGAGGTGCTCGCGGGGCATCGTGATCTGCAGGAGCCGCCGCACGCCCTCGTTCCACAGGAACGACTGGTAGGTGAACAGGAGCATCGCCCGGTAGGCCGAGTCGATCTGCAGGAAGGCCGAGACGTAGTCCTTGGGGTCCTTGCGCAGCTGCTGCAGCACGCGGAAGTACTTCTTGTTCGCGGGCCAGGGGCAGCGCTCGTTCCAGTCGCCCCAGTTCTCCTTCCAGAACTGCTTCACCTTGGCGTCGTCGCTGCGATCGAGCTCCGAGGGACGCGCCAGGTAGTTGCGCAAGGCCGCCTCGAAGTCGCCGCGGATGAGGTCCTTGGCGATGAAGCCCTGCCCGTGCTTGAGCGAGCCGAAGCGCTGGGAGTCGAAGTAGTTCACCACGCCCAGGCGGCTCACCTCGGCGGCGGAGATGGTCAACCGCGGGACGTCGATCGCCCCCACGTCGCGCACCGTCACCGCGAAGCGGTTGGAGGTGGTGTTCTTCGCCGAGAGCGGACGATCGGTGCGGCCGAGCAGCTTGAGGCGCAGATCCTCCTCCTGCATGTCGATGTCTTTGCCCTCGACGGCGATGAGCTGCTCGGTGCGCCCCTGCTTGTCCTTGAGGCCGCAGTAGGAGATGGCGCCCGGCCGCAGCCCGAACTTCTCCTGGAGCCGGGTGATGGCGTCGAAGGTGGACAGCTTCTGCTTGTCCATCATGTAGACGCGGTACTTCCCATCCTCCACGGGGTCGAAGCGGTAGGACTCCTTGACGGAGAAATCTTCAGGGCGTTGCTTGAGCTTCACTTCGACACCTCGAACGTCATCATCGGCAGCTCCGGCACTTTGTACGTGCCGGGCGCGGGCCGCACCGTGGAGCGGATCGCTTTGGCAGCGGTGTGCGGAAGCTGCAAGGACAACGTCGAGTTGGTGAGGTTCGAACGGGGGGCGTCGGCGGGCACCACCTCCACCTGACCGTCCGGGGAGCGCAGGGTGAACGGCCTCAAGAAGCCGGTGCGCCCCTTGAGGAGGCCGATGAGCAGCTCCACCGCTTCGGTCGACAGGCGCCAGGTGATGGCGTCACCCGCCTTCACGAACGCCGAGACGGGCGTCCAGGCGGTGTGGAGCGAGCTGCCCTCCTGGGCCGCGCGCTGCTCGATGGCGGTGCGGGCGCGGGGCGAGGACATCAGCGACTGCCGCTCGGGGTCGGTCATCAAGAGCGGGTCGAACTGCGCCAGCACCTGCGAGAGGCCGAGCGGAGACCACTCGCGGGCGAGCCGCTCCTCGTCCCTGCACAGGCCCACCACCGACAGGACGGTCAGCCGGGCGTGCTCGGTCTCGGCCGCGCCGATCTTCGGGTCCACCGCCAGGGCCACGGCCTGCATGTCGGTGTCGGAAGTGAACGGGCTCGGCAGGCGCAGCGCCTGCCCGGGCTCCATGGCGGCGCCGTCGGCGTGCTGGCGGAGCGTCGCGGCGAGCACCTCCGTCGCCCACGCCGGCGGCGCGCCCTCGTCGGCGGCCCGAGGCACGCGCAAGGACAGCTCGAAGCCCTTGGTCCACAGCCCGGAGGTGAGGAGGTGCCAGTACGGGCGCGGGGTGCCGTGCGAGACCACGAGGAGCGGCACGCCCTCCAAAGGCGACGCGGTCACCGGCACCTTGCCGTCCCAGGCCCGCGCGCGCAGGGTCGCCGCCGCGCCCTCGAGCTCCTTCACGATCTGCTGCGCGTCGATCTTCGGCGGCGGCGACGGCGGGGGACGCAGGTGGGGATCGATGCCCGGCACCGAGGGGGAGGGCCGCGGTTCGACGGTCTTGTTGTTCCCCTTGGGTTTCCGGGGGGTTGCGGTCTTGGCGCGAGAGCGCGAGGGGGTGGCGCGAGCCATGGGCGCAGCGTAATCGCGGTGGGGTCCATTTCCTCGCGGAATGTGCCGCCGAGGGTTCGCCGAAAGCGGCGAAGCGGCCCTGGGTCTGCTAGCGTGTCGCCGCCTTGAGTCCCGCGCCGATTCAACTCACCACCGTCGCCCCGCACGAGCCGAACCCCAGGGCTGGCCAGGTCTACGCACCGGGGCAGATTCGCGGGCCCAGGCTTTCGGGGCGCTTCGCCGACGGGAAGATTGGTGAATTCGCCCTCGGCGAGAAGACGTCGATGGGCCGGCACCCGAACAACACCATGCGCCTGGTGGACCGCGAGGTCTCCAAGGAGCACTGCGTCATCGAGCGGGTCGGCAACACGTACCTGCTCCGCGACCTGAACTCGTCGAACGGGACCTTCGTCAACGGGCGCAAGATTCGCGAGCTGCGCCTGCGCGACGGCGACGAGATCTCGCTGGGCAACAGCCGGCTCATCTTCCACTCCGGTGACGCCAACGGCTCGGGCGCGCACACCCCGACCACCTCGCCCGGCGTCACCGTCGTCGCCTCGGCGCAGTCGATGCCGGCCTTCTTGGCCACGGTGGCACAGCAGGAGTCGGCCGAGTTCCGCCCCGCCGAGAAGCTGTCGGACCTGGAGACCCTCAAGCAGGACTACGAGAAGCTGCGCATCGCCAACGAGTTTCACCGGCTCGTGGGCATGGAGCGCGATCTCAAGAGCCTCTTGGAGAAGATCCTGAAGGTGTCGTTCCAGCTCCTGCCCGCCGACAACGGCGTCGTCTTCCTGGTGGACGAGCAGGGCGGGCTGGTGCCCCAGGCGATTCACCGCAAGTCCGGCGACGAGAGCGCCGAGGTGGTGGTCTCCGACACGGTGCTCAAGCGCGTGGCCGAGACCCGCAGCGCGGTGCTCACCGCCGACGCCATCTTGGACTCGCGCTTCTCGTCCTCGGAGTCCATCGTCGCCCAGGGCATTCGCAGCGCCATGGCGGTGCCGCTCTTGTCCAAGGGGGTCTTGAAGGGCGTGCTCTTCATCGACACCCGCGAGCGCACCAACGCCTTCTCGGAGAAGGACCTGAAGGTGCTGTCGGGCATCGCCAGCCAGGCGGCCATCGCGCTGGAGAACACCGAGCTGGCGCGGAAGATCGAGCACGAGGCGGTGACCCGGGCCGAGCTGTCGCGCTTCCTCGCGCCGGCGGTGGCGGAGGCGGTGGTGTCGGGGAAGGTCGAGCTCTTGCGGGTCGGTCGCCTGGCCGAGGTCTCGGTGATCTTCGCGGACATTCGCAGCTTCACCACGATGGCCGAGTCGGAGAGCCCGCAAGAGACCGTCGCGATGCTGAACGAGTTCTTCACCGCGATGGCGCACTGCATCTTCAAGAACGAGGGCAACCTCGACAAGTTCATCGGCGACTGCGTGATGGCGACCTGGGGCCCGCCGATCACCCACCCCGACGACGCGGCGCGGGCCTTGCGCTGCGCGCTCGAGATGCAGGCCGAGATCAACGAGATGAACGAGAACCGGGCCGCGCAGGGCAAGAAGCCCATCGAGGTGGGCATCGGGGTGAACACCGGCACGGCGGTCGTCGGCTACATCGGCTCGCAGGAGCGCCACGAGTTCACGGCCATCGGCGACTCGGTGAACACGTCGTCGCGGCTGTGCGGCATCGCGAAGGGCGGCGAAGTGCTGGCGTCGGAGGCGACGGTGCGTCGCGCCGGCCCGGGCTTCCGGGTGGAGGCGGTCTCCGTGCTCCAGGTGAAGGGCAAGGAGAAGGGCGTGCCGACGTTCCGGGTGGTGGGCTTCGGCGGGTGAGGCGGGGACTCGCGTGACGCGGTCGGCGCTGAACCTCGTGTCCCAGGCTTGCCCCAACTGCGCCCGGGTGCACGACGTCGGCGTGTACGTGAGCGGCCAGAGGCTCACCTGCGGCTGCGGCATCTCCTTCGAGGTGGTGCGCAGCGACGTGAAGCCCACCGCCGACTCCAAGGTGAGCACGCTCAACGAGCGCAAGGCCCAGAAGAGCGCGCTCGACGCCGGGGGAGGCCTCGACAAGACGGTGGCCTCGTCGTCGGCGAAGCCGGAGGGGCAGACGCAGGTGCTGGTGCCGCCGAAGGCGGTGCCGGGCTACGAGCTGCTCGAGCTGCTCGGCAAGGGCGGCATGGGCGAGGTGTGGCGGGCGAGGCAGCTGTCGCTCTCGCGGCTGGTGGCGCTCAAGGTCCTGCCGGAGAAGCTGGCGGCGGATCGCGAGTTCGTGGCGCGCTTCGACAAGGAGGCCACCGCGCTGGCGCAGCTCTCGCACCCCAACATCGTGCAGATCATCGATCGCGGGAAGTCGGGCGAGCAGTACTTCTTCGCGATGGAGCTGGTGCTCGGGAAGAACCTGCGCGAGCACATGGACGGCAAGGCGCTCGAGCCGCGCGCCGCCATCGCGGTGGCCCTGCAGGTGGCCCGGGCCATCGAGGCCGCGCACGAGTCGAAGATCGTGCACCGCGATCTCAAGCCAGAGAACATCCTCCTCGATGCCCGCGGGCACGTGAAGATCGCCGACTTCGGCCTGGCCGGCATGCACGGCAGCGATCGCAACATCTCGCTCACCGCCACCTCGGTGGCCATGGGGACGGTGAATTACATGGCGCCGGAGCAGCGCCGCGACGCCAAGCACGTCGATCACCGCGCCGACCTCTACTCCTTCGGCGTCATTCTCTACGAGATGCTCACCGGCGAGCTGCCGCTGGGGCGCTTCAAGCTGCCCTCGGAGAAGGTCTCGGGCATCGATCGCAAGGTCGACGATCTGGTCGCGCACCTCTTGGAGACCGACCCCGAGAGCCGGCCGCAGACCGCCCGCGAGGTGGTGCTGGTGATGGAGGGCCTCATCTCGCAGGCTGGCATTCCCGCGGGGGCGCTGACGCCGCTGCCGCCGAGGGTGTCGAGCCCGCGCGCTGCGTCGGCGCCAGCGAACACCCAGGCGGCCATCGCCGCCGCGGTGCAGGGCCCGACGAGCTGGCGGACGGTGGCGCTGGTGGTGGTGGCGGTGGTGGTGGCGGGGCTCTTGCTCAAGCTCTGGCCGAGCGCGCCGTCGATCGCCAAGTCGCGCCCCGGCTGGTACGCGGACACCGAGGACGAGCTCTACGTGGCGCGGGCGGAGAAGCCGGGGGAGCTGAGGCTCGAGTTCACCGGCGCGCCCGAGGGCGGCGAGGAGCTCAACGTGCACTCCGGGCAGTGGCAGGTGGGCGAGGGCGTGCTCACCGCGGTGCAGAGCGGCGACCCCACCGACGCCGAGGAGCACAACGACGTCGTCATCCCCCGCGCCTACGTGGCGCACCGCTACTACTCCGCCGACGACTTCGACGCCGAGGTCAGGATGCAGGTGGAGGACCTGGGCGCGGAGTTCCCGCCGGTGGACGCGGCGGCGCAGCGCTACGGGGAGCTCGGCTTCCGCATCAAGGATCTGCAGGTGAGCGTCTTCGCCATTCCGAAGACGGGCCTCAGGCTCATGTGGCGCTACTACACGCCCGACGGCCGCGAGGTGGTGGGCAACAGCGCGCGCGATCTCGAGAACATGGTGGCTGACGAGACGCCGATGCCCAGGGGGGCCTTCACGGTGAGGCTCAAGCTCACCCGGCAGAAGAACGGCGCCACCAACGCCGAGGCGTACGTGAATGGGCAGCGCTTCTGCCGGAAGGTGCTCGACGGCCTCTCGGGGCAGGTGGGGAAGATCGCGCTCGGGTGCCGCAACGTCTCGTGCCGGTTCGATCACCTGATCGGCCGCGGCGCGCCCCAGGCCCGGCCGAAGCACCAGGCGGTGGCCGACGAGCCGCAGTAGGCGATCAGACCTTCCCGCGCGACAAGATGTTCTGCAGGTTCTGGCGGCTGATGCCGAGCATCTCGGCGGCCTGGGCCTTGTTGCCCCGGGCGCGCGAGAGCGCCTCGAAGACCATCGAGCGCCGGACCGCGTCGAGCACGTCGGGCATGTCCCAGTCGCCCACCACCCGGCGGACGACGACGTCGAGCTCCACGTTCATCGGCGCCTCGAGCCCCTCGACCACCTCGAGCAGATCGGACGCGGTGAAGGGCTTCGCCACGAAGGCCGCCACGCCCGCCCGCCCCAGCGCCAGCCCCTGCGACGCCTCGGCCGAGCCGCTGATGGCGATCACCGGCGGGGAGGGGTGCTTCGTCGCGGCCGCGCGCGCCACCTCGACGCCACTGCCGTCTCCCAGGTTGATGTCGGTGATGACCAGATCGATGCCGTCCTTGAGCGCGACCAGCGCCTCGGCGCAGGTCGCCGCCTCGATGACCTCCGCCCGCAACGGCTTGAGCACCCGGGTCAACGTGGAGCGCATCAGCGGCTCGTCGTCGACCACGAGAATTCGAGAAAACCCCGATCGCTTCGTTTCCGAACTCACGCTGTCATCAGACAGAAACGTCGCCGGATCCGCGACGCAACAGTTGTTGCACTGAGGCGTGACCCCTCGCGTCACAACGGGTATCGCCCGACCCAGGGTGGCGGGCGCTCCCTGGTCCGCCGATCGGGAAAGTTTCCCCCACTCACGACTCGATGTCCCGGGCGGCGACGGGTGGGTAGTGTGCGCCCCGTGGACACCGTCGCCCCCGCTCCCATCGCTGGCGCCGCGCCCCGGGGCCTGTGGGCCTGGCAGGTGCGCATCTTCTGGCTGCTGTGGCTGGCCTACGCGTCGTACTATCTCTGCCGCCTCAACTTCTCGGCCGCCCAGCCCGCGATCTTGAAGGACTTCCCGGGGTGGACCGACGCCAAGATCGGCCTCATCCCCTCGGTCTACTCGGCGGTGTACGCCGTCGGCCAGTTCGTCAACGGCCAGCTCGCGGTGCGCTTCGGGGCCCGGAGAATGATGACCGCCGCGCTGCTGGTCGCGGGCCTCGCCAACGTCTGCTTCTCTCAGGTGTCGAGCTACTCATTGATGCTCATCCTCTGGGGCATCAACGGGTGGGCGCAGTCGGCCGGCTGGTCGCTGGTGGTGGGGACGATGGCGGCGTGGACGCCGGCGAAGCGGCGGGGCTTCGTCATCGGGCTGTTGTCGACCTGCTACATGCTGGGCAACGTCTTCGCCTGGCTGCTCGCCGGGACGCTGTCGCAGCGCTTCGGGTGGCGGGCGGTCTTCGCGGTGCCGGGCGTGGCGCTCTTGCCGGTGGCCGTCGTCTTCGGGCTCTTCGTGCGCAACCGGCCGGAGGACGCGGGGCTCCCACCGGTGGTGGCCGAGCCGAAGAAGGCCGCGAGCGGGCCTGTGCCCGCGCCGGCCTACGACGAGCTGAGCGCGCTTCAGGTCTTGAAGCTCACGCTCTCGAACCGGGTGCTGTGGCTGCTCTCGGTGGCCTTCTTCTGCTCCAACGCCGTGCGCTACGCGTTCATGAACTGGTCGATTCAGTACATGGCCGGGTTCCACGGTGAATCGCTGGGGAACAGCGCCTTCAAGGCGGTGGCCCTGCCGATGCTCGGCGCGGTGGGCGCGGTGGCGGCGGGCTGGGCCTCGGACGCGCTCTTCGGCGGGCGGCGGGCTCCCTTGAGCGCGGTGATGCTGGTGCTCCTGTCGTTCACCTGCGTGGCCTTCACGCAGATCCCCGCGGGCTCCACGGTGCTGGCGATGGGCCTGTTGGGCCTCGCGGGCGTCCTCATCTACGGGCCCGACATGCTGATGAGCGGCGCGGCGACGGTGGACTTCAGCCACCCTCGCGCGGCGGCGGCGGCCACGGGCTTCACCATGAGCGCCGGAGCGCTTGGCGCGGTCTTCTCCGGGGCGGGTATCGGCTGGGTGCTCGATCGGGCGCACCACGACTGGGCGGTGGCCTTCTGGGTGCTGGCGGGGCTCGCGGCGGTGCCGGCGGCGCTGATGGCCGTCTTGTGGAACGCGAAGCCGAAGGGCGCGGCGTAGGGCCCCTCTCGCCTCAGAAGAGGTGGGTGGCCCAGCCGCGGGTCTTGGCGATGCCGAGCAGCTCGGCGGTGGCCTTGTCGTGGCGGCCGACCGCGAGGGGGAGGCGGGCGAACTCGAGCATCTCCAGGTCGCCCAGGCTGTCGCCGATGGCGAGATCGGGCCGGCGGCCCAAGCGCTTCTCGATCGCCTCGACCTTGCCCTGGTTGCAGGTGACTGGGAGCACGAGGCGATCGGTGAGCTCGCCGTCGTCGACCTCCACGCGCACCCCGAGCACGTGCGAGGGGTTGGCGTTCACGTGGGCGGCGCCGGCAGCGACGATCCACCCGTTGCTCGCGGAGACGAGCCACACCTCGTAGCCGGCGGAGGTGAGGCCCTGCACCAGCCCGGCCATCGCCGGCCGGTAGTTGGGCCAGGCGTGCGCCATCTGCCGCGACCAGCGCCGCACGTCGGTCTCCTCGAGCCCGGCCATGACCTGCACCGCCCAGCCGTAGCCCTCGCTGCGGTTCTTCTTCACCCGGGCCTCGTACTCGTCCCAGATGTCGGCGGGATCTCTCGCCGCGCCGAGCTTCGGCAACAGCCCGCCGGCCGCGAGCCAGCGCAAGAGCGCCTCGCCGATGTCCTCGCTCCACAGCGTGCCGTCGGCGTCGAGGCAGGCGAGCTTGCCCTGCCTGCCGTCGGCGAGCTGGGCGGCGATGGCCTTCTGGAACTCGAAAGAGAACGGCGACAGCCACTCCGGAGTCGAGGTCATGGCAGAGGACCGTAGCGCGAAGGGAGTGGCCGGTCGTCTCCGTTTGGTCACCGCGCCCCACGGAGGGCCGGCGAGGACCTCGAGGCGGTGGCCGATCTGAGCGCTCGAGCGACCCTCCCGTTCGCTCAGGGCGAACGGCAGGTCGACGCGCGCGATCGCCGCGCTCACTCGTCGCCCAGCCCGTACTCCTTCAACTTCCGCCCCAGCGTGTTGCGGCCGATGCCGAGCCACTTCGCGGCCAGGGTCCGGTTGCCCTTCGCCTTGTCCAGCGCCGCGAGCACGTGGCGGCGCTCGACGTCGGCCAGGGGCACGACCGGCGCATCGGGCGCGGCGGCGGGGGAGAGCGGGGCGAGGCCTCTCCCCTGGGTGGGCAGCGGCAGGTGCTCGGGGAGGATCTCGCCCTCGCACAGCACCACTGCGCTCTCCACGCAGTTCTCCAGCTCGCGCACGTTGCCGGGCCACTGCCACGAGAGCAGGCGCTCCAGCGCCCCGGGGGAGAGGGTGGGCTCGGTCAGGTGGTGCCGCCTGGCCGCCTGGGCGACGAAGTGCCGCGCCAGGCGCTCCAGATCGTCCGGCCCGCGGTGGCGCAGGGCGGGCAGGGCGAGCTCTACCACCTTGACGCGGTAGTAGAGGTCCTCGCGAAACTTGCCCTCCTTCACAACCTGCGAGAGGTCGCGGTGCGTCGCCGCCACGATGCGCACGTCCACCGGCACCGTCTGGGTGCCGCCGACGCGCTCGAACTCGCGGTCTTGCAGCACGCGCAAGAGCTTGCCCTGCACCGGCAAGGGCAGCTCGCCCAGCTCGTCGATGAAGACGGTGCCGCCGTCGGCGACCTCGAACTTGCCCGGGTGCCGCGCCTCGGCGCCGGTGAAGGCGCCCTTCTCGTGGCCGAACAGCT